>CALJLD010000143.1 GCA_937982665.1 uncultured Planctomycetales bacterium
GGTGTGCAAGCCCGTCTACGAGACTCGCACCAAGCAGATTTGCTACACGGTCTGCGAGCCGGTCTATGAGACTCGGACAAAAGACATTTGCTACACGGTCTGCAAGCCGGTCTACGAGACTCGGACGAAAGACATCTGCTACACGGTCTGCAAGCCGGTCTACGAGACTCGGACGAAAGACATCTGCTACACGGTCTGCAAACCGGTCTACGAGACTCGCACGAAGGACATCTGCTACACGGTCTGCAAGCCCGTCTACGAGACTCGTCAGCGAGTTTGCAACTATGTGACGTGCAAGCCAGTGTGGGAAACCCACACGAAGGACATTTGCTACACGGTCTGCAAGCCAGTGTACGAGACTCGCGTCCGTCAGTGCTGCTACACCGTTTGCAAGCCTGTCCACTACACGAAGACGATTCAAGAGAACTGCGGTCACTGGGAAACTCAAATCCAAGAGTGCCCTGGCCCGGTCATCACCAAGTGCATCCAGGAGCCTGGTTGCTGGGAATGGGATCCTTGCTGCTGCCGTTGCGTTTATCGCCCCGGTGCTACCAAGCAAGTTCAGGTCCAATGCCCGCCGCGCAAGATCTGCAAGAAGATCTGGGTTCCGGAAATCCGCGAGCGTCAAATCAACTGCGTTCGCTACGAACGTGAAGTCCTCACCAAGGACATTCCGTACACTGTCTGCAAGATGGTTCCGGAACAACGAGTGAAGACCTGCACGTACAAGACTTGCCACATGGTGAAGGAAGTTCACCAAAAGGTCATTCCGTACACCGTCTGCAAGATGGTTCCGGAACAACGAGTGAAGACCTGCACGTACACCGTCTGCAAGATGGTGCCCGAGCAACGAGTGAAGACTTGCACGTACACCGTTTGCAAGATGGTGCCCGAGCAACGAGTGAAAACCTGCACGTACACCGTGTGCAAGATGGTGCCGGAACAACGAGTGAAGGAATGCACTTACACGGTTTGCAAGATGGTTCCAGAGCAACGAGTGAAGGAATGCACCTACACCGTGTGCCACATGGTTCCTGAGCAACGAGTGAAGACCTGCACATACACTGTGTGCAAAATGGTGCCCGAGCAACGGGTGAAGACCTGCACGTACACCGTTTGCAAAATGGTGCCCGAGCAACGGGTCAAGACTTGCACGTACACCGTTTGCAAAATGGTGCCCGAGCAACGAGTCAAAACCTGCTCGTACACAGTTTGCAAGATGGTGCCCGAGCAGCGAGTCAAAACTTGCTCATACACAGTTTGCAAGATGGTGCCCGAGCAACGAGTCAAAACCTGCTCGTACACAGTTTGCAAAATGGTGCCTGAGCAACACGTGAAGACCTGCTCGTACACGGTTTGCAAGATGGTTCCGGAACAACGGGTGAAGACCTGCACATACACCGTGTGCAAGATGGTTCCCGAAGTTCGAACCAAGCAAGTGTGCTACACGGTCTGCAAGCCCGTGCACTACCAAAAGACGATCCAGGTGAAGCGCTGCGTGCCCCGGCAAGTGGCCTACACCGTGACGCGTTGCGTTCCTCGCGTCGTGTGCAAACAGGTTCCGGTGACGGTTTGCTGCCCGGTTCCCTGCTGCGACCCTTGCTGCAACTAAGCACATGACGCAAGTCAACGCCTAAAGCAGCCAGGTCTTGAACAGTCGGCGACCCGATCGGTGCTTCCCGGTCGGGTCGTCGCGTTTTTATGCGCGAAAGCATCACGCCCAAGCCGACCGCCGCGGTTACGTTGCTGGTAGTCCCAATTGCCAAAGAGCGAATGGACAATCTCCAACAAAAGGTGCGCAGCGTGCAATGTGGGTTTCTTTCAGAAACTGTGATCCGCTGATTCTCCCTTTGGGCAGCGAAATCGTTTCGCTGCTTGCCGCTCTTCGAATTACTTTCGCTTCAATTTCTAGAGCGCCGCGGCGTACACTCTCTCGATGTACCCCGGAGTTTCGTGAACTCGTCATCATGAAGCGGCGGCTCCTGGGGTTGTTTGCAGGCCGTTCGGCCCACGCCGGAGACGCGCGCTTCTTAGCCGCCTGGAACTTATTCGGCACTATGTGGTCAAGTCAGCATCATCCCAATTTACTCCAGGCGACAAGGCCCAGGAAAGAGCATGGCGGCGTTCGTGAACCGCGCCTCCGTCGATAATCGGATGGAAGTCTTCAGGTACCGATGATGTCGAACCTGTCTGGGCGGAACGTACAGCGTTGTGCGCGCAATAGAACAGATCCTCGAGTGAGACAACTTCAGCTTCCGATCGCGGTTGAGCTTTGTTCAACAGATCATCCACGGTCGCATCGAGTCCTGGCAGAAAATCCAAGACAACTGCCCGCGAGATTTCTTGCGAGAGTTGTCCGGATACATCCGGGGCTGGATCAAATCCAAGAATCCAGGCAAGCGCCCACATGTTTTCCAGCCGCCAGCCGATTGTGTTGCTGTGCTTCGAATTCGCGTCTGCGCGCGACAGTGACAGGATTTCTTGCTCCTCTCCCGTCAAATGGTCCAATAACGCGTTGCGCTTGATGTAGGCCTGCAGCCGCTCCGTCGAGACCGACTCTGGCGATGTAACCCATGTGAAGAGCGCGTCGAGCGCCATGAGCCGCGAAGCGATCTCTCGCAAAGGGCGCAATTTCCCTTCGACCGCGGCGCGATGGCCAGCTGTGGGCAAGTTGTTGGCAAACTGAAAGCCGGCCGCGTTAAGAGCCTTTTGCGAGCTCGCTCGCACCTGCTCGCCCGCGGGATCGGGCTGGCCGGCGTTTTTCACTGTCGGATCATCTTCCGGTGACTCCACTTGAAACGTCAGGGCCGGCTCAATAGGCACAAACTGATCGGAACGATTTTGGGGCTTCTTTTGAGACCGGTTCGCTGGCATGGCGTCATCACCTTTGCTGCAGCCGCTGCACATGCACGCGGTCAGTAGGGACAAGGCAACGCTGCACCTTATTCGCCGGAGGATTCGATGTGCGCTGCTGCTTATCATTCCTCTTGGGCATTTCATCTGTGTTGATCCACACTCGTTACGGCAGCGTGGCATTGGTTGAGATGGCGCCCCGAGCCTCGTTAGATTGTTGTCGCTGGCCATTGCCATCAAGTCAAGCAGATCGCAATTTGCTGAAGGAATTGCTCAAATCCGGAGTGGCAATCGGGACGGCGAAGCCCGAGGACCAGAACGCTGCATCCATCGCTTGGAACGGCAGGCGAAAAGAGCTCATCGCGCGGGCTGTAGAAGCACGGGTGTGGCTTCTCATCGGGAGGCCCACCCTACGAAGACTGGCTCAGGCATATCAATACGACTCGTCGGATAAGCTAACGTGGTTCCTCGTTTAGTGGCAGTCTCCACCTGACTGGCTACACTGGGTTGCGCAGAACTTAGCATCAGCATTGCATACAGGCATGAAGGAAGGTGTATCTTCGGACAGACTGCGGCACGTGACCAGCTGATTGGTGTTGTACTTGTTTCCGTGGCGATTGTTGTTCGCATTACGGTTCAACACCCTGTCGCCAATGGCCTTGCAGGACTCGCCATTGTGATAGGTGCATTCTGGTACCTAATTCCAGGTCATGCGATGATCTATGGACCACATCTCTTTATTGTGGCCATACTCGAATTGTTCCGGCGGGATGGTTCTCGTTAATGATATATGGGGAATGATTCCAGAGGCTGACATGTTAGACGCATCGCCGGGTGGCCCAGACGCCCTGCGTCTGGGTGCCGGAGGCACAAGAGGATTGAGGAAGAAGTTGGCACTTGAATCGATGATCAGTCTCTCGCGTAGCGCAGTTTCCTGCGAATCGCAATTGATGTGATTTCTGCTCAACACCTCTTGTCGCTCTCGCGACACAGACGCGGGAGCGTCTGTGCTACCCCGGGGTGAAGCCATTTATCCAAGCAATATCTTATGCTGCCATGCGAAGTTCCTTTTATCCTGGCAGTGCATTGGCCGCAGGTGTTCAATACTGTATTGCCAATCAATGAACGGGGCGGTTGTCGTGTGCAATTTACGTTCATTTCGGGCTCGATGCGACCGCTTGAATTGGAACACGCAAATGGTTCGACACCTTTGGCTGACGTTGTTCTCGCTAACTTGCATTGTCTCATTGGGCTGTGACGACCCGATGAGGTCACGAGCGTACCAAAGCGGGTCGGTGACACTGCAAAGACGCACTTCAAGCGAGTATGGAGAGTCAGCGTATAGCTTTCGCTACGGAACTCAGGAAAAGAGTCGTCACAAGAATCACGTTGATGTTGTTTATTCGGCGAGCGGAAAACTCCGCATCAATAACCATGGCGGCATGATGAGTCGGATCGCAGATCTCGGAGTTCGCGACCAGCCGCTGGAAAAGCAAATTGGCGAAGTTCAGAATTGGGCGACGACAAGTGTGCAACCCGTGGCGGGACATTCCTATGCCCTGGAGATCGGCAATTGGGGGACGATGACCGTTGTGTTCCATGTCACCGATGTCACGGAAGATGAACTGACGTTTGAATGGAATCCCAACGACTACGAAGAATGGTCAGTCGACATCACACGCGTCCGTGTGGAAGGCATGAGCACGCTGGATACCGCAGACTCACAGCAGTAAAGATGCGGATCGTACCGTGATCGTTCGACGCCGCGCTGTCATGGGCAAAGCCGTTCGTACTCCAACCGTAAGACAAACCAACGGAGTTTGAGATGATCTCGTTCGCGGCGCTGGCGGCAGTTGCGTTGGTGATTGTGATTGGCGTGGTGTTTGTCGCGTTGGCTCTGTTCAGTCAGCGGCGCGACTGATAGTTGATCGGTTTGAGATTCGCTGAAACTTCGCCGGGCCGTTGCTTGTTGTGCGAGCCTGCCCCCGGCGAGCGTACCATCCATCAGGCATTCCGCATGCACGACAATAGCAAAATCAGGAACATTCGCCGCGGCCTGGACTGAAAGTCCACAATGGTGCTGCCTGTTTCTTGATTGGCTGGAATTTCGGCCCGCGGCGTGGTTGGCCGAGCCGTTCCGCAAGCATTTGCGCACAAAAAAGCCCCGCGGAACGGGGCGAGCTACCCGGCCAGGACTTGAACCTGGAATGAGGGAACCAAAATCCCTAGTGTTGCCAATTACACCACCGGGTAAACCGCCGCTGGCAAACGCCTGCGACACCAAGAGTTTATGCGCCAGGCGGCTATTGAGAAAGAGCCATTTCGCGGCAAACGGGTTCGCGGTGGCGAGGTTGTTTGGGCGTGAGAGTTTGCCAGTGGCCGATTTTCGCGGGAAGAACGCGGCGGCCGGGTTTGTGGGCTCGTTTATCGCGAATTCTGTGGAATGGCAGCGGGAGCGGCGGTCTCGCAAAAGGGCGCGGACTCTCGATTTTCCGCACTCGCCCGGCGGTCACTTTGGCGGCTTGCTATCAGTCGTGGCTGTGGGAGTTCGGCAGTTGCTTGGATTGAGCCGCTTGCGAAATGTGGGATTTCGTCGATGTCCGTTCGCTGTGAGGCCCGTCGCTGTGAGGTCCGTTCGCTGTGCGGCTAGTGGGAATAGACTACGCCGAAGTCGGCCAGGGTTTCGCCGCTGAGCACGCGAGTTGCCTGATAGCGAATCACCAGCTCAGCCAGTTCCAGGCATTGCAGGTTGTCCATCGTCAGCTCGGCCGCGGCGTTGGCGGTTTGTTTTGGTGATTGCGAATGCGGATCGCGGGGTTTCGCCTGCTTGCTAAACTTGGAATCCATGATGTCCTCCAGTCGTATTTTGCGTGTGACTGACATTTCACCGCAATCGGCCGGAGGCTGGGGACAAGAAAGTTGCACGCCAAATTCTTGCGATGTGTGCGGTGTCACAAGCGGCGAGACCTCTTTGAAAGCTTCACCCGGCAGCAAGCCAAAGGTGCGCTAGGCCAGCCCTCGCGCTGGTTGTTGGCTTTGATCCAGTGCCGATTCCATGGCCTGGTTCAAGCTTGCCAGATCGAACGGCTTGCCCAAGAGGACAATGTTGCTTTCTTGAATGGCGGAAAAGTCCTCGGTACGTAAAGCTCCCGCCAGGACAACCATCGGGGCGACTCGCGCGTTCGCTTTGAGATGCTGCAACAGCGGTTGAACTTCATCTGCCGAATCGCAATCCCAGAGGATCAGCCGGGCGTCGCCAAAGTGTGAAAGCTGTGTCCCGCCAGCTATCAATGGTTCCAGACCTTTCGCTCGCACAATGTCCGCAAGCAGTTGCGCGAAGTCTGGGTTGTCTGAGACAACAATGGCAACGCCTGATTGTGGTTGTTCGCTGGCTGAAGGCTCTTCGACGTCGCCAACCCAACGGGTTTGTGCAATTGCCAGACGTTTCAGTTCCGGCGGATAGCTCCACCACGCGCTGCGGCCGGCGGCTCTTTGGCTCAAACCAAGATTGAGAACCTGCGCCGCTTGATGCCAATAGACCCGCCATGTGTCAGTGTGATGTGCGCCGCTGCGCCCCTCACCTTCGCAAGCGGCACCATCGATGAGAATTGTCCGTGCTGTTGACGAGGCTGATTGCAGCTGCTTGATTGCGTCCGGCGTCCATTCTCCGGGAAAGCGCTGACCAACAATGAGCAATTCCGGAGCCCAATTGTGCAGGCGAGTTACGGTCGCCGCGAAAGAACTTGTGCAACTCAGCAGAGCTTGAGTCTGAAGAATGCCGAGTGCCGGTTGGAACTCGCTGTGCGTGATATCGCCGACGAACTGGGCGGAAACTGGCGCGCCAGTGATGCCTGTTGCGTCAAACCGCACTCGCTTGAGGTGCTTTGTTGACGAACGGCCGCTCGCCGCGACCTTGTCGTTGTGCGAGTCGTTGCGCGGCGAGTTGCTTTGCAGGGCCCCATTGCTCCTCGGTGAATCCGATTTAGGAGATGTTGGCTTCTTGGTTTTTCTTCTCGCTTTGGCCACCGGCTCCCTCAACTCTGGCTTTGTACGGGTCGATTGTCTCGGCAAGTCACAGGCTTTCAATCGCACTTTCCTTAGCCGCAAACAACTCTCGTACGGCTTGTGCATCCGAAGCCGCGCGTAGATCGGCAAGAAATTGCGGGTCGGTGATCATCCGGCTCAGCCTGGCCAAAGTGTTCAAATGCCCTCGGTCATCCGTGGACAAGATGAGAAAGAAGACATCCGTCAAAATGCCGCGCGATCCGCCAAACGGGATGCCGCTGTCGGTCCGTCCAAGCGCGAGAAATGCCTCGCCAAGGATGTTGGGTATTGGACGTCGCGGGTGCAACAGCGCGACACCGTTTTCCAAGGCCGTTGGATGCATCTCTTCGCGGTCCCGGACAGCGGTGGCCATTTTCTCCGCGTCCCACAGCAAGCCTGTTTGGGCAGCGAGGTCACACATGGCGGTGATGACCGAATTTCGAGTTCGTGCCGGCAGCGGAATTGCGATCGACTCCAACGGCAGCATCTCAACAACGGGAGTTGGCACAGGCGAATCCGGCTTGCCACGAAGCACATCTTCAACTTCGGCCAACTCCTGGTCGTCCGATGCGCCAATCCGCTCTTCAAGCCAATGGTGAATCTCCGGACCGGAGAAAACCCAACCTCCGCCAACCTTGCGGCCGGGGATCTTTCCGCGGTCGGCCATTCGCATCACCTTCTGCGGGTCCAGATGCAGATAGGCGGCCAAAGAGTCGATATCAAAGTCTTCTTGTGACATGGGGTGCGGATTGGGATAAAGGCCGAATCTGTGCTGGGCAAAGGATGAAATTGGATGTGGAGCCACGAGCGTTCGCAACGAGCACCGGGCAAAGCAGCAGCCTACCAAACTCGTCGCCTGTCAGGCAGCAGGGGGCGATGGCCATCAGCGACGAAATTCCCGCGCGAGTTCGACACGCGCCCCATTTGTTCTCTACGAAGTGCCGGGTACTATGGTCCTACTCATTCGTCCTGATGAGGACAGAATCTCCATGTTCTGTGGGGAATTGCAACGCGACCTGGAGCCACGGTGGATCAGAGCTTTTCGCAAAACGATCTCTCCCAAGTTGAGAAGACAACTCAGGAAATTGGGCGAGAGATTCTCAGCCAGGTTCGCAGCCAGCGGCCAGGCATCTTTCGACGCGCCTGGTGGGATGACCGCATCATGGCCAAGGCCATGGATGATCCTGCCGTAAAGGTGCAGGCTTTCCGATTTGTGGATGTGCTTCCGGTGCTGCACACGCCAGAGGCCGTGACAGAGCACATCCAGGAATATTTCGAGGACGTGCGGCCGAAGCTCCCGGCGATGGCGCGGATGGGGCTTTCGATGGCTCCCGCAGGTTCGTGGCGTGGCAAGATGGCGGCCAAGTTCGCACGATCCATGGCCCGAGCTCAAGCCCAACGGTTTATCGCCGGATCAACAACCGGTGAGGTCCTCAAAGCGGCCGGTCAGGCTCGCAAGGACAAGATGGCCTTCACCTTGGACCTGCTGGGCGAAGCCGTGCTGACCGAGGTTGAGGCCGACCGCTACTATCACGCGTATTTGGACCTTGTTCGCAACTTGTCGCCTTCGCTCAATGCGGAAGCGGAGATTCCACAGATTGATCGCGACCCCAATGGTCCGATCCCTCGCGTGAATGTGTCGATCAAGCCCACGGCGTTAGATAGCCAGTTTAACGCGATGGACTACGAAGGCACCAAGCGCCGAGTTTCGATCCGGCTGCGGGAACTCTTTCGCGCGGCGCGAGAGAACAAAGCGTTTATCAACGTCGATATGGAATCGTACTCGACGAAGGACCTTACGCTTGATGCCTTCAAGAGCGTGTTGATGGAGGACGAGTTTCGCGACTATGCCGATGTGGGCATTGTCACGCAGTGTTATCTGCGCGAGTCCGGTGAGGATCTGCGCGGCCTGCGCGATTGGGCTCGCGAACGTGGAACGCCTGTCTGGACACGATTGGTCAAAGGCGCCTATTGGGACTACGAGACCATTCACTCGCGCTACGAAGGCTGGCCGATCCCCGTTTACCAACAGAAGTTTGAATCGGACCTCAACTTTGAGGAACAGACGCGCTTTCTGCTGGCCAACTACGAGTATCTGCGGCCGGCGCTGGGGAGCCACAATGTTCGTTCCATTGCGCATGGGCTCGCCGTGGCAAGGCACTTAGGGCTGGCCGAAGGCTCTTTGGAATTGCAGATGCTCTACGGCATGGCCAACACAGAAAAACGCGTGCTGGTTGACCGAGGACACCGCATGCGTGTCTACATGCCCTACGGCGAGTTGATTCCCGGCATGGCCTACCTGGTGCGGCGATTGTTGGAGAACACGTCGGACGATTCGTTCCTCAAAGCCAGCTATGTCAGTAACACCCCTGTTGAGAAGCTCTTGCGAAATCCGCAGGAGTTGAAAGACGCCCATTCCACAAACAATTCCCCCAGCGGGAATGGTAGAGATATGTCCACAGCCGCTGCCGAAGGCTTTCCCGTCACGACGCGTTCGCCACTTTCTTTTTCCAATGAGCCGCTGGCTGACTTCGCCGAGAGTGAGTGCCGCCAGCAAATGAAAGACGCGCTGGCGGAAGTGGCGCCCCAAATGGGACAGCATTATCCCATCATGATTGCGGGCAAGCGGATCGAAACGGAAGACCGATTGCCCTCCTACAATCCATCGCACAAATCGCAAGTGGTTGGGTATACGTCGTCGGCGACTGTCGAACACGCTGATCAGGCCGTGGATGCCGCACTCAAGGCGTTCGCTTCGTGGGGTCGGACGGATGTCAAGACGCGGGCGGAGTTGCTTCGCAAGACAGCTGCGGAAATGCGACGCCGCCGCTACGAACTTTCCGCCTGGCAAGTCTCAGAATGCGGCAAGAACTGGAAGGAAGCTGACGGCGACGTCTGCGAGGCGATCGACTTTTGCGAATACTACGCGACAGCGGCCATTGCGCTGCAAGGTGACGAAGCCGAAGCCGATGTCCCCGGGGAAGAAAACCGCCTGCACTATATTCCTCGGGGAGTGGTTGGCATCATCTCTCCGTGGAACTTCCCGCTGGCAATTCTCACAGGCATGACGGTCGCCGCGCTTGCCACCGGTAATACGGTCATTATGAAGCCGGCTCAACAGTCCGCCGTTATGGCCGCCAAGCTGATGGAAATCTTTGAGCAAGTTGGCTTTCCCACCGGTGTGATCAATTACTTGCCGGGACGCGGCTCCGTGGCTGGCGAGCGACTCGTCGAGCATCCGCAGGTTGCCTTGATTGCGTTTACGGGATCACGTTCTGTCGGTTTGGGCATCAACATCAAAGCCGCGCAAGTATCCGCCGAAGGGACTTCTCGCGACGTGAAACGTGTGATCGCGGAGATGGGTGGTAAGAACGCCGTGATCATTGATGCGGACGCCGATCTTGACGAAGCCGTTGCCGGTGTTGTTTACAGCGCCTTTGGATATCAGGGACAGAAGTGCTCCGCCTGCAGCCGCGTGATTGTGCTGGAAGCCAATTACGACACGTTTGTCGAACGGTTGATTGAAGCCACCCGCAGCATGAAGATCGGCCCTGCGGAAGACCCGGAGAACCGCGTTGGACCGGTGATCGATGAAGGAGCGTTCAACTCCATTCACAAGTACATCAAAGCCGGACAGGAAGAATGCACGGAAGCCTTGGCGGTGGACATCGGTGATCTGGAAAACGAAGGCTATTACATCGCGCCGCGAATCTTCACTGACGTGGCGCCGAACGCCAAGATCGCCCAGGAAGAGATCTTCGGCCCGGTACTGGCTGTGATCAAAGCCAAAGACCTGGATGAAGCTTTTGAGATTGCCAATGGGACGGACTACGCGTTGACCGGCGGCATGTTCTCACGCAGCCCGGCTAATCTTGAACGTGCCGCTCGCGAGTTGATGGTGGGCAATATCTATCTCAATCGCTCAATCACTGGCGCCTTGGTTTGCCGGCAACCCTTTGGCGGGTTCCGAATGTCCGGCATCGGCAGCAAAGCCGGTGGTCCGGACTACTTGCTGCAGTTTGTGGTGCCGCGAACTGTGACCGAGAATACGATGCGGCGCGGGTTTGCCCCCATGGAAGAGTAAGGCAAACTGGCAGTTTCCCGCGAACGATCCGAATCACGTCTGCAAGACAATGTCGCAAACAAACCCGCTCCGCCAACTGCCGGCTGTGAACGAGTTGCTTGAGTCGGCAAGACTCAAAGAATTGATTGCGGCGACCAGCCACACCGCCGTCGCGGACGCGACTCGCGCCACGATTGAGGAACTCCGCCGCGAACTGCTTGCCGCCGGCGATCAAGCCGACGCTTCGCAATGCAATCCGGAGGCGATCGCCGAGCGAATTGCCGCGCGTGTTGAAACCAACGAGACGCCCGCCTTGCGGCCTGTGATCAATGCAACGGGCATCCTGTTGCACACGGGGCTTGGCCGGGCTCCTCTGGCGGAAGCCGCCATTGAAGCGATGGTTGACGTCAGTCGTTCGTACGCCAGCGTGGAGTTGGATTTGACTACCGGCAAGCGCTCGCAACGAGCCGTCGCCGTGGAGAGCATGCTTCGCGAGTTGACTGGCGCGGAAGCGGCGCTGGTGGTCAACAACAACGCCGGGGCGACATTGCTGACGTTGGCTGCTATGGCCGCCGAGCGAGAAGTGATTGTTTCTCGCGGTGAGCTGATCGAGATCGGTGGCAGCTTTCGCCTCCCGGATGTGATGTCTGTCAGCAGGGCGAAGCTGCATGAAGTCGGCACGACGAACAAGACGCGACTCTCTGATTACGCAAACGCAATCAACGAATCGACTGCAGCCCTGTTGTTGGTGCACCCCAGCAACTACATGGTGGTTGGCTTCTCGCAGAGCGTTTCGCTGGCCGAGTTGGTGCAGCTGGGGCGCGACCGCGAGTTGCCGGTGATTCACGATGTTGGCTCCGGCGCGTTGATCAACTTCTCCGAGTTTGGCTTTGCCAGCGAGCCTGTTGCGTCCGAGAGCATCGCAGCTGGCGCGGATGTTGTCCTCTTCTCCGGCGACAAGCTGCTTGGAGGGCCGCAGGCCGGGATTATCATCGGCAGCAAGAAATACGTTTCGCAAATCGCCTCGCATCCTTTGGCCAGGGCGTTTCGCGTCGACAAACTCACGCTGGCAGCGCTGCGGGCGACGTTACAGCTTTACCGACAGCCAGAGAAAGTGCGCGATGCTGTGCCCCTTTTGCAGTTGCTGAGCGCAGGCATGGACGGTTTGCGGCACCGCGCGGAGGCAATCGCTGCCAGCCTCAGCAATTCGTGTGGGGATTTGCAAACCGAAGTCGTCGAGGACTCCACATTCTTGGGTGGGGGATCGATCCCCGCACAAGAGTTGCCGACCATTGCCGTTGCAGTGACAACAACCAAGCGCAGCATAGACCAACTTGCGGCGAGCCTAAGACGAGGAGATCCGTCCGTTGTGGGGCGGATCAACCAGGACCGGCTCTTGCTGGACCTGCGTAGTGTTTTTCCGCATGAGGATGAACGGTTGATTGCAGCCGTTTGTCACGCCTGGAAATCCCAGGCGTGACATTGAGTCAGCGCATGTTTGACTCACGATGGCCACGATCCACAGCTAGTAAGCAGACTTGGCTTTGACGCCGCCTTGTTGTTTGTCATACAAGTTCTGCAAGTTCTGTCGCTGCTCTTCAATGATCATGCTGTTGCTGCCTTTGAGTTGCTCCAGCAGCTTCACATCATCACTTTGCCCGCGACCAGCCTGTCCTTGCTGTTGTGCAGGCGCGCTTTCCGCTTGTTGCCTTGGCGGGCCAAGTTCCAACTCACCGCGGAAGAACGCGTAGCGGCCGCTATCGGCTTGAGCAATCACGGTCGCATGGCCGGCCAGGTTATCGGCGACGAACACGCCACGCAAATCGGTCTCGCCGGAGACAATCTCCGGTGTGCGGGAGCCAATGACTTTGACGTGAATATCCTTCAGATACTTGCCTGACTCGGTGTCTTTAACCGTTGCACGAACGCGGCCGGAAGAGACTTCTTGCTGCACTTCCAAAGCCAGTTGCGTCACCAGCACAAGGCCGGTTGTGTGCATGTCGTCGGCACGGCAGACAACGAGGTAGGCTCCTTCTTCTTCCAAAGGCAATTCCAGTTCGTGCTCCTTCTCTTCGTAGTCTTTGCCGTCACCAAGCGTGTTGTTGGTCTCATATAACGGCTTGATGCCGGCGAGGTTGATCTTCGTTACGTCGTCGAGGTCTCGGCGAAGCAAGCCAAACTTCGTCAGGTCAATGCGGTAGACCTTGGTATCGAGGTTGGCCACATTGCGGTAAGTCAGATTGACTTTGGTTTCTTCGCCTGGGGCGTAGAACGTCACTTCCGGAAGTTCCGCTTCCTTGCGAGTGAAATACTCGATTGCCTGCGCTGCATCCGCAAAGCGATCTTTCACGCGCTCATACTCGTCAATCGCTTCTTTGGCTTCGCCCAGGCTGTGGTAGACCTGGCCCATGATGTAAACGGCCTGCCACTTGTTGGGGCTTTCGATGTCGCGGCCGGAGTTGGCGTCCTTCATCGTTGCTTCGGCCACCTTTTCACACATCTCCAAGGCTTCCTGATGTTCGCCCAAGGAGAAGTGGCAATAGCCGATCACATACCAGAAGCTGTCCAGGTATTCGCTTTCGGCATAACGATCCGCATATTTTTGGCACGCCGCAATTGCCGGCCGGAAAGCTTCCAATTCCAGCAGTGCATTGGCTGCCGAGAAGGCTGCTTGCGCTGCCGCCGGATCATTGGGGTAGTACGTCAAGAATGACTCGAGACGCGTCAGGGCATCGCGCACAAGATCTACGCCCAGGATATTTTGTTCGCGAAGTTCGGCATCGACCTCCGCCGACTCGGCTTTGGCGTAGATACGTTGCGAGAGATAGTAGTTTGCCGCGGCAACGTAGGGTTCCGGCGGATATTCCATCAGCAGCCGGTCCATCACTTTCACGCTGCGGACGAATTCGTCCTGAGCTTCCAGGAAGCCTGCGACACGGCTCTCGCGAGCAAAGCTTCCTTCGACAGTTGCGCGATAGACCAAATAGGCACGTTCGTATTCGCCGACTTCTTCATAAGCTTGCGCGACTCGAACGATCTTCTCGAAGGAGAGCTCTTCTTCCGGATAGCGTTCCTTGACGATCTCGAACAGCCGCACGATTTCCGCGGAACGTTCCAATCGCAGGTTGCTTTCCAGCAACATGAGTGCGTTTTCGCGATAGGCGTCCGGGCGAAGCGTCCAATTGGCGAACAAGTCGTCCAGATGCTTCGCGGCGTCGGTGAAGTTCTCTTTCGCGAAGTTCCGCTTGCCCAACTCGAATAGTTCGCGTGGGCTTAGTCGATACTCATCACCGCTGGCTTGTCCCGCTGGCAAAACAGCAAGCGAGTCAATCTCCGAGATCACGAACGACTCAGGTCGATAGGCGTCGCGGACAATTGTCGGAGCGGCGTTGTATTCGCCTGGCAAGTAGCCGTGCACCTGGAAGCTGATCGTTCCAATCGAACGGCGGTTACCAACAAAGAAGGTAATCGCGTCCGGCGAAATCTCGTAGCGCTCAAAGTTGCCGGTGATGGAATCCTCAATCACTTGAACACCAGACGGCAGTGGCTCCGTGACCACCAAATACTCCAGTTGCGATTCCGGTGTACTGGAGGGCACGTCAAACCGCGAGACGTAAAGATGCACAAGGCCACGGTTGCCTTGTGGCAGCTGCGTCATTGTGTTGCGGAAAGAACGGTAACGCTCGACAAGATCGAAGCCCCGCGGAATCTGGCGTCCGTCAAACTCCAGCTGTGCAGGCTCATAATCCCGCTCCACTCGCCAGGCGTCCGTGGTGCTGGCCAACTTATCGGCAGCCACAAACCCCGAGAGCACACATTGATAGGCAAATCGCCCTCGACCGGTCATTTCAAAGTTCACTTGCTGCCGGCCATCCTGAAGCAACTCAGCAGGCACTTCCACCGTTTGCGTGAGCGAGTCCTGATCGATCTCGATTTCATCGACAAGTGCGTTGTTCACAAACAGCTTGAGCGTGTAACGCTCGTGTTCAAACTGATTGCGAGAATACCAACTGGCCGCCGCCATGGTGGCCGGGCCTGTGGCTTTCTCTGGTGACCAGCGGGCACCTTGTCGATGGCTCATCAGCCATTCGATCTGCTCTTTGGCTTGTTGCGAGCCAGGTGCATACGCTTGCAAAGCCAAGGCATAGAGCGCGTGCAATTCCACCGAAGAGTGGCTCCACGGCAAAGAACCTGCGGCAACCTTGCGGCGAGATTCCGGCTGATCCAGGTTGCGATCGGCAAGCAAATCCAAGAGTTCGCTGGCCATTTGACCGCGATTCATTTCGATCAACGCCAGCGAAAGGTGCGTCAGCGCCGCGCTTGAGAGATTTGGCCGATTGCGATGCAAACGGTTGGCCAGCGCAAAGTCGCCCCGTCCGGCGGCAGCCATGGCGTGCAGCAAGACAGATTTGGTCTCGTAGTCATTCTCAGGCGTGGACACCACAACGTTGCCCAAGTAACTGAGCGCTTGATCCAAGTTGTTATCCGGCACGCGATATCCGGCCGATTTCGCTTCCGCCAGCGCCCAAACAGCCCGCGCCGTGGCGTAAGCATTCGCCCCGCCGCCGCGACCGCTCCAACTCCATGATCCATCATCGTGCTGAGACGCGATTAACGTGCTGATGCCGGAGCGAATTCGGGCATCCAACGTCTGTCCTTCCACTGCCGTGGGCGAATCCGGTCCGCCCGCCAGCCCGCGCAGTGCCAGCGCGGCCATCAATTCGCTGGTCGTCACATCGTGCGCGGACGCAAAGTTCAAGCAATAACGTTGCAGCGGCGTGGCATGCCCCAGCACAATCTCCATCAAGTTCTGTTCCACGCTGGGACCAACGATGATCTCCAACTTGCGGTCCGAAAGCGGCATCCGATCATCAGGCTCCACCCAAGCCATTGTGTCGGACTCGGACGCTCGACTGGCGGGTGCGAAAGCGCCTTCGCCATATGGCGTCAGAGGCACACTACGGCGG
The DNA here is from genome assembly GCA_937982665.1 of uncultured Planctomycetales bacterium. GTDB lineage: Bacteria > Planctomycetota > Planctomycetia > Pirellulales > S012-138 > CALJLD01. The sequence continues at coordinate 15,928 of CALJLD010000143.1, forward strand.
ATTGTATCGGTGTGGTCACCGGAACGAACGATCAGTTCAAAGTCGATAGTGCCATCAACCGTCGCGCCCTCTGGCAATTCCACGGAAAGCGGAAAAGCCAACTCATTGACTCCGCTTCCCGCTTGGATTGTGCGAGACTCACTATTGGACTTGTTGCCAATGGTCGTCTTGAGTTCCAACTCAACCGGCGTCGTTGCATCGGCCTCGGCCAGTTGGTTGTGAACCGAGACGCCGATCTGGGCGCTGTCGCCGGAAGTGAATGCAGCCGGCAATTTGATCTCGCCGAACAATTCCTTGCTGGCAGTCAGTTCAGCCGTAGTTTCGCCGGCCAGCGTCTCAGCAGTGATTCCCTTGACCAGCAGTTGCCAGGCTGTCGAACGATCAGGCAGTGAAACCGTAATCGTCGCCTCGCCGTTTTCATCGGTGACAATTGCGGGATTCCAATAGCCTGTTTCCTGGACGGAGCCCGGCTGCACAATGATGGCTCCCGCATCGGAAAGCTGCTCAGCCAAGGCTTCAATCGAAGCCTCGCCCTGCGCGAACCAGGTTCCGAAGTTGACGTTGGCTTGCTTCCCATCGGCGAACAAGACCGTCGCATCCTGGTAGCCCCATTGATTGTCGGTGGCCTTATAGAAGTAATCCACCATCACGTCTTTGGCGTTCTTGCCTTCCGAGAGATGAAACTGCGCGGCAGGCAGCTTCTTGCTCATCTCGGCATATTCTCGCTGAATGGAACGGTCCGCTCGGAAGTTGAAATTATCGGCGTCGGCATCAATTTCGTCGTCCGCGCTCCGGCGACCCTGCCGGTTTGCGCCGCCTTGTGCGAAACCACCCCCGCCGCTTCCAGCCCCTCCGCCTGCGTTTGGACGGCCGAAAGCAAGTCCGGCAGTTGATTGGCCACCAAATGGCGTTACGATGCTGTCCGGCGCGTTTCGGCCAGGGGCATCCATCGGTTGCAGATTCGCTCGCAGTCTTGCGTCTTGTTCTTCAAGTTCTCCTGCAAGGGTATCCCCCAACTCTAAAAGACCATTAACGCCATAACCACTGGCGGCACTCTCCGCCGGCATGTTCGCCAATTCTCCAGCGGCGCGGTCCCGACCCAAAGCGAACCCTCGGCTCATTGATTCAAGTCGAGTGCGCTCAGCTTGTGCCAGCGCCACTCGTTCAGTCTCCGAAAGCAAGTCCGGGTTGATGGCCTCGGTGGCAGGATGGTATTCAAACGTGATGCTTGAAGTTGTTCGCACGGCCGCTTCGCGTGCCTGACCGGCAAAGAAGCTTCCAATCGAACCCTCATTCCGACCAAACCTCTCTGCCAGAGCTTGTTCCACCATTCCCAAGCTGAGTTCCGCGGCGACCGGCGTGCCCTGTTGGTCCGTCGTCTTGATGGAGACTTCCACATCGTCGCCCGGTCGAAGGTCGCCTTCGCCGGCAACTCGCTGAGTTTCCACAATCACGCGCAAGTCGCGCGCGACAGTGAATGGGCTTTCGGCCACGTGAAAACGTAATGCCGGAGCGAGAGAATCGACCTCAATGTTCTCATCGGCCACATCGTCAGAATCAACCGCCGCTTCCTCGCGCACGTCTCGCATCACCGCGACGGAAAGCTGGAAGTTTGGCGCCAGCTCGGATGACATGGGGATGGCCAGTTCGTTGTCGCCTTCGGCAAGTTGCACGAGCTGGTACTTGAGGATTCTTGCTCCTTGATAAGTCACCAACGCCAAAGCCGGATCCTCGCGCCAATGCAAGTTGACATTCGCGCTATCCCCAACTTTGAAGCTGTGTTTATCCGCCAAAATCCGGAGTCGCACGCCGTCCTTATCGTCCGAGACATTGACGACCGTGTCGCCTGTGACTGGCTTTTCAAACCGGTCCACGCCGGAGGCACGCAAGACGTACTGAGCGCCTTCCTCCATGTGTAGCGTCACGGACGCTTTGCCAGTGTCCGCATCCGTTGTCAATTCGTGTGTCGCGACCGTTGTTTCGCCAACCCGGTTGCTGCCACGAGTTCGTGTCCGCTTGACTACACTGAGCGTGACGGATTCTTCGATCGGTTCGCCTTCTGCGTCAAACGCGGAAACGGTGGCCTCGAATGACTCGCCTGCCAGGTATGTGGCCGAAGTACGAGATGTCGCAACACTCAACGAGAAGCCATGCGTTGCGATGATAAAGGTCTTTTGCGTTCCAATCCCCAGTTCGTCCAGTCGCGCGACAAATCCGACTACTTGCGATTCGTCCAGTTCACGCGTCTCCAGCTTGAAGGGCACGCGGCCTTCATCGTCGGTTGTTGCCGTGTGGGCGCGACCATCAAGATCCGTGTAGGTCACTTGCTTGTTCGCGACGGGAGCACCGTAGTAATACTTCGCGACAATCTCGCCTTCGATCACTTCACCCCGGTAGTACACCGCCCGTTCGGAATCGATGCTCAGTTGCACCTGCTCCAATTTGAATTCCTGAACCATGAACGTGCCGGCATATTGTTCCGCGGCTGCGCCCAACGCGGGATTGGATTCCACAACGGCCAGGCGATACGAGCCTTGTGCGGATTCTGGCGGCAACGTGACTTGCGTGTGGAAGGCGCCAAACTCATCGAGTTGCACATCTTCCGTGAACAGGCTTCGACCACGAGGGTCGAGAACTTCAAGCGAGTAGCCCTTCTCCGCGTTCACTGCGTAGCGGTCATCCTGGACTCCGCGAACAACGCCCCGCACATGAACGAACTCGCCCGGCCGATAGATTGGACGATCCGTATAGATGTAACCCTTGTTGGTTAGTCCTTGCGCGACGCCGACGCCGTTGAGATCAATGATATTGCTAGCGACATGTCCATCCGCAATCGCGAACACGCGGACGTCATTAGTGGATTTGAGTTCTTCAAAGGTGCCTTGATAGACGCCGTCATCGCCTGTCGCGACTTCGGCAAATACGGTTGCCCCATCCGAGATGAGCAACTTGACGCCCGGCCAGGCTTCGCCTGTCCGCATGTTCTGCGCGAACACAAACACCTCGTCCCGAGAACTCTTAACGACGATGTCCAAGTCGCTTTGGATCAACAGCGTGGTGGCTTCCAACTTGTTGTTGGAGACAGTCACCGCCATCACTTGCGGTTCGCGGGCAACGGCCGGGGGCGCTTCCGCTCCGTCAGCGTTTTCGCGCACGGCAACCTGCGTTTGGAATTGTTGGTATTTTTGATATTCAGGAACATCGAACGTCAAACGGCGATCAGGATCAATCAGCGCGACATCCAGGTTCTCAACCCCCCGGGCAAGATGCATCTTGCGGAAGTACGTCTCCAGGTCGATGCGATAAGCGCTCACATCGACGGACTCAATATTCCGGGAGACGAGTTCCACGGCCGGATCTTCATCCGTGCGGAAGATCCGCGTTGTCGCCACGGACATCTTTGTTTCCGTCAGGGCCGCGTGACGAGCCATCGCGTGCGGAGCGTACTCGCCCCACGTAACCTTGGCGTATTCCTTAAGTGCATCTTCCAGCCGACCCAGCTTGGTCTCCAAGGTGACCGCAATCATATAAGCGGCCCGCGACGACTCATTGCTGCCGGGATACTTGGAAACCACGGTGCGCCATGCTTCGATGGCTGCTTCGTATTTTTCTTGCAGATACTCCATCCGTCCGTAGTCGAACAAAATCATCCGACAGCGATCCTCAAGCGGATGCTTGCGTAGGAACTCATCCCATTGGGTGCGGGCCGCGGCGTAGTCTTTTTCCGCCAAGGCTTCAAAGCCCTGCATGTACTCCGTATCGATGATCATTCGCTGCACGGCCGTCCATTGGCCGTGCGCGGGGTGCTTGGAGAGGTACTCCGTCCACGCGGCCAGGGCTTCGTCATACTTCTTTTGGGCTTGATACGCCTGACCCAGCATCACGCGTGCCTCCGGCGTGCTGGCGTCATCGGCGAAACTCTCGTTGCCCAGGAATTGCTGCAACTCCGCGATGCCCGCTTCCCATTGCCCACGTGCGAAGAAAGATCGGGCGATCTGCAATTGAGCGGTCCCGGCCAGCTTGTCCTCAGGATGTTCGCTCAGGAAAGCTCGCAATTCCGCAACGCCCAGGTTCAACGCTTCATCCGTCGCGGGACTGGGGAGCCCATAGGTATGCGCAATCTGGTAACGAAGCGCTTCCATCCGCACGTCCTCAACGTCCAGCTTTTGGGATGCTGGGTCTTTGATCCTCTCGTCCTCAGCTGGCGGTGCCGGTGTTGTCACACTGCCGTCTTTGACTTTGGCGAGCAGATCCTGCCAGGCACGCCGCGCTTGTTTGGGTTGCCCTAATGCCATGTAGCATTCCCCCATGCGGTACTGAGCGACGCCACTGAGTGGGTGATCCGCATGCTCCTTCGCAAACTGCTGGAAGCGGTTGACGGCTTCCTGCACGTTGCCCAGCAGTTGGAAACATCGGGCGATCCGCAGTTCAACTTGCTCCAGTCGATCTGCCGAAGGGCCAACTTCCAGGGCCTGTTGATAGAACTCATAGGCCTTGGCGTAATCGGGCGATGTCGTTTCCTTCTCGGGATGGAAGTAGAGGTCCGCAAACTCCAGATAGATGGCAGCGATCTCTTGCTTGCGTTCCGCACCCAACAGGTATTCCGCTTCCGCGCGATAAATCTGTTCGGCTTCGCGATAACTTCCCTTTCGCATGTGTGCGATGGCCGTGGCGAAGCGAGCTTGCCGCAACCAAGGGCTTTCCGGGTGTTGCTGGGCCAACACTCGGAACGCATCAATCGCTTCGTCGTATTGGCTGGCCAGCGCGAAAGCCCGACCTTTCAAGTATTGAAAGCGGTCCGCCTGGTCCGGCGTGGCTGCCATGGCCGCATCGAGCGCCGACTGGGCCTCTTCATATTTGCGGTCCTGCAGCAAGTTGCGGACGTTCTCAGGCAACTCCGGCTGGGTGCCCAGGATTTGCGAAGCGGCCGGTTGGCCCCCTTCTTCTCCATCCTGCCAGAGGTTGTTGCCGGCGACCGCGACCAGCGGCAACAACAGCGCAAACAAAACGCCGAGGAGGAGATTGTTCCGTCCACGGCGGTGTTTGTGTCGCTCGTTTCCGATTCCATGACGCGATGACAGGCGAAGCTGACGCTGACTCATATCCTCAAACTCCTTGGGCACGGAAAGTTGCGCACGCTGACCTAAAGACGCCCCACTCCTCAGACGCACCTGAGAAAGAATAGTTTCCCGTTTTGCCTGGATTCTTGGCAAGTTCCGAATTTGCCATCTGTTACAAAGCTGTTGCGCAGCGAGGCAGAATGGGTGCAGAGAAAATGCGAGTTTGCTGGGGTTTGCGTAAGGATTTGGGTGCGAATTGCGCGGTGAGATCTATGCCGGCTGACAACTACAATCCGGAACGGGACGTTTCGCCAGCGTTCCTTGCGACCGTCATGGAATGGATCAAGGCCACTGGCGAGGTCTTTGTTGTGCTGCGTTATCTGTGGGCAGCCGGAAGTAAAGACTACGGTTTTATCGCCAACACGCGTGAGTTCGAAACTCTCGTCAGTGTCCTTCCCATTGGCACGGACATCATCGTCTTTCGTAAGAACCAGCTGCCAATACGGGGAATTGTCGACGAACCGTTTATTGAGACAGCACTCGCAGAGATCGAAGACGGGACTGAATTCCTAATTGTCGAAACGAGCCCAGAGAAAGAAGGAGATTCGCGATTGCACGGCACGATAGGAGATTCGCACGATGACCTGATTGAGTCGTTGAACGACTACATCGGCATGCCTGTCTCGCTAGGGCCGTGTCCTCATTTCAATGACCCAGACAATGAAGACATGATCTCCGCGGCGAAAGGTGGCATTGATGGGCCGCGCTAACTACCCGTTATGCGATAAGCAAAAGCCCCCTGACCACAAAGGGCAGCCAAGGGGCTTTGAATATCGCAATCGGTTGTTAGCGATCAGGACATGTCCTAGTACATGTCATAATCTTCGCCACCGCCGGCTGCCTTCTTGCCGTCTTCCTTCGGCTTGTCGGCGATCAGGGCGTCGCTGGTCAACAGCAGCGTGGCAACGCTGGAAGCGTTTTGCAACGCGGTGCGGGTCACCTTGGTCGGATCGATGATCCCGGCCTTGACGAGGTCTTCGAAGGTGTCGGTCGCGGCGTTGTAGCCCATGTTGCCTTTGCCTTCGAGCACCTTCTCGCAAATGACACTACCATCTTTCCCGGCATTGTTTGCAATGCAGGTGATCGGAGCGCGGCAGGCTCGGGTGATGATCCGGTAGCCGATTTCTTCATCATGCTCGAGTTCAGAGGGCTTGACCGTGCCCGAGGCACGCAGGAGAGCGACGCCACCACCTGGGAGGATGCCCTCTTCGACAGCGGCGCGGGTGGCGTGCAAAGCATCTTCCACGCGAGCCTTCTTTTCTTTCATTTCGCTTTCGGTCGCGGCGCCAACGTTGATCTTGGCAACACCACCGGAAAGCTTGGCGAGACGCTCTTCCAACTTCTCGCGATCATAGTCGCTGGTGGAGTTGTCAATCTCGCGGCGAATTTGCTCGATGCGAGCCTTAATATTCTCCGTCTTGCCAGCACCTTGGATAATGGTGGTATTTTCCTTTTCGATGACCACCTTCTTGGCGCGGCCCAGATCCGTGACCGGCAGGTTTTCCAGCTTGATGCCCAGGCTTTCAAAGATGGCCTGGCCGCCGGTCAAGATGGCGATGTCTTCCAACATGGCCTTGCGACGATCGCCGTAGCCGGGAGCCTTGACGGCGGCAACTTTGAACGTGCCGCGGAGGCGGTTGAGCACCAACGTGGCCAGGGCTTCGCCTTCCACGTCCTCAGCAATGATCAGAAGCGGTTTGCCAGCTTGGACAACGGCTTCCAACAGCGGCAGCATGTCGCGAATGTTGGTGATCTTCTTCTCGAAGACCAGGATGTAGCAGTCTTCCAACTCGCAGGCCATCTTCTCCGGATTAGTGACAAAGTACGGAGAGAGGTAACCGCGGTCGAACTGCATACCTTCGACCCATTCGACTTCCGTCTTCAGGCTCTTGCCTTCATCAACGGTGATGACGCCGTCTTTGCCCACGCGGCTCATGGCGTCGGCCAGGAGTTCGCCGATTTCCTTATCATTGTTGGAAGCGACAGCGCCGACTTGGGCCATCTCTTCTTTGCCCTTGATCGGGATCGACATCTTCTTGAGCTTCTCGGTGATGTCAGCCACAGCGGCTTCCATCCCTTGCTTCATCATGATTGGGTTGATGCCAGCGACCACGGCTTTAAGGCCTTCGTTGAAGATGGCTTCGGCCAAGACGGTGCACAAGCCGCGGCAACCGGTGACGCTTGATGAAATCTGTGAATGGGTGGCCAAGATCAAGGACAAGAAACCGGACGTGCAGATGGGCTTTTCCTT
>CALJLD010000144.1 GCA_937982665.1 uncultured Planctomycetales bacterium
TTGACGGCCAAGTGATCCGCCTGCTCAAGGTTGGACCGTTTGTATTTCTCAGGCAGCGTTTCCCATGGTTCATGGCTATCCTTATAAGGCTGCCCTTTCACTGACTCACGGAAGCTTTCCTGAATGCTGCGGGCAATCGCCTCTCGCTCTTCGCGAGTAAACGGATAGTGCGTTCCAATCAACTGCCCTAAGTGAGTGGCATTCGCGTGCAAGTTCACGTGGGATGCAGATGGCAAAAGCGACGGATGGAATTTCGTCGCATCGCTCAAGCGACTCATGTCTAGCAGTGCTTCAAAAGAACGATTGCCGTGGACAAAGCGCGGGATATGCAGCAGCGTCCGCAAGACAGCGGTGGTCACCTGCAAAGTGCCGCTGGAATCCTTCAAAGTGGAAGCTTTGCTGCTGAGCTGATGTTGCAGGATGCCGGCACGCCGCAGCAGAATGGCTCCCTCGCAGGGGAAAGATTCAATTGGACCGTAGGCGTCAAACTCCGCGTCCAGGTCCAAGCCGGGAATATCCAACGTTCCCCGCAGTCGCGATAGGAAATCCGGTCCCTTAACGGCTTTGAAACTCTTCGCATCTTCCGCGTCAATTGGGTTCAAGAAAGGTTGCGCGAACTCCGCATAGCTGCTTGCGGTTCCTCCAGCAAAAACAAAGATCGCCTGGCCAATGGGGTGCGGTGTGCCATCATCAACAAACTCTCCGTCTTGCATGGGGGCCAACATGTAACGAAGCCAACCTTTTTCGACTCCGTCAAGTTTGCTGTCAAACTCATCAAAGAACACCAAGGGGATCTTGCCGTTGAGGGCCAGATCGCGCACCAGGTGAAACGCAGATGCCAGTTGATCCGGCGATTGGTACTGCGAAAGATTGAACGTCAGCGTCGAGATTGGCCGTCGGCCATCGAGTTGTCCGAGGGATTTGGCCACCATTTTAACGCCGAAGGACTTGCCGGCGCCTGGAGGGCCGAACACGGCGACACTGAGCGGACGCGCTGGATTTGAAGTGCTGATGTAATCCAACATCAATGTATACAGCGCTCGATAGTTCTCGATCTCGTGCCGATCGTAGGCACGAAGCGCCTTGGCAAAAACAGCGAGCGGAACACGCTTGAGCAGTTCCGCGGCGGCTTTCCCTACCTTGTCATCTTTATCAGGCTTGGAGTCAGTCGCAATCTGCTCGGCAGCCTTACGCAACAAAGACGGCTCGTCTTCAAAGATCGAATCCAGCAGCCGCCAATAACCCCTGTCTGGGATGTCAGCTTGGGGAATGATGGGGATCTCGCCACACGCGTAGTCAGGGTCCTCCACCGTAAAGATTTTGGACGACTCAATCATCTCGGGCGTTGGCGTCGAGAAGAGTTCTTCGATAGGGTAGCGCGGTGTCTCCGTAGCGGCACCAAAACCGTATGCCAACAATCGCCTGGTCGCTTTCAGTCCGGCGGTGATGCACCGAATGATCGATGGGGTTCCGTCGCGATCCTTGGCAACGAGCGTCTTCGCAGCATTACGACGCTTGCGGGCGCACAATTTGACAAAGTCCCCAACAAAGCCCGCCGTAAACGCGCAACCATAGCCAACCATTTTGCCGGCGTACTCGCTGGCACCGGTCCCTTCGATCCCGAGCGGATCGTAAATGATCCAGGCTTTATGCTTCTGATCCTTGTGGTAGCAACCGCCTTGCCAATAGATCGCACCATCGGACCCCATGCGGATGATCAGATGTGGGCAATCGCGCAGTTCGGCAAGATTGGTTGAGTGTTGCAGTTGCCAAACCACATCAAGCGCCGTTCGCTCCCAGGACAAGCCGCGACTGATGGCGACGTCGTCAGCGCGAATGTCGTCAATCGAGACAATCACGAGGCGCTGCTTGGAGTATTTCTTCTTGACCTCACACCACAAGTCGCCTTTGACAGCATTGTCTTCGCAGGTTTGCGGAAACGGGTGATGCAGCTTGTAGATCACTGCCCTTTCTTCGTCCGGCTTGCCGTTGAGCGCGGCTGGCCAATGAGCGCGATGCCGACGAAAGAGATTGCCCGTATCGTCAAGCACCATCAACTGTGGACTGCTCGCACGCGGCGGCCGAATTTCGATTGATGGATCTTTGGAATCCGGCGGGCCTGAATACCCCTGGTGCTCATCCAAGCGAAGCCGGCGTTCACGTTTCTCGCCGGGAACAGACGGGAACTCTCCCA
>CALJLD010000145.1 GCA_937982665.1 uncultured Planctomycetales bacterium
AATACATCAAGGGTGAGTTAGAAGATCATCGAAAGAACGCGCGCCACTAAGGTCTGCGGGTTGTTGGAACAGACTTGAATGCACAAGCGCCCCATTCAGATGCCAATTTTGTTCACTCCGCGATTCACCGCGCGGATGGCAGTGATGATTCACACCTGACAAATGCCGGGATTTGATTGGATGTCATTGCGCAGTGAGAATGGCTGCTGAATTATCCAGCCCACTCTTAATGCGCTTCGGCCCAGCTCGCGCCCACGCCAATGTCAACCTTCAGCGGAACGTCCAATTCGTAGGGATGTTCCATACACTCGCGGATGACTTGCGTGACGTCATCAACTTCATTGTCCGGCGCTTCAAACAGCAACTCGTCATGAATTTGCAGAGTGATGTTGGCTTCAAACTTAGCCGATTTGAAGCGGCGGCTGATGTCCAGCATCGCCAGCTTGCAGATATCAGCGGCTGAACCTTGGATGGGCGTATTGGCCGCAATCCGTTCGCCGTAAGCCTTGTCCGAGAAATTGTTGCTCGACAATTCCGGGATGTAGCGTTTGCGGCCCAGGATCGTGCTGACATAGCCGGACTCATGCGCGGCGGCCACAGTTTCGTCCAGCCACGTGCGGACCCCGGCGTAGAGTTCAAAGTAACGGTCAATCATCTTCTTGGCTTCATTCCGCGTCAGCCCTAGCTGCTGACCCAAAGCGGTTGCCCCCTGCCCATAGATGGTGGCGAAGTTGACGGTCTTGCCGACGTTGCGTTGCTCAGGCGAGACGAGCGCTTCGGCAACATCGAAGAGTTCCGCCGCAGTGACGCGATGCAGATCGATCTCGTCACGGAATGCGGCCACCAGCCGCGGGTCTTTGGAAAAGTGCGCCAACACGCGAAGTTCGATCTGGCTCCAATCGGCGGAGATCAGTTGCCAGCCTTCCTTGGGCAGGAACGCCTGACGAATGCGTTTGCCGTCTTCGGACCGAATGGGCGTGCGTTGCAGGTCAGGGTCGGTCGTGATCAGGCGGCCGGAAACGCCTGTCGTCTGTTGAAATGTGCAATGCACTCGCCCATCTTCTGGCGAAACGGCTTCGCGCAAGACCGATGTATACGTGTTGATCAGTTTGGCCAAAGCTCTTTGTCTGAGGATGAGTTTGGCGATGCTGTGTTTCTGCGCCAGTCGCTCCAGCACTTCCGCGGCGGTGGAATAGCCGGTCTTGGTTTTCTTGATCACCGGCAGGCCGAGGTCTTCAAACAGCACCTTGGCGAGTTGCTTTGTTGAGCCGATGTTGAATCGTGAGCCGGCCAACTGATAGATCGATTCCTCGACTTCAGCTTTGCGATCTTCAAACTCCTCGCCCATCTTTTGAAGTTCGTCTTTATCGACACGAATGCCGCAGAGTTGCATCTCGGCGAGCACGTATGCCATTGGCATGGAGAGGTCATCCAGCAGCTTGGCTTGCCCCTCTTCGTCCAGGCGGTCTTTGACCTTCGGCCAGGCTTGGGCTGTGGCGATCGCCAATTGGCAAGTCCACGAAGCCACATCGTCCAGTTTGAGTTCGACAAGCTTCTTTTCGCCTTTGCCGCTGCCGGTCAACCGCTTGAGCGGTTCCACCGTGCGATGCAGATACTCTTTGACGATCTGGTCAATTCGATGCGGCAACAACTTGGCGGGATCAACCAGGAACGACGCCAGTTGCAGATCACCTGTCACGCCTTGCAGCTTGATGCCATGTCGCGCGAACAGGCAGAGTGTGTCTCGCAAGCCGTGGACGACTTTTTGTTTTGTTTCGTCTTCCAGGTAAGTTCGGAGCGCCGCAAGTCCGTCGTCTCCCAATGATCCATCCGCCTGGCCCAGCGGCAAATACGCGGCTTCGTTTTCGCTGGCCACGGCCACGCCGACCAGCTTGCCGGTGAAGTGGTACGGCTCTTCAAAGAGCGGAGTCACCGCCAGCGTTGTTTTCTTGTTGGCCGCGAGAAACTTGTTGAACGCGTCGACGTTTGTCGCGGTGAGGGTTTCGGCCTCGGTCTTTTCTGCTTCCGGTTGCTGGTCATCGGACAACAGCGAATAGAATTCAAATTCGCGATAGACCTCGTTGATCTTTTGCGTATTCGGTGGACTCAAGCCGAGGTCATCCAAACCCAACTCAAGCGGAACATTGGTTTCAATCGTGGCGAGCCGCCGCGACATGTACGCCTGATCGCGGAATTCGATCAGGTTCGACTTCTGTTTGCCTTTGAGCTCGTCAATGTTGTCATAGATCCCGTCCAAGCTACCGAAGCGCTCCAGCAAAGTTGCGGAGGTTTTTTGGCCAATGCCTGGCACGCCAGGGATGTTGTCCGCCGTGTCGCCCAGCAAAGCCAGGTGATCAATGAACTTCTCCGGCGTTACGTTCCAGCGCTTCTCCACAAGCTCAGGGTCATAGACAACGTCGCGAAGGGTATCAACCATGCGGACATCGGGACCGATGAGTTGCACAAAGTCCTTGTCGCCGGAGACGATCCGCACTTCGTGGCCTGCCGCAAGCGCCTGTTGCGTCAACGTGCCAATGACATCATCCGCTTCGTAGCCTTCCACGCGCAGGATTGGGAAGTCGTGCTGCTTGACGAGATGTTCGATGGGCTCCAACTGCTCTCTCAATTCCGGCGGCATGCTGGGCCGATGCGCTTTGTACTCCGGATATTCTTCATCGCGAAACGTCTTGCCGGGAGCATCGAACACCATCGCGCCAAATTCCGGCAACTTACCGCTGAGGATCTTGCCGAACATCAACGCAAAGCCATAGATGGCGTTGGTATGCAAGCCGGACGATGTGGTCAGGTTGCCGGGAATGGCGAAATACGCGCGATAGATCAGCGAACTGCCGTCAATCAAAATCACGCGAGACTTTGTCCGCTTGCGCGCGGCCGGCTTGGTTGCCGCCTTGCGATCAAGCGTGACCGTCACCGGCGCATGGTCCGATGGCGCTTCTCCCTTACGTTTCTTGCGAGCTTCTCGATCAATGGTGGCGCCTGTCACCCAAGCGGCGACAGGCTTCGTCGCCAGAATGTGGTCAATCCGCATCCCTTGGTTCAAGCGAAATCGCGAACCGCGATAGTCCCAGAATGTGAACTGTCCCGGCTCAATGTGCGGCAGAACAACGTCTTCCAAACCGAAGGCCAACAATTCTTTCCACTGCTCGTGCTCCAACGGATGATACGTGGGCACGTTTTTGAATTCGCCAATGTCCCACACGTCGGTGGTCAGCGGCGCGATGTTCATATCGCCAACAATGACCAGCTTGTCACTGGGGACGTAATTCTCCTTAACCCATTTGTTGAGCGCCGCGTAGAACCGCAACTTGTATTGGAACTTGGGCGAGTCCTCGGACTGGCCTTGCGGACAGTAAAGATTGACGAGCTTTACGTCGTCGATCTCACACGCGATCAGACGCGCTTGCTCTTCATCGCCATCGGGCAGACCGGTTGTGACATTCTTGATTGGCTGTTTTGATGCGATCAACACGCCATTCCACTGCCGTTGCCCATGGATCGCTACGTGGTAGCCGCGCTCCTCAAACAACTCGCTGGGGACCGCTTCTTCTTCCAGCTTGAGTTCCTGCATGCAGACAACATCCGGCTGCGTTTCATCCAGGTAATCAAAGACGAACTTCTCCCTTGCCTTCAGGGAGTTCACGTTCCAAGTCATCAGTTGCATGGTGGCAATTCGGTCAGGCGTCTGGCTTTGCGGGCGAGCGATTTGCGTCGAGCGCCGCGGCACTAGCCATGGCGAAGAAGTTGCGGGAGAATTGTGCTGGCTCGATTAGCCAGCAGGATAACTCATCTTGCGGCCGCAGCCAGCACCTGCGGCGATTGTTGTTGGGACTTGCCCGAGTGAGGCTGCCCATTTCCCGTTATGGAAGTTGCCATGGACTTCGATCTCGAATCAAGTGTCGCCATTCTCAAACGCACGCCGCGCGTCGTCAGCATGCTGCTTACGGGACTTGGTGAAGAATGGACCAAAGCCAACTATGGGCCAAACACCTGGTCACCGTGCGAGATAGTAGGGCACTTGATTTGGGGCGACCGCACCGATTGGATTCCGCGTGCCCGTCACATTTTGCAATATGGTCGAGAGCAGCCATTTGAACCGTTCGACCGCGCCGGGCACGACGCACTGTGCCAGGAATACGACCTGGCGGAACTGCTTGACATCTTCGCCACCGAGCGTGACGAGAGCCTTCGCGTGCTCAAGAGTTTGCAGCTCACACCGGAACAATTTGCCATGGAAGGTGAGCATCCGGCGCTGGGCGTGGCCACACTTTCCCAGCTCTTGGCCACATGGACCGTGCACGATCTGAACCACATCGCCCAAATCTGCAAGGCGATGGCGTTTCAATACAAGCCCGCTGTGGGACCTTGGGAAGAGTATCTTTCGATTCTGGCGCCACCTAATCCGCGCTAGCGCGCAAAAAGCAAGCCCAAGCGAAATGCTTGAGCTTGCTTTGATCGATCTTGATTGCGTCGTTTCTAACGAAACGTCCTACCAGCCAAAGCCGGCGAAGTCCGTGTTGGGATAGCCTGCGCCGAACCAGCTTGGACGGAAGCCGTAGTAGCGCGGTCCGTAATACGGTTTACCTGGCCATGGATAGTAAGTGGTTGTTGCCGTGCCGAAGTAGCGGTCGGGCGTGCCGTAGTATGGATCGTGCAGATAATAGTCCCAAGGCGAAGCCGGCGGCACTGGTGCCGGGGCATCTTGAATGAGCGGCGCACCTTGCGGGATATCCAACGGTGACGGCGGGACGGCGTCGTCAATTGGGTCTTGAGCGAACGCTGCCGCGGGGACAATCACGGCAAACAACACCAGGGCGAAGAGGACGCGTACGAAACTCAACATTTGCAAGGGCTCCGGGAAAGGGCTGCGGATCGGGAGCAGTGTGTTCTGGAATGCGTGGGAAGTGCCGCGCGCAGGCACGCAAAGACACTGAGAACATTCATCGGATGCAATGGCGCAAAGTATTCGCGTTAGCGAAGAGAAAGGCGACCCTGCGGATTGTGCCGGTTGTACAGCACGCCCAAACGCCGTTTGAACCCGCCTATACACTCTTTGAAGAGCCTTCGCAAAGCACAGCTCAACTTAGATCGCCTCGATCCGATCTGCCGTGCAACGCAGCTTCGTCCCAGCGGCAATATCAAATGGCTGTTGGCCTTGGTGGAAGATCCGTGCCGGCGTGCCGATAAGTTCGCCGGTGCATTCGCCGTCTGCAATCCGCATATCAAGCAGCCCAGCCTCCCATAACCCGATGACCGGCGTGCGGTTCATCTCATGGAACTCGGCCAGGCGTTGATCTCGAGTCTCGCCGAAGTGCGGCTCCATCCCATCGCCCGTTTCCACGTAAGTTTGGCCGTTGTAGTAGTGCGCGTTGACTTGAAACGGCACGAGGTTCAACGCTGCGAAGCTTGGCGGCATCACAATCGGCATGTCGTTGGTTGTCTGCATCGTCGGGCATGCCACATTCGTGCCGGCGCTCACGCCCAAGTAGGGCATGCCTTCCGCCACGCGCCGGCGAATGACTTCCAGCAACTTGTGCCGGTTAAGATCATTCAGCAGCCGGAAAGTATTGCCTCCGCCGACGTAGATCCCCTCCGCCGCTTCAACCGCTTGAACCGGATCCGCATGGCGGTGGATGCCGTCAAGCTCGTAGCCTGCGTTGAGCCCTTTCTCATTCATTATGTTGACATAGCCGTCATGATCGGCCAGGGCGTAGGGCACGAACAGGATCTTTTCGATTGGCCCGAAATGGGCCTTCATGGCATCTGCAATTCGCCGCACGCGATCGTCCGTGCGGAATCCGCCACTCCCTAAGAGAACTTTCATTGTCATGTTGTGCCTGACTTAGCTTGCTTGCCCGGAAGAGATTGCGTCGCTAGAGCCGGCAAGTGTAACGGCAAATCGCGCGGCATGCACCTCAACGACCGGGCGTTTGCAAATGCGCGCGCAGGCGAATGCGACTGACTGGGATTGAGCTAAGCCACAACCGCAAGAAACACTAAGCCACGGCGTTTACGCCGCCTCGGCCGGTGGTATCCAATTGCTGCACAAAGTCCAGGCGGCGTCGGGCGATATCGAGCGTTTGCCCCAGCGAGAACTGGGTCGCGCCTTCAGGCGAATCGTACTGGCTTTCCAATCGCGCGATACGGTCTTTGAGAAAGCCGATGACGTCAATGGGCTCATCAGCGGCCGCGCCGGAGAGTTCCAGTTCCAGCCGAATTGCGGCCAGGTCATTGAACTCCGCGTCGGAGATCACGCCACGTTCGTGCAATTCCCGCGCGAAGGCCGCAAACTGTTGCGGCTCGATCTCGCGCAATCCGCCCGGCGGGAGCAACTTGCCAATTTCCGCGATTGCGGATTGCGTCGCATTGTCCGATCCGGCAGCGTTGGCTTCCTGTTGTGATCCCCCAGCGGAACGCAAAACTCCGCCGACCAAGGAGGCAATGCTCAAAGCGCTGTTTATTCCGCTGATGCTCATTTCGGTTTCATTCGATGGGCGGGCAGGTTTCTTGCGAACGCGAAACTTGGCAAACATCAGGCCGCTTCCGATTGAATGTCATCATCGTCGTGCAGGACGGTGTCGTCATCGTGGAATTCGCTGTCGACGGTGCCTGCTTTTCTGGATTTTGTTTCGATCGAAACTATACGACGCGTGTTGTCATCACCGTTTTGCGGGACAAAGACGTCGTCCTCCAATTCCCCGGCAAATTCTTCAGCGTCGAACGCATGCCGCGTCGTTGTCGGATCAACGATGAAGCCTGTGATGATTGGCTCGTCCGCCAGGGGCGCCTCCGGTTCGGGGGCGACGGGAGCTTCATCCACAATGACCAACGGCGGATCAGTTTCCTCGATCGCCATGGGGGCGGGAGGAACTTCAACCGGCGGGACTTCAACTACATCCGCAGGCGCGGCACCTAAGATCTCGTGGATCAGCGAACGGTCTCGGCGTTGATTGACATGCCGCGAAAGCCGCCAGACGCGAACCTTGAGTTCGGCAAACATGCGTGCAATGTGTTCATGGCACGTAAACACAAAGATCTGGTGGCCGCGCTTGGCAAATTCGGCAAGCACGCCCGCGGCAGCTCGCGCACGCGGGGCGTCGAAGTTCACCAGGACGTCATCCAGGATGATCGGCAATCGCGCGCCGCGTTTGGCAAACGTGCTGATCAGACCCAAACGAAGGCACAAGAACAACTGCTCTCGCGTTCCGTCCGAGAGTTTTTCCAACGGAACGTCTTCTCCGCGATCGTTCTCGACATACAACACATCTTCATCCAGTGGCGTCCAAACGCGGTTGTAGGCGCCTTGGGTGATCTGACGGAAGTAGCCGCTGGCCTCGCGGAGAGTTTCCGGCTGACGCTCGCGCTCGTAACGCGCGCGAATCCTGGACAGCAGGAAATGCACGGTCGCTAACACGCGCCAGTCTCGCAACAGGTTGCGGATCTGCTGATCAACAATTTCCTTTCGTAACAACGCCTGCGGCAGCGCTCGATCGGCCAACATCTCCGGCAGTGCCTGAGCGAGCCAACCGCGTCGGTCGTACATGGCTTGCAATTCGCCGCGAAGCCTATCGGCGCGATTCCGCAACTCGGAGAGTTCCGAGTTGACGCCAGTCACTCCAAACTCACGCAACCGCGAGAGGACTTCATCTCGGGAAACCTGA
Organism: uncultured Planctomycetales bacterium; assembly: GCA_937982665.1. Lineage (GTDB taxonomy): Bacteria > Planctomycetota > Planctomycetia > Pirellulales > S012-138 > CALJLD01. The sequence goes on from CALJLD010000145.1 coordinate 7,680, forward strand.
GCCAATGAAGAGTCGATCCGCTCCTTGAGTTCTGCCAATCTCGCGACAAGCTCTTCGCGCCGCTTGGCTTCTCCACAGCGAAGGCGGAGCTCGTCCTCATCGTTTGCACCCGCAAGCGCGAGAACATTCCGGCGACGTCGACGCCAGAGATTGATTTGCGATTTCAGCTTTTTGCGAGTGCGGCTGAGCTTTTGCACATTCTGCTTGAGTTGTGAGCGTTGCCGGAGCGAGCCCCGTTGGCGGTCAAGTTCGCGCTTCAGGCTGGCGAGTTGAGCATTCGCATTTTCTTCCGAGAGTTCAATGTCCAGGTCCGCCGCCAAGTCGCGAATGCGTTGGCGGAAACCCTCGCGCGAGCTTTCGCCTTGTCGCCATTGAGAATTCGCCCTTTCCAATTTGTCCGCGACATCGCGAGCATGATCCCACTCGCTACGCAAACGGCCCACTTGTTTGGGCGAAAGATGTTGCGGCAGTCCAAAGGTTCGCAGCGCCTTAGTCCAGGATTCCTTACGTCGGGCGAGTTGATCCTTGGCTTCCTCATGGCGAAGCTCAGCATCTTCCGCTTCCGCCTCGCGGCGTTCGCGTTCCGACTCCATCGCGCCGGCGTTGTTCAAGTCTTTGAGTTGCGCTTTTGCGTCGGTCAGACGTTGTTTGATGCTTCCACCGCCGTGCGGCAAGTCGCGATCAAACGCGTCGCGCTGTTTGGTGGCTTGTTCGATCTCAAGCTGCAAATCTTCCAGTTCGTTCTCGGCTTCTTCCAACCGGCCAGAGTTCTTTCGTTCGAAGAACTTTTTGCCGCCGTAGGCGCCGCCGATCAGCGCGATACCCAGAAAGAATGGCCACCAACTGGTGCCCAATACGGAAGCCAGCGAGCCGCCGGCCAAGACAACGCCCAATGCGCAGGCGACGCCCAGCCCCCACTCTTGCCGGGTCGACAAGCTCCCCTGTTCGGCAAGCTCGTTTGATTCTTCTTCGAGCGCCGCGGCGTCCTCTTCAAGCTGTTCGAGCCGCTCGTCGAGTTCCAGCCGCCGTTGCAGTTGCTCAATACGCTCTTTGACTTCCGCGCGGAGGTTTTCGAGTTCAACAGGGTTGGGCGCGGTTTGCGATTTGCGTGCAGCTTCCGCCGCCAACCGTTTGGCCTCCAACGCTTGTTCGCGCGTTGTCTCCACATCAGCCCGGTCCGTCTCCAAGCTTTTCACCAACGGACGCAGCTTGTCAAAACTGCGGCGGTCCAGCGATGTGGCCAGCGCCAGCCAGGTGTCCGCTTCGAGCCCAAACTCATCCAGCAGCGCATCGCGCTGCCGCTCCAAATCACGGACGGCGGCACGCTGCGTGGAAGCCTGTTGCTCCATCGCGGCGATGAACTCGCCCTGTTCCGCCAGGGCTTCAATCTCCGGCGCGCGGTGTTCCAGTTGTCCCGCATCGGGCAGCTGCTTGAGTTGTTCTTGCAGCTTGCGATACTTCGCCCGCAGGTCGCGCATCTTTCGAGCCAACCTCGCAATGCGTTCGTTGGCTGTCTTCAGTCGGCGCAGCCCGTCCGCGGGAACAGTGCGATACTGATCCAACGCATCGAGCTCCGAACGGAGCCTGGTCTGCTCGGTCCAGGCATTTTGCACGCCTTCGGTCGATTGCAACAAGGCAACACGATGATCGGCCGCGGCAAGATCGGCTTCCATTTCACCGATCTTCGCCGCCAGCGAATCGCGCTCGTTGATGCGGCGGTTGTATTCTTCAGTTGCATCCGCCAGCCGGTCGATTTCGGCCGTCAGCTCGCGATGTTCTTCCAGCAACTGAGAGAGTTGGGAGGGCGCGCCTTTGGGGTCCATCAGGCGGTTGCGCTTCTTGGCGACATCACGCAACACGCCTGCCAGACTGATGCGGTCCAGGCCAGCGGTCAGGTCATGCAGCATTCGCGCGGCTTCGCCACCTTCCAGAGCGGAAAGCTGCTGAACTTCTCGCAGTCCGCATGCAAAGATGTTGTCGTACGTCGTGCGGTCGATTCCGCTGAGGAAGTCCTCATAGCGCATTTGATCCACGCGACCACCGTCCCCATTGACCATGGCGAAAGGCGGTTCGTCCGGAGCAAGTTCTTCATCGCGATGATCATCCAGCGCGCGATAGACGGAGAACCGCCCACCGGCGTACGCCGCGCGAAAAGCACCACCGCACATCCGATCCTGCAGCGGACCGGAAGTTGTGGGCAATCCCGTCTCGCCGCCGTGCAATAGTCCGCGCACTGCGGCAAGCAGAGAGGTCTTTCCCGCTTCGTTGCGGCCGTAGATGACGTTGATGGCGCCATCCAGCCCAACGAGCGACAACTCTTCCCAAGGTCCGCGACCGCGGAGTTCCAGTTCTTCAATTCTCATATTTGGGTCCTTCCAGCACTTACCGGGTCATGCTGCCTTGGAGCCGTTCGCTACCAGTGGCCGCAACTTCGTCCAGCACACGGCGCCGCTTGCGAGGGCTGTCCGCGGCGGACAATTGCCGCCAGGTTTCGCGAAAGCTTGGGTCAACTTGCGCAAGAAGATCAATGTCTCGGTTCACATCCGCGGAGAACTCATGAGCTTCGCGAAGGTATTCGCCCAGGAAAGTCGCCTCGGCAAGCTCCTCCTCGCGGTACACACGAGCGCGTTCAGGCTCAACGCCCACACTCCAAATCACCGGCGCATTCGCGCCAAACTCGGAGCGCAAGCGAAGCAAGAGTTCGTCGCGACCGTCGGCTTGTCGCAGGCTCTCAACCGCGGCTCCATAGCCGCTCACGCGCCATGAGACACACAGGTGACGCGCGGGATGCTCGTCGACAAGCTCGGCCACGCGTTCGTGCATGGCCAGTTCCAAGTCATCCGTATTCCATTCCGTTTCGCAATGAACCGATTCGCTTAGCCAGCGGATGGTGTCGGTCTCGACAAGTTCCGTGACCGTCTTGCCGTTGACATCAACGCGAACAATAGTGGCTCCGTGTGGTCCGGCGTGGTTGGGTTCACGGCCTTGCGGTGTTCCGCTGAAGCGAATGGTCCGGCCGCGATACTCGCGCGAGTCGGCGTTCGCACGGCCGCCCAATGCCCAATAGTGAATTCGTGAGGAACTGAGCGCGCGAATGTCGCCAGCGCCGTGAACGGCGGCCACCGTATACAAACCGGCCGGATCAGCGCGAAACTCCGCGGTGGGCACATGCTGCTCGGCGGGACGAGAAACGCCTGCCAGGCAGACCAGTGGTTCGCCATCGCGATGAAGAATGAGTTCTTCGACGTGCCCGAGTGCAAAGCGGTGCACATTGTCCGGGAGCGAAACTCGCGCCGGCCAAGTGCCGAGCAGATCCACGCCACCAGAGGCCCAATAGACCTCAATGTTGGCTTCGTTCAATCGTTCAAATTGCTCCGCCAGGAAGACAGGCCCACGCGGACCAGCCAACCGACAATCAACCAAGTCGCCGGAGAGCACAACAAAGTCAACTTCACGCGAAAGCGCCGCATCGAACACGGCCGTGGCCGCCTGATAGGGAGCTTCAACAAAGGCAGCGCTCAGAGGCGCTGGAACATCGTCCAGCCCTCGCGGCATCTGCTCCAAGTGGAAGTTGCTGGCGTGAAGAAACGAAAACGCTCGGCCAAACGCATTTCCAGGGCGCACGGGTCAGCCTCCTTGCTTTGCGGATTTGCTCCACGTGCGAAGCGAAATGCGGGAACAAAGCTTCGCACGGCGGCATGTGCGCAGGCTCCGCCAGCGCACGGTGCGGAAGTGTAGCGAATGGAAGCAGGAGGTCCTATGCCGATTGTCCGCCGCTGGCGCTGCTAGCGATCATTCCCGCGTTGGCTTTTTGAATCTTGCCGAGACTTTAGTGTTCACCTCGACGTCCAATCTGGCTTGCGCAAAGGCACTTAGCCCTGCGTCCGTGTACATCGTTCTGGAATCCTCATAGCTGTGTGTGTTCAGTGATTGAAGCGATTGCATGCCGATAAGCGCCGTCAGGCCAGCGTCCGTCACCTTGGTATCTCGGATGTCCAAGCTGTAGATTCGCGGCATGTTGGAAATGGCGGTGATCCCTTCGTCGCCAATTTGCGTGCCTGCGAGTGAAAGGCGTTCGAGTCGCGGAAGGTTGGACAGATGCACCAATCCAGCGTCGGTGATTTGCGTATCATCCAGAACGAGATGTTCCAGATGCTCAAGGTGACGCAACTGCTCAAGAGTGCCATCGCCGCAGGGCGTGCCACTCAAGTCGAGATACCGCAAATTGGTCAGGCTGGCGATTGTCGACGCGCTTACATCCGTGACCGCCGAGTACTTGAGCTCAAGCTCTTGGAGAGACTTGATGCCATGAATGTGATGTAGCCCCTCATCAGTGATGGAGGTGCCGCCAGCCCAGAGGATCTTGATCCCGCGCAGCCTGGCAATATGCGGAAGGCTCGGCCCGCCATAGCCCGCGATTCTCGGAGTGCTTGTTCCAGGATTGAAGATCGTCCCGATACAAGCAAACTCCACGCGCAGTTGCGGGTCTTCGCCGAGCAACTGCGTCCACCAGTTGCTTGGCAGATCCTGAACCCGCGCGCTGTCCCCTTGGGCGACAAAGAACGTTGATCCGGTAAACGTGACCCGCCCACCGTTGGCCAGAATCGCCTCGGCAGCAAGCCGCTGCTGGCGCGCGAGTTTGATTTCGCCTTGCAACCAATACAGCGGTAGAGCCGCGATAACAAACGCGATCAACACGGCCCGCAGTGTAAACTGTCGCCAACGGCGCTTGGGCTTGTGTTCTGGTTTGGCTTTTTTCATCGCTGTGCTCGTTTCTCGGCCCACTCTTGGCGCAACCAATCCGGGTTGACGCTCAATGTGTTGGCACGCACTTCAACATTTGGCCGTTGTTGCTTGAATGCCGCTAGTCCTTCCTTGGTGTATTTCTTTTGATCGCCGGCACCCAAAAAAAGCTTTCGCAAGTTCGGCAACTCGGCGATGTACCGAAGACCAACGTCGCTGACCCGCGTGGCACTCAAGTCAAGCTCTTCCAAGGTCTCAATCCGTGAGAGCGCCGCTGCCCCGTCATCCGCCACCCAGGTGCATCCCAACGTCAGGACCTTCAAACTCGGCAGTTTGGCCAACTCCTGACAGGCGTCGTCGTCGACACTTGTCCCGGTCAGCCCCAACTTGTTCAAACGGGGAATGTCCGCAAGCTGTTCGATACCGCTTCCAGAGATGCTGGTGTGGCATAAGTTGAGTTCCCGCAGGGAATCAAGTTTCGCGATCTCAGCCAGGCTTGCATCCGTGACAGGCGTGTAGTCCAACTGCAAGGAATGCAATTGCGATAAGTTCTGCAAGGCCACAAGTCCATCGTCCGAGACTTTTGACCAACCCAGGTCTAATGTTCGCAGGGTTGTTATGTCACTGAGATACTTAATGCCTTCATTTGTCACGGATGGGCCGAGCGCTTCCAGCTCTTCCAGGCCGCGCAGCGCGCGAACAAACTGCAGGTTTTCATCGCCCTGGTCACTGCCGTATTGCGGAGCATACCGCGAACCACTGAGCCGAAATTCGTAAATCGACTTTAGCACACCGCGGACTCGTCTCATTTCCATAGTCGACAAATCGGAATACGTCTGCCCAACGCTTACGCTTGCCACTCGCAGATCCGGGTCTTCGCCCAGCAAGTCTTTCCACCAACTGGGCGCGGGAATGTCCTCAGGCGCCATCGTCGCTTGATTGAACACCGCATGTGACTTGTAGCTGATCATGCCCCCGTTCTCCAAGATTGCCGCGACGGCAAGCCGCTGATTCCGCGCTGGGACAATTTGAGAATGAACCCAATACATGACCAGGGCCGCCATGACAAACAACAGCAACATGGCCCGCAGCGTAAACTGCCGCCAACGGCGCTTGGGCCGGTTTGGTTTTGCGGTTTTTGTTGTGGTGTTTTGTTCTGTCATTTTTCGCGCTCGGCGGCCCATTCGCGCCGCAACCAGGCCGGGTTGAAGGTTCCGCTATATGACACCTGCACGTTGACGTCTGGGCGTTGATCGCGAAACGCCTGCAAGCCCTCAGTCGTGTACTTGCATTGATCCTCGCTTCCAATGGTCAGTGTCTTCTGCCGCGGCAGTCTTGCCAGGTGTTGTAAGCCTGCGTCCGTGATGAGAGTGGCGTTGAGATCGAGTTCTTCCAGCGCGGTGATTTGCGAAATGGAATCGGCGCCGGAATCCGTGACAGAAGTGCATCTGAGCGAGAGCTTCTTAAGTTGCGGCAAGTTGGCCAGGTGCTTGCAATCCACGCCGTCAAAATCAACTTCGTCCAGAATCAACGTATGCAGATTTGTAAGGTCCGTAAGTTCACACAGACCCTCTCCGGAGATGTGAGCCTGAGTCATGTCGAGGTGCTCAAGCGTTGTCACTTGCCCAATCTCGGCGAACACGTCATCCGAAACCGGACAAAACGGCATTTCCAGCGTTTGCAACTTGGGCATCCGCCGCAGTGCACTCAAGCCTTCGCGCGACAAATAGGCATGCCGCAAATGCAAACTCTTTAAGTCTGGGAGAACACCAAGCTGCGCGAGCCCGGCGTCCGTGACCTTTCCGCCCATGGCGTCGAGAGTTTCCAAGCCTCGCAAGTCAGAAACGTATTGCAGCAAATCGTCGCTGTCTCGCCACCGACTCAACACAGTTTGAAGAGTACCCAGTGGGTAGTCTTCGACACTCCCAACGCTGACAAACTTGACACGTTGACGTGGGTCTTCGCCCAAGAGTTTCGTCCACCACGTGCCTGCCGGAATGTGTTTGGCGGGATTCTTGGTGTTCTTGGTCAAACCGCCGCCACTGTCGGCCCCGACATAACTCACACGGCCACCGCCTTCGAGAATCGCTTCGACGGCCAGTCGTTGTTGCCGCGCCGGCAGAATCTCCGTCTGCAAGTAATAGCTGGCAACCGCCGCGATTGTGACCAACACCAGTAGTGTGCGCAAAGTGAACTGTCGCCAACGGCGCTTGGGCCGCTTCTTGGCCGGCTGAGTCGCGTCCGCGTCCATTTCGCCCCCAGAGATAGAGAATGAGGATGGAGTCGCTGCTCCCGACGTGGCCCATTCTAGCCGATTGCAGGGCGCGGGGCGAAACTTCGCGCTGAATTGCCATCCTCAAGCCACGCAGGCTTTATCCCTTGCCGGACTTGGATCGACCGGCATCGCCTGCCGCTCTTTGGGCTTTGCGAATCAGAGTTCGCGCGGTTGTGTATTGCCGGGTGGTATTGATTGAGATCCACCTGGCGACCGGCCACTTGTCCGCCCAATAAAAGATGCCGATCCCCAGCAGTTGTTCATCGTCCAGTTGTTCGATCAACTGCCAGACGCGCTCGTAGCCGCGCTTGAGACCGCTTGTCACCTGCCGCCAACTTTGCGACTGCGACTCCGCGACGATGTCCGCGTTGAGCCGCGGCGTTTCGCTCCAGCGGTAACCCGCTTTGGGTGTCACCGGTTGCTTGCCGGACAAACCGGTTTTCACCCAGCGCACAACTTGCTCAGTCCACCAACGGCGGACGGCCAGCACATCTTTGACCGTCCAGTCATCAACGCACACCAACTCGGCCAGCGAGGCATCGCTGCCGAGCAACTCATTGGCCAACTTTTGATACGCCTGGCAAAGCTGGTCAACAAGTTCTTGCCTGGTGGTTGGTCCGGGCATGTGTGGCTAATCGTCAGAGATGGTGACCTTCTCCATGACGTCACCTTGCTGAATGGAATCCACCACATCCTGGCCTTCGGTGACTTTACCAAACACCGAATGAACATTGTCCAAGTGTGGCGTCGGCCCATGCGTGATGAAGAACTGCGAACCGTTTGTGTTTGGGCCGGCGTTGGCCATGGAGAGAATGCCAGCGCTGTTGTGCCGCAACTCGGGGTGGAACTCATCCGCGAACTGATAACCAGGACCGCCCGTTCCCGTTCCGTTGGGACAACCGGTTTGGATCATGAAGTTGGCGATGACGCGATGGAATTTCAACCCGTCATAGAAACCGTCGCGAGCGAGCTTTGTGAAATTCTCGCATGTCTTGGGGGTTTCGTTGACGTACAGCTTCAGCTTGATGTCGCCGCGATTTGTCTTGATTGTGGCGGTTGTCATGCGAACTCCGTGCGAAAAGGGGCGCTGGCCGATTTAAGCGCGCGAGGAATACTCACTGCGACGCGCGTAACGTTTGGCTCTGTTTTAACCATTCCAGAGTGCGTTGATAGGCCTCCTCGGACGC
>CALJLD010000146.1 GCA_937982665.1 uncultured Planctomycetales bacterium
AACGCACCCAACTTCAATGGCTCGCCGCTCAATACACTTGGCTGGAGCGAGGATGGAGACCACTACCTGCAGATGGTCGATGGCGTGCTCTCCAAAGTGGACGCCGCCACCGGCGATTCCGAGGAGTGGCTTGATCGCGAACCGCTAAAAACGGCGCTGGCGAAACTCGACGCGATCGATGATGAAACGGCCGAACGCTTGGCCAACTCACCGCGATTGCAAATGAGCCCACAGTTTGATGCCGCGCTCTTCGAGCATGGAGGCAATCTATTCTACGCCAGGCTGGATGGTTCCAGCGCCGTGCAACTTACCACAGGCGAAGAAGCCGCGCAGCTGGCCGAGTTCAGCCCAGATGGCCGCACGGTCACTTTCGTCCGCGGTTATGACCTCTATGCCGTGGCTGTCGAACTGCAGCAAGAGCGAGGGCTCACGTCCGGTGGGACAGAACTCGTACGCAACGGCATCGCGGACTGGGTTTACTTTGAGGAAGTTTATAACCGCAGTTGGCAAGGCTACCGTTGGAGCCCGGACAGTCAGCGTGTGGCCTTCATGCAATACGATGACACCGACGTCGGCACATTCTTGGTGATGAACGAAACGCAACGCCCGCCGGTTGTGGAGCGAACCCGCTATCCCAAAGCCGGCGAAACCAACCCCACGGTCAAGCTGGGTATCGTCTCGCTGGAGACGGGCGAAATCACCTGGGCGGATCTGTCCGCCTACTCTGCGGACAACATGATCGTTTCGCACTATGGTTTCTATCGCGATGGCAGCACGGCTTATTGCTATGTGCAAGACCGCGCTCAGAAGTGGCTCGATTTCTGCCTGGTTGATCTGCAAACCGGCTCCATCCAAAAGCTGTTCCGCGAGGAAACCGGCACCTGGGTCGATAACACGCTCGATCCAGAGTTTCTTGAAGACAGTTCCTTTCTCTGGCTTTCTGAGACCTCCGGCTGGAAGCACATTTATCACTACAGCCGGGACGGCGAGTTGCTTCGCCAGGTGACCGATGGTGATTGGGAAGTCACTTCGCTTGCACTTGTCGATCAGGACAACGGCTATATCTACTTCAACGGAACCAAGGATTCGCACCTCGCCAGCAATCTATTTCGTGTCAAGTTTGACGGCACCGAGTTACAGCGATTAACGCCTGAGGAAGGCACACATCGCGTCAGCATCAGCCCCAAGGGCAACTACTTTGTCGATAGTTACAGCAGCATGACAATGACGCCCCAGGTCAAGCTTCGCGCGACCGATGGCGATCTTGTGCGCATACTAGATAGCAACCCCGTCGATACACTCGACGACTACGTCTTTTGCGAAACGGAACACTTCCAGATCAAAACCCGCGATGGCTTTCCGCTCGAAGCGAAGTGGGTGAAGCCAGTCAACTTCGATCCCAACAAGCAATATCCAGTCTGGTTCATGACGTACGGCGGTCCGCACGCTCCGACTGTGCGCGACAACTGGGGCGGCGGTAACTCGTACGATCAGATGCTCGCCCAGATGGGTATTCTCGTCTTCCGCTGTGACCCGCGTTCCGCCAGCGGTAAAGGCGCCAAGAGCACCTGGACCGCTTACAAGCAACTTGGTCTGCAAGAGCTGGAGGACATCAAGGATGCCATCAGCTGGCTTAAGGAACATTCCTTTGTGGATGGCAGCCGCATCGGCATGGCCGGACACAGCTATGGCGGGTTCATGACGGCCTTCTGCATGACCAAGACGGATCTGTTCTGCTCCGGCATCTCCGGCGCGCCCGTCACGGACTGGCGAAACTATGACTCGTTCTACACGGAACGATACATGGACACGCCTCAGGCGAATCCCGAAGGCTACGAACAAACGTCCGTTGTGGAAGCTGCCGCCAACCTGCATGGCCGGCTGCTGCTCCTGCACGGTGACATCGATGACAACGTGCATGTGCAGAACAGCATGCAGTTCATCCAGGCTTTGCAACGAGCCAACAAGCAGTTCGAATTGATGATCTATCCCACCAGCCGCCACGGCATCCGGGGAAACCACTATCGTCAGTTGACGGTGGATTTCATCAAGCGGACGCTCGATGTGGAGTGAGCATCGGCTCGAACGCCAGTGACGTTGCATGCAGCAGCGTGCGCGCAAGCATGATGAAGCGCCGATGTTTGCGTTGCGAGAGTGCGCGGGACTGTGCAGGGCGGAGCGTGCGGGGCAAGTTGAACATTCAGCGAAGTTCAACAACACAGCTCAATCTAAAGTTCAACAACAAAGCGCAACCGGGGGCCCTTCATTCCTCTTCCCCGGAAAGTAATTGCAACGCGCGATCGATCTCTGCTTGGGGTCGGTCCGTTTGAGCTGCGACAATCCGCTGGGCCTCAGCGAAGTAAGGCGAGAGCCGGCGGCGGAACAGTTGCGCGGCATGCTTGCGAACATTTGGGTTGGAATTAAAGAGTGCCTCGGCAAGTGCGGGCACAGCGGGTTGACCAATATTTCCCAGGGCACGGGCGGCGTGCCCGCCAACATTCTCGCTGTCCATCAATTGGACCAGCTGATCCTGATACTCCGTGAGTTCTGCGCCCCACGAGTGCAGCGAGTACAAAGCTGGAAATGCTCCGTTGTTGTTGTCACGACTCTCCTCGAGCGCGTAGTCGACCAATACGGAAACAGCGCGCTCCGGCGCCCAAAACCGCAAGTCACGCAATTCCACGGCCGCAATTAGCGCGTCTTCGCGGTTCTCAATCTTCGCGACAAGACGTTCCGCTGCCGCGGAAGGATCAATGTTGATGCCGATCCTCGCCAATCTGCCAGCGATGCGTTCTGTTGCCAGATCGTCAATAAGTGCGGGCAACATCGGCCTGGCCCGCTCACCGGTCAGAGCTGCAAGCCTGGCCGCAAAGAAGTTCCGTTCATTGTCGTACACAGAGGCTTCCAAGCCGCTAACTCGGCCAAGAGTTTCTAGCACGTCATCATCAATGTGCGGTTCAACCAAGAAGCTGGGATGTTCAAGCAACTCGTCGAGCAAGCGTCTGACTGCAATTTTCGCATCGTCTCGGATGTGATCAGGCTTTTGCTCATCCAATGCCGTGTCCAAGAACTCGCCGAGCGCTTGCAAAACTGCCGGGATATCGCTCGGAGAAAATTCGTCCCACTCCAAGACAGGCGGAGAACGCAGATTGTCAGTAAATTGTCGGACGTCGGAATGTCTCTTCCTGAGTTGCCAGTATGACTCTCCGCTCACGTCGCGCAGTCTTAGAGCAGCTGTGTTTTGAGGATCAATCATGAGGATTGCTTCGGCCGCGTCATGCGCTAACTCTGGCTGCGCTTCGCCGATGATTTGTAGATCCTGAATCAACTGAGTGGCAGGCGGCGTGAGCCCCCCCGCGGTCTTCATCAACAGTTGTAATGCCTCGGGCGAAACTCGCGGGTCTTGCAACAACGGCTGAATCAGGGGAATCAGGGCCGCACCCTGGTTTTGCAAGGCAGGGACAACATATTCGTTTTCGTCCCGATGCAACTTGGCCAACAAGGCCTCGACGGTTTGCTCGCCTAGCCGGCCCATTCCCGCGAGCGATTCACCGGCAAGTCGCGCTCTTTGTTGGTTGAAGTATTCGTTCCCGGGCCGGGATTGACTGTCCAGCAAATCCAGCAATGGAGCAATCGCCTGGGGGATCGGCTTTCCAAACTGCCCGATGATTTCCACCGCCAAAAGCCGCTCAGAAATGTCCGAACTGTTGAGCAGCTCAAGCGTTGGTTCTATGGCAACGTCTCCCGCCGCGGCAAGCGCCTGCATTGCATACGCGGGGTACCTGTTATCGTTTGTCGTTGCTTTGAGGTCTGAGAGAACGACGTCAACCAACTTGGGTTCAAAGCGCGCAAGAGTTGGCAACATGGCCGTGAGGTCCCATTTCACTGCCGCGCCCCGTCGCCAAAGGGTCTCGGCTTCTCGAAAAAATCTCTCGGAAGCATAAGAATCAGGATCGAGGCCCTCCCGCGCCTTGGCATTTTCTGCGTATTGCGTTGCGATGCTATTCCGCGTGCTGACAACAATCGGTAATGCGAGTGCCATTCTTTCAGGCATCTTCTGGATGAGGAGTGAAGCAGCGTACTGCCGCAACGACTCATCAGCACTTTCCAACTCCTTCAGAATGGCGGCCTCGAGTCTTTCTTTGGGGATGCGCTCACCCAGGCTGCTATCCACCATCATTCGCAGGCCAACTTTTCGCACTCGCGGGAATCGGTTTTCAATGATCACTTCCGGATCCAGATCCCAGATGGCCAGCATGATCGTATACGGCTCTCCGTCCAGTGTTTCATGGTTGGCAAGCGCTTGATCCAACAGCATTCCCAAGCCTGGCAGGCCTACCTTCGCTTCGTCACCAAACTTACGGGTCCAGCTCACAATGTTGTTGCGCGTGCCCAAGTCGTCGTTTTCGAGCGCTGCATCCAAATATCGAGGCAGCAAGCTGGTTCCATGTTTTTCCAATGACTTCAACAAGGCGCCGTTCTCATCGCTCCTGCGATTCTCTTTAAGCACCTCAATCCAATATTCCGCGGCAATTTCCGGCGACAGAAGGCCGCAAGCTTCAAGGGCGCATGTTCGGCGGTGGCGATCACTGCTGGGAGCGAATGATTTCACCAAGTCGAGGACGCGTTCATCCTTTGGCGCGATTCTCGCCATGGTGGCCAGTGGCGTGACATTTGCGAAATGCACAGAGGATGTGGGGTTCAACCGGAAGAGTTGGTCTGCGGGCAGCGACAACAAATATGGCAACGCCGATGCGGCCGGCTCGCCGATTTCGTAAATCTGACGGAGCGCCAATTCGTCGCCTTCTTTAACTCGCGCAACCATTAACGCGACAACATCCGGATCGCTACCAGCGATCTGAACCAGGCTTTCTGTGGCGATTTGCTGAATCCACTCGTTTGGTTCTTGCAGGCAGGCGAGCAATCGTGGCTTTGCTGCCGCGGCTTCTGGTCCAATTTGACCGAGAGCCCAAATGGCACTCTCCCTGACTGCGCCAAAGTCGGTCATTCTCCTCATGGGTGCCATGTGGGCGTAATGGACTGTGGGCGGCGAGTATAGCAAGCCGGGGTTTCCCATCATTTCCGTATCACCGATCAGCTCAATCAACCGCTCAATGGTGTTTGTTCCATGTTGAGGGTATGCCCCAATGGCTGTGATAGCGCGAATGCGAAACTCAGGGTCAGCGTCATCAAGGAATTCCATGGCTTTGCTGACGAAAGCCTCCTCAGGGGCTCCCAATTGCACGGCAAGATCGAAAGCCCGACGACGGACGCGCGGATCTGGATCGCCCAAGAAATCCGTTATTTCGGCAAATGTATCGCTGTCAGCATCGGGCTCCATTCGAAAGGAGAATTGCTCCAGAGTTTCGAGTGCTTCCAGGCGAATTTCTGCGGAACGGTGGCGGGTCAAGTCTCGCCAGCCCTGCCGATCCAACCCGGCAAATGTGGGATTCACCTCGTTCAAATCCGGCGCGATGGAGCCAATCACGTGAACGGGCTTGAAAGGGAGATCCGGTTGGAACGGGATTGGCACCAACCGGGCATCAGGAATCACTTCCGGTATTCCGTCCACTTTCAAATCTGGAAGCTCCGGCAGCACTTGAGCAGCCGCGCTGTTGCAAATTGCGCCCATGGTGACCGCAAGCATGAGAAGCATCGCCCAGAAACGGCACTGCGATGACTTGGGTTGAGCCATTGTCTGTTTGCCTATTGAGTTCTTGCTGTATTGAGAAGCGGACTAAAGCGAAGATGGGTGCGCGTGCCGTTGGCTATTGGTTATGCCTTGTTGCCAGGTTGATCTTGTCCAAGGCCGTTTGCGCGGCGAGCTTCACGTCTGAGGAGTTTGTATCGTTGGCAAGCTCGCGCAGTGCTTCCGCGGCTTCTTGGATTTCCAATGCTCCCAGCGCATAGGCCGTGGCCGCGGTGACAAAATCGGACGGATTTTCCAGCGTGGCCAACAAGCGCGTTTGCAGTTTTGGGTTGGGTTGCCGTACTCCTCCGCATAACACGGCGGCATATCCGCGCACCAGGGGATCTTCATGTTCAAGGTGTTGAGTCAACAATTCCGCTGCTGCCTGCAGATCCTCATCGAGGCTAACGCCACCCAGGGCGTGCGCTGCCAATTCCTTGTACTCTTCATCGACGAGAAGCTCAAACAGCGGAGCCAGCGAGTCCGCATCGGGACCGACATTCCGTATCGCCCAAAACAACTCCTGAACGCCAAGTCGATCACTCGGCACATAGGGTTGCCATTCCCCCGGCGCATGCTCGTCATTTGAAGTGGCTTTGTGCAACGCCGCGGCAACCTCCACCAAGTGCGGAAGTGCCTCGCGGGCTTCACGGCCACAATAACGGAGTTGTCTCAGTGTTCCAGCATAGGGCGTGACGTAGTATTGGAAGCTGACCGCCGACTCCAAAGTTCGCCTGGGCATGCCGGGCTGCGTTTTCAGGTAGCCGCTTTCTAATCGCAAATGATAAACAACCCGAGCGCTTCCCAGTTGCTTGAACAATGCAACAAATGATGCTGCTGCCGGTTGAGCACGGCGCCCCATAGTGAACAGCTTACTCATTGCAATCTGACGCAGGCGATCGTCTTCGCGAAGCAACAGTTTTCCAATCGCGACGACAAGATCAGGAGAGGGATGCATATCATAGATCTTCATCATGTGCATCGCGCTAATGCGAATGGTGAGATCCTCGTCTTCATCAATCGCATAGCGGGCGAGCGCGTCCGCCGCGCTCTTGCCGCCTGAAGACATGTTCTCCACGATCAATGCGCGACGATTCCAAGGGGCCGTTTCCGCCATGTCAACCAACTTGTGAATTCCAGCTGGCCCATACTTTGACAGGCGACCGATTGCCTCTTCGGCTTCGGTGACACTGGGACCGAGCACGGCCTCGGCCAGTGCTTTCGCTTCGTCCGGTAGAGCTTGCGGGTTAGCTGAGATTCCAATTGCGGCTAATGCCCCGTCAACCCAAGCAACATCGTCATCGGCAACCAACCCCGCCATAGGCGTGATCGCTTCCGGCCCGATTGCCATCAAAGCGGTGATGGCGACTGTGCCAAAGGGCTTTTGGTCTTTGAGTTCGTTGAGAAACGGCACAGCGGCTTTTGCATCCGCTCCCAGACAGGCGAAATAATTCACAATGGCACATAGCTCGACGGCGGCGGTTTTAATTGGCAATCGTACGTTGTCCAACTCAAGTCGCCAGTTTCTCACGGTGCCAAATTGTTGTCGCCGTTCCATCTCCACTTGTCTTGCGGCAATCTCTCCCGCAAATTCAGCTTGGTTGCCTGAGAGCTGCTTGCGAAGCTGCTCTGCGCGTGAGATCAAACTCGGCACAACGGCCGGCGACATCGGCAATGCGGCGATTGCCTCGTCTTCGGCTACAAGCGCGAGAAAATGTCGGCTTAGGGAATCGGAGTCGTCCTCTTGCAGCACGTCTTCCAGGCGATCCACGCCCAATACTTGCGTGCTAGCGATGGCATGACTGCGCTTCCGGATATAGAGCTTGAAGGCATCGGCATTGGATTCGGCCCCGACCGCAAGAATCTCAAACGCGGCCATATCGCTCCTGTTGTACAACTCCGGCTCGTCACCGAGCCACATGCTTAGAACTTTAATCGCGCGTTCCTCGCTGCCGTCGCAATCTCGCAGAAGTCGCCGCCATCGCACGCTCGGCCGGATCAACTCGCGGTCAGGATCGACGAGCGTATCAAGCATTGTCCATTCGAGGACTTGTCGATTGGGCGACAGCGGCTCGCCGGCAAATCGCCGATCGACCAACTCGCCGATTGCCTCGATAAGATGCCAAAGGCCGCCGTTTCTGTGGCTCAACTTGACCGGTGTTAAGCCTTTTTCTTTTCCAAGCAGAATGAGTTCGCCTGAGAAAGCAGTGAACGTATTACCGGGCCACGAC
The DNA here is from genome assembly GCA_937982665.1 of uncultured Planctomycetales bacterium. Lineage (GTDB taxonomy): Bacteria > Planctomycetota > Planctomycetia > Pirellulales > S012-138 > CALJLD01. The sequence goes on from CALJLD010000146.1 coordinate 7,921, forward strand.
CGCCTTGTATGTTGGGCTGCTGCAATCGCCGGCTGCGAGTCCTTGTCAATTCGATACAAGGCGAACAACGGTCGTCGGGCGTCAATCTGGGAGCCCGCCTTTTGCACTTCGGCTGAAAGGAGCGGAAGCGCCGAATTGGCCTTCGCCCCCATTCGGGCGAGAACCATCGCGGTGCGAGCTAACGGCTGCTCCTTTTGCGTTAACGGTTCGAAACGCCATGCAGATTCGATCCCACCAAGAGCGTCTTCAAATGGATCTACCAACAAATTGATCACTTGAGCCGCGAAGGCGATACGAGTTTCGTCCTTCGTAGCGAGGTGATCCAAGACTCCTTGGCGAGCAGTTGGTGCCAATGGATGTCCGCTATTAATCAGATCTGCAACGATCTGGCTTGCGGCAAGTCTGACAGATTCATCCGGGACGAGTCCGTAATCGAGCAGGCGCTGAACATGAGCCGTGTCATTTGAATATGGCTGGCGGCGTCGTTCAACGCTTCGCACAGCTTCAACCACAATCCCATTGGCTGCGGCCTTCCTGCCTCCATGCGCCCGAGCTTTGGTCAGTGCCTGCCGCAGGAACTCGATGTCCTCAGGCGACTCGCACAACGCAGCCCTGAGTGGTGAACGACCGCGTCCGCCATTTCGTTCAATTTGTTCGGCGACTAGCGGCTGCAATCTCGCCGTGTCTTGCTTGGAATTGCGCAGCAAGTGGAGCATCGCAGGCGTCGCAAAGAAGTTGTCAGTGTCAACCGCCCGATTGACGAACGCCGTGATCTCCGGCGCTTGAGGATCGTATTTGCAAAGACAGACAAGCAACAGTTCTTGCAGAGTAAGCTCCGAAATATCCAACGGCGTTTTCGGAGGAGCCCCGTAAACAACCACTCTTGCTGAGAGTTCCGGCCTGAGCATTTCATCATTGAGTAGCTCACGTAGTTCTCCTACGACTTTCTGTTCGCCCACTCCGGCGCGCAGCAGCACAACCGCAGCCGTGGCAACACGAACAGTCCAATCGCTCGTCGAATCGTCCACGTCGGAGACCACTGTTGTGAAATCCCGCGACCGGGCAGTCACAAACGGCAAGTCTCCAACTGTGCCGCCGGCAATACCGTTGCGTCGCAAATAGGGTCGCAGTCGGTCTACGTACGGAGTAACGCCTTCGCCGCAATGCATCAAACACTCCCAGACACGCTGGTGGGTGCTCCAAGAATAGTTGGCCCCTTCGCGAGCCTCGTCTGGATTTGCCGCCAGGTAATCGAGCAAACAGCGGGCAACGTATTCGTTTCCTTCCAGCCGCGAGAAAGGCACTCCTCCAGGTGACAAGATTCTGTTGTCCATCCACGACAGAGGATTACCCTGCCACGCAAACTGCCCTGCGGTGCGCCATTCTTCGTTGCCGGAGAGAATCACCGAAAGCAGGTACTGTGCATACGCTTCTTCGGCGGCTTGGTCGTCGCTGCGTACACTCGGCACAACTGGCGCTTGCTGCGTCAACCGCGACGCAACACTTGCGGCCAACGGAGCATTCGTATTCCCAGCTTGCGCGAACACACTGCACCAGAGGGTGATTAGGGTCGCGATCATTTGAATCTCCCGTCGTCATCTCTGCCGAATACCCAGTCGCAAGCGGAATTGTATCAAAGCCCGGAGCAGGCATTGCGAATCACATGGAATTCAGGGCAAATATGACATTGTGCCACCCGATCGATTTCTGCCATTGGCGACAATCTCGCTCGCTGCGATGGGAGAGGCGACGCATTTTGCGGACATGCGTTGGAGTTTGTTTAGGTACTTGCCTCCATTCAAATAATGTGTGGCCCAAATTCTGAGAATTCTTTGTCGGTTTCCACGCGCGAAATGTCAGTGCCTGATTGAAGGGGCTTCTGCGCAAATTCGTGGTACTGGCCGGCGGCGTGCCGTCTGCTGCATCGTTGGGAGACCTAGATGAGAACGTACAAGGCGTTGCCTGGACTTGTTTTAGCCTGCATTCTTGCCGCCTCCGCCGCACAGCCGGCGAACGGTTCCATCATGTATGGGATCAATCGTATTGGCAGTTCGGCCGGCGAGTTGGTGACCGTGGATACGCTCACAGGCTCGGCAACGAGTGTTGGTCCGACGGGGTTTCAACAAATCATCGGACTGGCAATCAACAGCCAGGGCACGCTATACGGCGTTGATGTGTTTACGGACCAATTGGTAACGATCAACAGATTCACAGGCGCGGCCACCGCGATTGGTGCCACGGGCTTTACCGACATCACTGGATTGGCATTTGATTCGAACGATGTCTTGTTTGCTGTGGATCCAGTTGTTGATCGCCTTTTGACGGTCAATACCCTAACGGGCGCAGCCAGTTCCGTCGGTTTTTTGGGGAGTCCGCACCTGAACGGTCTGGCCTTTGATAGCAACGGCACACTTTATGGCGCGGATGTCGTGTCGGACATGCTCGTAACAATCAACACAACGACAGGCGCTGCCTCGAATGTCGGCTTGTTCGGATTTAGCGAGGTTACTGGTTTGGAATTCGGTTCGGACGGTACTTTGTTTGCGACGGACACGGCAACCGATCAACTCCTGGCGATCAACAAAGCATCCGGGGCAGGCACGAGCATTGGCGCGCTGGGATTCGGAAACGTCGTGAGTTTGGCCTTGCACCCGGTTCCTGAGCCAGGCACGGCGATCATCTTCGGCAGTCTGATCGTCTGCGGCGGGCTTGCACGCTTGCGCCGCCGAACGATGCGCGTTACAGCTACAACTGCTGTTGCATCGACGTAACACCAAACCAGCATAAGCCAGCAGGAGGCGCCAAGAATCCAGCCGCGATTGGCCTCGTTGTGCCGCTCGTTCGCGCGGGCATGCTGACCATTCAAGCCAGGAACTTGGGGCATGGCCCAACTCGGATTAAGCTGGATTGTATCCCGGCAATGTTCTGCGGTGGCGCTTTGTGCGCCACGCGCAATGGCATTGCGACGCAGGTTTGCTGAACAACCAACCGCTGCGCCGGTCTGGCAATGAACGAAAGCTCAATCTCGATCCCTTCGGCGGAACTGCTGTTGATCGATGATATCGTTGACAGATTTGAAGACGCATGGAAGCGAGGTAAGTACCCCGAGATCGAAGAGTTCCTCAAACTGCCTGACGACAAATACGCACGATCTCCAGCCCTCATTCTTGAGTTGTGCATTATCGATTTGTCGGCCCGGTGGCGAACTGAGCCTGACGACAATTCGGTTGGCAAAACTGCGCAAAAGCTCCCCCTCCGGCCGCGGGTCGAGGACTACTTCACTGCGTTTCCGGAATTGGAAGTGTCCGATCATCCTCCGCTTGAGCTGATGCGCGAAGAATATGTCGCGCGAATGGCCGCTGGAGAACAGGTAGACGTGCAGCAGTTTGCGGATCGCTTTCCAAAGTGGACGCCGCGAGTCAAGCAATACCTCCTCGAGCTTGCGTCCGAGAAAACGGCGAAGGCGACGCATGACTCGCGCTTTGCACCATCTGGCTCAGCAACAAAGCTGGACGACAATCAAATCCTGGATGACTACGAAATCATCGAGCAACTCGCCACCGGCGGCATGGGAATTGTTTATCGAGCGCGCCAGGTTTCGCTTAACCGGCTGGTGGCGCTAAAGACTATCCGGCGGGGCAATTTCGCTTCGGAAGAAGAAGTCCAACGATTTCAGACGGAAGCGAAGATGGTGGCAACGCTTGATCACCCTAACATCGTCCCCATCTTTGACGTGGGCCACAAAGATGGCCAGCACTACTACTCAATGGCCCTTGTCGATGGCGAGAGCCTGGCGGAGCAATTGCGCCGGGGGCCGTTTGATGCCAAAGCCGCGGCACAAATATGCTATGAGTTGGCCGTTGCTATTCACTACGCACATACGCGAGGGATCATTCATCGTGATCTGAAGCCCAGTAACATCCTGATCGATAGCAACAACAAGCCGCGGATTACGGATTTTGGTCTCGCCAAACAGATTCAGGCGGAAAGCGACCTGACGCGCACCGGGCAGGTGCTGGGAACTCCAGCGTTCATGCCGCCAGAGCAGGCTGACAATGCGCGGGGCGATGCCACCGAGCGGTCCGATGTCTATGCGCTCGGTGCGGTTCTCTACGCAATGCTGACCGGACGGCCTCCGTTTCAGGCGCAGGACCCGGTGGCAACAATTCGTGAAGTCCTGGACAGCGATCCAGTCTTACCACGCAGGTTGAACGGTCAGATTCCCGTCGATCTGGAGACAATCTGCCTGCAATGCCTGGCCAAAGAACCGGCCCGGCGATATGCCTCGGCCGAGGCGTTAGCCAACGACCTGCAACGGTTTATTGAGAAGCGGCCAATCCTGGCAAAACCTTTGAGCCGCCCTGAGCGATTGGCTCGCTGGTGTCGACGAAATCCCTCGCTGGCAACGGCCGTCTTTGTGATCTTGGTCATCCTGCTGGCTTCCACAGCCGGAGCATTTTGGTATGCGGTGGAACTGGCGGAACTTGCCGAAAGCGAGGTGGCCGCAAAGCACACTGCGGTTCGAGAACAGTCACGCAGTCTGGCGGCCTCAGGCGTGTTGCGGCTGCAAGAGGGAGATACCAGCGGCTTGCATGATCTGGTTGATTCTCTGCAAGTGCTAACAGCGCAGGACGGACCAGTTGACCAAGAGGCCATCCGCTCTCGATTGCGGTTGACTAACGCCTGGCTGGACGAGATCCCCGCGACAATTAAAGCGATCTTCAGCCATGACCAACGTCTGCGAGATGCCGTCTTCTCTATCGATCATAAGTATGTGATCACTGCGACTTCCGGTCTGGAGATCCGTGCATGGGATGCCGCGACCAGTCGCCCGGCCACCAGCCCGCTGCGGCATGAATCTTCCTCAACCTTGATGCGGCTCGTCGCCGGAGATTCGCCCGATACATTTCTTAGCATCGATCACGGAGGGCTAACCTACTTGTGGTCAATCAGTCAGTCGGCGACGCTGGCCAGCATCAACGGTGGTGATTGGAATCTCGTCGCGGCGGCGAGCGAATGCCGATTTGTGGCCGCGGCAGATGGAACGCAAGATGAGCCTGCTCTTGCCATTTATCGCGCGGCCACGCTGCAAAAGCTGTACACAATTCCTTTACCTAAGCCCATCGCGCGTCTGGCAATAGAACCGCGCGAATCGAAAGTGGCCGTTGCGATGCAGGGCGGAATGCTCGCGACTTTGGAATTGGGTGACGAAAGCGCAACGGAAACCGGCCGAACAACAATTCCGCCAGGAGCCAAACAACTCCAATTCAGTCCCAGCGGGCAGTTCTTGGCTGTGGTCGGCGAAGACAATTCCGTCAATATTTGGCCGGCTTCTTTCGCTGAGCCGGCGGCAAGTATTCTGCATGAGGAAGATGTCTATGCCCTGGCGTTCAGCAATGACGAGAGGCTTTTCGCAAGTGGTGGTTTTGACTCGCAGTTGCAAGTTTGGAATCTGCAGACCAACAGCATGCAGTTTCCTCCGTTGCGGCATGACGGTCCCGTTCTCACGGCGGCCTTCAGTTCAGATGGGAGCAAACTGGTCACAGGCGGGTATGGCGCAAACGTCAACGTCTGGGATCCCGAAACCGGGGATCTGCTTAGCCGGCTGATGCAGCATCAAGGCGTCGTGCAATCCGTCCGGTTTAGCGAACTGGATTCTGATCACTTGCTTTCGGCTTCGCGCGATGGAACGGCCCGGCTCTGGCAGTTGAAGCCGCGCTTGGCGAAGACCGCGACGTTACCGCACTTGGACCGGGTTTGGTCCGTCGACTTTTCCGCCGATGGCAAGAAACTCGTTGTCGCGTGCGAAGACGGTGACCTTCATTTCTGGGACACGGAGCGGAATGTTGAGATCCGCGATCCCGAGGCCCACCCCGAAACACTCATTGCGGCGCGGTTCAATCATCAAAGTGGCGATCTTGTGACAGCCAACAACGACGGGTCAATGCGCATTTGGGAAATCGATGGGCAAACTCTGCAATACAACGAAGTCCCGCTCAGGCAGTCGTTCCGCGACATCGAAGTCAGTCCCAACGGAGAGTTCGTTATCGCAGGCTGCGATTCCCCGATGGCATATATTCTTGACATTCGCCGCAAGCCGTACCGCTTTACCGCGCTGCCACATCCGGCCGGCGTAAAAGCCGTCGCATGTTTTCCTGACTCCAAGACAATCGCAACGGGATGCGATGACGGCATCGTTCGACTTTGGAACGCGGAGACGGGCGAACTAATCGATCAGCCAATTCAGCATCGCGGTCGCGTGACGGCGATAGCCGTGAGTTCTGATGGCGCGTTCTTCACGTCAGCGTCGGAATATGGTCGAACCGTGCAGATTTGGGATTGCGCTGATTGGACGCCGCTTGCCTACGCGGTACTTCCCAAGTCGTTCGTGCAGGAGATGTCGTTCGCCCCCAACAATCGGATACTGTCAACAGCTTCCGGCGGTGAAGTCACTTTTTGGGATATCGACTCAGGGCTTCCATGTGGCTTGCCAATTCGGCATGCAAAGCTGGCGACGTGCTTGAGGTTCAGCAAGGACGGGCAGTGGATGGCCAGCGGCGGTTTTGACCAAAGCGTGGAGCTTTGGAGACTGCCTGAGTGGTTTGACGAAAACGACGCCGAAGCCACGCGCAAGCGAGTGTGGAGATCGATTGGGATTCTCCGCAATAGCGATGGCATCGAGCGCTCGCTCACTTGGCGCCAATGGCTGGACCTTAATTGACTTCGCGGAATTGCCACCGTAGCAGCCCAAGGGTGAATCCTCGGATATCTATTTGTTGCTCGGCCGCCGAATTTCGCGATGCAAACAGGGGCAGGCTCGATTAACTTGGACTGTATCGCTCCCAAGCGAGACCAGCCTTTCGTTCATTTTGCAAACGCGTTTGTCGACCATTCCATTTCTGCCTGTGAAAGATTCGTCCGCCACCCATTGGATGCAACTCCTCAAGTCAGGAGATGACGCTGCAGCCTCACAGATTTGGGAGCGCTACTTCCATCGAATGATGGCCCTAGCACGCAAGAAGCTCTCGGCAAGTGTCAGAAGAGTTACCGACGAGGAAGACGTTGCAATCAGTGCCTTCCACAGTTTTTGCCGGGGAGTGGCCGGAGGACGATTTGCCCAGCTGGATGATCGCAATGATCTTTGGCAAGTCTTGGCGATGATCACAACCCGCAAAGCGCGACGGAAAACGACCCAGGCGTGCGCGGATAAGCGCGGCAATGGTCAGGTTCGCGGTGAATCCGTATTCAGCGAAGACTTGCCGTTTCAAGACGCGGCACGCGAGGAATTGTCGCCAGAGTTTCTCGCCTTGGCGAAAGAAGAATTGCAACTCCTGCTTGATCGTTTGCCTGACGAACAACTGCGACAAATCTCCCTGGCGAGGTTGGAAGGTTATTCTAACGAAGAAATCGCCAGCATGCTCGGCCGCCATGTCAGAAGCGTCGAGCGGAAACTGCAGATTATTCGGCAGTATTGGGGCGCTGAAAAAGCAAACGAGGCCTAGCGTTTGGCGCGTCGGCACTACTCCAATGCAAACGCACTTGGAAGGCGCGCCAGCCCATGGAAGAGAGCATCAGAGGGGAAGGCTAATCGCCGTCAGGAAACGTTGAGCGCTATCCGAAGGCAACCAAGATTGGCTGGGTGGCGCACGAGAAGACGAAATCATTCCCGCGCAGACGGAAACAACGACTGCTGGCGGTTGGGTGGAATCCTATAAACCAAGAATCCTGAATTGTTCGCCAAGCGGCTGCCACGAAAGCTGCACATCGGCAAAGAGCAATTTCAGAACGAGAGAAAAAGTCCTTGGCGCAATTCCCATTCGCAAGGCGGTACCTTTCGCGCGAAAAGATTTCCGGCAAGCGTTCCTGGTCTCCAACTTCTCAAATCGTCCGCAATCCTGGGTGTAACCCCGGCAGAACGGCCCGTGACCCAGGGTGTAACGCC
>CALJLD010000147.1 GCA_937982665.1 uncultured Planctomycetales bacterium
GCCAATCTCGGCGGGGAAATTCTTCTATTTTTTGTGGCGGTTTTTGCCTTTGGGCTGCCACTATGAAGAATAGATGAGTGAAACTTCCAGCATTGCCGACGCCGACCGCTTGATGCTCCTTGCCCTGCAAGGTGATGAAGAGTCCCGCGGGGCTCTGTTCGAGCGATATCGGCCATATCTGGAACTCCTTGCCAGGCTTGAACTTGGGCACGAGTTTCAAGGCAAAATTGATACGTGTGACCTGGTTCAGGAAACCTTCCTGGAAGCTCATCGTTGCTTTGCCAGTTTCCGTGGTGAGGACGAGAAAGTGTTTGTCGCCTGGTTGCGCAGCATCCTGGCCAGACGCATGTCCTCCACAATTCGCAGATATCTGGGCGCGAAAGGCCGCGACATTCGCCGCGAACGGCGGTTAGAAATGAGGTTGGACCGTTCTTCCCGGCAGCTGGACCGTGGGCTGTTCGCGCCGGGAAGCACGCCCAGTCACAAAGCCAGCCGTAGAGAGCAAGGCGTAATGCTCGCCAGCATGCTGGAAGCGCTGCCGGATGATTATCGTGAAGTGATCGTCCTTCGGCATTTGGAGGAGTTGACCTTTCCGGAAATCTCCGAGCGAATGGAGCGCTCTGTCGATAGCGTGCAGAAGATCTGGGTCCGTGCCCTGGCTCGGCTGCGGCAGCAAATGGGAACAACCCTGTGAGCAACATCCCCAGCGCCAACAAGCCTGCCACCGATTCGGCGGTGGATGCCGTTGCGGCGGAACTCCGTTCGCGCGCCGCGGACTATAGTGATCCGCGGATTGTTGAGCTGGTAATTGAATACGAAGAGGCGCTCCGTTCCGGCCAACAGCCGCGACGGTCCGAGTTCACCAATCGCTATCCGGAGTTGGCGCATGCCGTGGCGGCGTGCCTTGACGGAGTCGATCTCGTTTACGCGGATCGCCCCTCGGTGGAGCCGCGCGTGCCGCGCGTTGACCAGCCAGTAACGGATGAGCGGCAAGAGCGGATCGATACCGGCGCGGCGCCCTTGGGTGATTTCCGCATTGTGCGGGAACTCGCCCGAGGCGGAATGGGCGTTGTCTACGAAGCCGAGCAACTTTCGCTGGGGCGGCGCGTCGCGCTCAAGGTGCTGCCCTTCGCGGCGACGATTGACGAGCGGCAACTGCAGCGGTTCAAGCTGGAAGCCCAAGCCGCCGCGCTGTTGCATCATAATCACATTGTGCCGGTCTATGCCGTCGGCTGTGAACGCGGCGTACACTACTATGCCATGCAGCTGATCGAAGGGCAGTCTTTGGCTGTGGTGATTCGGCAACTGCGGGAACAATCGAAGAAGCGTGACGCCAACGTTTCCAAGGCGGATCACGCTTCGGACGGGGATGCCCAACCGGAAACGGAATCGCTCATTCGCGGCCGTGCGAAGGAGGAGCCAAAGCCAACAGCGGAGATCAGCGATTCGCAGCAAGCACAAGCAGCGCGGAAAGTTCCCTCTCAGACTGATGCGGATGACGACGAAGGCGCGGATCTCGCCCAGTCGACGTTGGAGATCTCTCAGGCAGTCACCGCCGGGTTTGCTGTGACCAGCGATCGCTTTGTGCGACGCGCCGTCACGATGATCATTCAGGCGTCCCAAGCCTTGGAACATGCTCATCAGGCGGGTGTTGTTCATCGCGATATTAAGCCAGCCAACTTGCTTGTCGATAAGACCGGCCGCGTTTGGGTGACGGACTTCGGGCTGGCACAAATTCAAGCGGATATCAACCTGACCCGCTCCGGCGACATGCTGGGAACGCTCCGCTACATGAGCCCTGAACAGGCAGGCGGCAACAAGGCCACGCTGGATCATCGCACCGATGTCTACTCACTGGGCGCCACGCTCTACGAATTGTTGACGCTGGCTCCGGTGTTCGCCGGCGAAACCCAGCAGGAGCTGCTGTATCAAATCTTGAACGATGAGCCGCGTGGATTGCGCGAAAAGAACCGCGCGATTTCGACCGAGCTGGAAACCGTCGTGCTCAAGTCGTTGAGCAAAAATCCGGCCGAGCGCTACGCTTCCGCGGACGCATTCGCCGCGGACTTGCAACGCTTTCTCGATCATCAGCCGATTGTTGCTCGGCGGCCAACGATGATTGACCGCGCTCGCAAGTGGTCGCGCAGGCATCCTTCCGTGGCTATCGCCACTGGCGTGCTGCTGGTGGTGATTGCGGTGGCCCTGTCCATCAGCAATCGCCTGATCTCCGACGAGCAAGAGAAGACCAACGCCGCATTGCTGGCAGAGCGACAACGAGCGAACGAAGCGGAACAAAGCTTTCAACAAGCGCGGGACGCGGTTGACGCTTTGTTTCAAATCAGTGAGGAAGAACTCGCCGGAGCCGGCCCGGATCAGGACATCGCCAGGCGGCGCGTCCTGGAAGTTGTGCTTAGCCACTATCAGGAGTTTATCGAACAGCGCAAAGACGATCCCGAGTCTCAGGCGGATTTGGAGCACGATCAACAAACCGTTGAGCGCATCTTGCATGAACTGACGGTGATTCAGCAGTCGATGCGATTGCGGTTGCTGGACTCGCCCATTGTGCGACAAGAGTTGAAACTTACGCCTGAGCAGGAAGCGCCCATATCGGAGCTGAATGCGGAGCGCCGCAAACGCGAACGCGCACAGTGGCCCGGTTCTCCCGATGCGGCCGACGACGAACAACTGCGTAACCAGATGATCGAAGCAGCCCAAGTTGACGAACAGCAAGTTCGCGAGATTCTTACCGCCGAACAAGAAGCTCGATTCCAACAATTGGCAATTCAGGCGATGGGCCTGGCCGCATTCAAAGAGCCTGAGATTGTTGATGCCTTGGAATTGGCTCCGGATCAACGCAGGGAGATCCGCGCGATAGAACGTTCCTTTTTTTGGGGGCGTGGCGGGCGAGGCCGTGGCGGTCGCGGACGCCGCAATGGGGATTTCGGCAACCGTGGTTCGCGCGATCAAATGTCGCCATCGGATCAGTTTGGCCGACAAGCCAACGGCGTCGCTCGGGCGCTGACTGTCTTGACGGAAGCTCAGCGCAACAAATGGCAGGAGTTGATCGGTGAACCGCTGCCTGGCATTGAAGAAATGGGCCAGCGACGTGGACGTCGCGGTCCGCGGCGCGACGGGCCGGAAGAGGAATGATTCCGGATAAACAATGACAACATGACCTAACGTTACACGATGACAACGTAACACGATGACCCAACGAAACACGGCGCCCTGACCCTGCCGGATGGATAGAAAACTGGATGGCCGTCCGCAGGTCGCTCAACTTCCCGCGCTTCACCGCGGCGCGGGGAGTGGGCGCTAGTTTCCTCAGGGAGTCACATTCACAAATCAGGCTATTCCGTTTGACGCATGTTGTGCGAAAATGAAGTTTGCGTGAAATCACCTGAAAGTGCTTGACTAATTGCCAGTGGCACCGCAGCCGCACGCCGTCATTCCACTTTTACTGACACCCGATTTGCGCGTGGCGAGGCGCGAACCGGACGAACAGCGGCTCGCCAATTCTTGAAAGAACACGTCAATGCCGGAATGGCTAAAAGATTCGTTCACTGCCGGAACATCCCATTCGCTGCGAGAGATCATCGTCCGAGCGCTGGTAGCGGCGGCTTGCGGAGTGCTGGTCGCGCTGATCTACCGGCTATCCCACGGCAAGCACAAGAAGGACCCGCATCCGCTTCAGGCAACTCTGTTGATTCTCACTGTGTTGATCGCTTTGGTTTCCATGGTGATTGGGGAGAGCGTTGCCCGCGCGTTCAGTCTCGTGGGCGCTTTGTCCATCGTCCGCTTTCGCACGGTTGTGGATGATACGCGCGACACCGCGTTTGTTATCTTTGCCGTGATCATGGGCATGGCCTCTGGCATCGGACAAATTCTCATCCCTGCTGTCGGCATTCCCATTGTTGGCGTCGTGGCGATTGCCTTGTCGACGAACTCGCAATCGGCCAAGTCTCGCAAAGCGGTTGCCAGTCGCAGAAAACCGAGACACAAGCTCGTCCTGCGTCTGGCCACGGAGCATGACCAACAAGGACTGGCGGATTGCCTGGCCACTTATCTGGAAAGTCATCGTGTCGACTCCGCGCGCACGGTCAGTCAGGGCACCGCTGTTGAAATCACGTATCGCGGCAAACTGCGAGACACGGCCGAACTTGCCAAGTGCGTTGCCGACATTCGCCGCATTCCCGGCGTGCAGGAGGTTGAGTTGCGAACGTAACCACACCAATTGCTTGAAGTATCCCCGTTTCTTTGAAGTATGCACGTCAACAGCCATGCCTTTCGACAACATGTCCCACAGAATCCCTGCGTGGTTCCTATCAAACAACTTGCGTGTCTATTGTTTTTGAGTTCAAAGGAAAACCAATGCACCAGCGTTTTCATATTTGCGTCGTGATGGCAAGTTGTGTGGTCGTCGCGTTGGCGGCCTACGCATCCCTTGCTCAAGATGACGGTCCCAGGCGTCCGACTGGCCAAAGTTCTCAAGATGGTCCTGGTCCTCAAGATGGTTTTGGCAGACAAGGCCCTCCAGGTTTTCGGCCTGGCGGTCCCCCGCAGGACTTCCGCGGTCCTTTTGGGCCCAGACCGTTTGTTGAGCCCATTGCCGAGCTGGTGTTGATGCCGGAAGTTCGCGATGAACTGGAACTGACGCGGGAGCAAATCCCAGTCGCGGAGCGCTTGCGCAGTGATTGGGATGAAGCGCTGCAAGCCAGCATGGCCAACTTTGGTCCTCCTCCCAATGGCGATTTTTCCCAGATGGAAGAGATGTTCGCCAAGGCGCGCGAACAAATGGAAGCAGCCAACGAGAAAGCGCTTGCGGAGTTGAAACAGTCCTTGAGCGAGGACCAGTTTGCCCGACTGAACCAATTGCGATTGCAACGCGGCGGACCGGAAGTCTTGCTGGTGGAAGACACCGCCAGGCAACTGCAGTTGACCGAAGACCAGGTGGCGACGATTCAGGACCTCGCCGAGGGAGGCTTTGGGCCCGGCTCGCCACGTTTGGTGGAAGACCCCAAACGCGAGGCGCTTGCCGCGCTCAGCGAGGAACAGCAAGAAACCTGGCGGACAATGATTGGCCAGCCTTTTGAGTTCCCACCTCAACAGGATTTCCAACAGGGACGGCGCGGTGGCCGAGGACGTGGTGGATTTGGCCGCGGCATGAATCGGGAAGAGCAAAAGTTCGTGGATAAGTTTGACGCCAACGCAGATGGTTGGCTCAACGCGGAAGAACGCGCCGCGGCACGCGCGGACATGCCTGAGGCCGGCGAGAATGGCCGTGGTGGATTTGGCCGACGAGGTGGCTTCGGACGTGGCGGCCGTGAACCAGGCACGCCTGGCCCCAAAGTTTCTCCTGAAGATGTGCAGCCTTTGGCAGATACCGATCTCTACTCTCCCAACGTGCTGCGCACGATCTTCCTCGATTTCGAGAACGAGGATTGGGAAGAAGAGTTGGAAGCCTTTCACAATTCGGACGTGGAAGTGCCAGCCACGATGACCGTCGACGGTATGACGTACGAGAACGTTGGCATTCACTTCCGCGGGATGTCGTCCTATATGGGCGTGTCGCGCGGGTCCAAGCGTTCGCTCAACGTCGAAATCGACTTCGTCAATAAAGATCAACAGCTCTATGGTTACGAGACGCTGAACCTCCTCAACCTCAATGGCGATCCTTCGTTCTTGAGTTCGGTGCTGTATTCGCACATTGCCAGGCAATACATCCCCGCGCCCAAGGCGAATCTGGTCAAGGTTGTCATCAACGGCGAAAGCTGGGGCGTTTTCGCCAACGTGCAACAATATGACAAGGTCTTCATCCAAGAGAACTTCGGCATGAAAGGCACACGCTGGAAGGTGCAGGGATCGCCCGGCGGACGTGGTGGTTTGGAATACCTTGGCGATGACGTCGAAGACTACAAACGCATCTACACGATGAAATCCAACGACGGCGAAGAAGCCTGGACGAAGTTGATTGAGCTGTGCAAGACGCTCAATGAAACGCCGCCGGAAGAGTTGGTGGCGGCGCTGGAGCCGATGATGGACATCGACGAAGTGCTGTGGTTCCTCGCTCTGGACAACGCCACGTCCAACAGTGACGGCTACTGGACCAGGGCGAGCGACTATTACATCTTCCTGGGCGAGGACGGAAAGTTCCGTCTGATTCCGCATGACATGAACGAGGCCTTCCATGCTCGCGGCGGAGGGCCAGGACGTGGTGGCAATCGTGGACGCCGTGGACCTGGTGGTCCCGAAGCCGGTCCCCCGGACCAACGTCGCGGTGGCGAAGAACTCGTAGACGCCCAACTTGATCAAGATCCAAGCGATCAAGATCAGCGTGGTGGGCAACGTGGCCAGGGTCGACGTGGCCAAGATCAACGTGGGCAAGATCAACGAGGACAGGATCAGCGAGGTGGGCAACGCGGATTTGGCCCGCCGGATGGACAGCAAGGTCGGGGACGAGGCCGTGGACGCGGAGGCTTCGGTGGCTTTGGCGGCGGCGGAGTTGAACTTGATCCGCTGGTTGCCGCGGAAGATCCCACCAAGGCGCTGTGCCATCGCTTGTTTGCCGTCCCAGAACTCCGGGCGAAGTACCTCAACTTCATCCAGACGATTGCCAGAGATTCCATGGACTGGAAGAACATCGGCCCGGTTGTCGAAGACTATCGACAACTGATCGATGCCGAAGTTCAGGCAGACACACGCAAGCTGACCTCGTACGAAGCATTTGTCGCAGCCGTCACCAATGAAGCCGACGCAGAGTCCGATGGACTCAAAAGCTTCTTCGACAAACGCCGCGAGTATCTGCTCAGAGATCGTGACGCCGCGCCTCAGTAGGGCGCAGCTTCCGTCATTTCCGCAACGTCAAAACCCTACAGGCGGCCAAACCCAAGCTGCCGGAGCTTCGTGCTTTCGGTTTCGTCGAAGTGCATTCGCAACCGGTACGTTGTTTCGCCTTGCTTGAGTTCGACGTAAATCTCAGCGTCCGTTTCGCTGATGACTCGGGTCATTTGCGCGTTTTGCAGTTGCCGATACAAGACAGGAGTGCTTGCCATGATCTGCTCCGGAGATTGAGTCGCAAGCAAACTTGTCGCAAACGTTTCCGAAATCGCCTGAAGCATCCTGGCCTCGTCATAGTCGGCCAGTGCTTTCAAGAATTGGCTGGCCGTTTGCGCTTGCGGTGAGTTGGACAACTCCTTGGTGCCGCCGGTTGCGTCGTCAGCGGGTCGAACGACTTCACCGCCGTTCCCCGGCTGGCCGCCAGTTGGGGAATCGACATCGGCCAGCGTTAACGCCTTGGCCTCATCAGGGCTGGCCATCGTTGCATCAATCCAATCCGCGAAAGCCGACACACGGACAAAGTGCTCGATCGCTCCGTAGCTGGCCGGACCGTCATGGCCCGGCTGGCCCATGGAACTGATGCCTGCAACAAGAAACTGCTGGTCAACTTCAATGAACGCAGGCCCTCCGCTGTCGCCAGGACCGCTTGTGCCCTCCATTGCCGTGCGTTCCTGGTCCGGCGGATCAAAGTCAAAGATGATCCGCAGTTCTTGCACCTCGTCAATGCGATTGGTGTAAGCGCGAAGTTGACCGTCACGGATCCACTCGCCGTTGTCGTCTCGCTTGTCCCCGTGGCCTGCCAGAACAATCTCCGCACCCAACTCATCGCTCGCGCGGTAGAGATCGTGCGGCGCATGGTCTTGCACGGGCGATGCCAATTCCAGCAGGGCGATATCGTACGGCTTCATCGGACCGGATTGCGGATGCACAAATACCCGCACAACTTTGTGCTCCTGATCCTCAAAGTACACGTTGACTTCGCCTTGGCCGCGTTGGAACATTCCGCGCGCGACGTGCGCGGCGGTGAGCACCCAAGTCGGCGCGATCAAAGTTCCGTCGCCCCCGCGCTTCCCCACTTTGCAGACAGAAGTGAACTGCGCCCCAAACTGTAAAGGCGTCTGCGTCTCTTGCGTAATTTCCTTTGGCACAGCCGTCTGCGGCGGAGACGCCGTTTGTGGCGGATCTGCACCACAGCCCAAACAGCAAACACAAGCAAGGCCGGCGGCGGCCAGGGTGGTCAGTGGTTTCAAGGTGCGCAAGCCCATGATCTCCTCACATTCGCACAACTCAGCCAGTAGAACAAACTAAGTCAGCATGACTGACTTAAAAATAATCAACGCGGCCAGCCGCTGTCAAGAGATGGCAACTTGACCTCAGCGGTTGCGTGGAGCAAAATAAGTCAGACATTCTGGCTGAGTTCAGCAAGTCAGACATTCGGCGGAACGCAATCCGGTCGACATTCATGCAAAGTCAACAGCTCACGCCTGTCAGCGATCTGGAACGAGAGATCCTCAAGCAGCTATGGGATGCGGGCGGGGCGTCCATCCGCCAGCTTACCGACGAGATTTATGAGGACGGCTCGGACGCGCAATACGCCACAATTCAGAAACTGCTCAACCGACTGGAACGCAAAGGCTACGTGACGCGAGACCGGTCCCAACATAAGCACATCTTCAAACCGCTGGTCACTCGCGAAGCCTTCCTCAAGGACAACCTCAAGCACCTTGCGGACAACGTGTGTGACGGTTCGTGGACTCCGCTGATCACGACGCTGATTGAAAAGACGCGACTTTCCGCCGCGGAGTTGCAGTCGCTGCGGGAGCTTGTCGAACGCAAATCTCGTCCCGCCAGCAAACGAAAGCGAAAGAAGTAGCGCTGCCGTGTCCGCAATCCTGCAAATCGTGATTGCAAATGGCCTTGTCGCTTTGGGCATCGCCGCTGTGGCCATCCTGTTGGGACGCTACACACGTTGGCATCGTCTGACGCACTTCATCTGGCTGCTTGCGCTGGCAAAACTTTGCATCCCGGCGCTGGTCGAATTCCCCGTATCGAGCGCGGCGTTGCCAACAATCGCGCCCATGGCCGATCAAGAAATCGTTACGGCGCATGCCATCGTCACCGACGTCGCTCCGGTCGCCGGGCGCAATGCTCACGAATTCCCAGATCGACACGCAAAGCGGCCTCAAGCCGTGATTCAACATCGCGAAACAAAACGCTCGCCGTGGTGGTATTTGCTCGCCGCCTGGGCGGTCGGTTCATGCGCACTTTGCGTGTGGATGGTGACCAGCCATATGAAGTTTCTCCGCAGCTTGGCCTTGTCGGAGCCAGGCGATTCCTTGCGTCGGGAAATTGCCGAACACGCCAAGGCTGCCGGACTGCGTCAACCGCCACGCTTGCAGTTGACGAATCGCAAGGTTTCGCCTTTCGTGCTGGCGAGCGTTCATGGCGCTCTGCTGGTGCTGCCAACCTGGTTGCTGGATCGGTTCTCGGCCAGTCAACGGCGGCCGCTTGTGTTGCACGAGATGATTCACCTGCGCCGCAAAGATCATCTCGTGCGTGTTTTTGAATCCGCCGTTCTGATCCTGTTCTGGTGGAACCCGCTCGCGTGGTTTGTCAGTTCCAGGCTGCGGCACGTTGAGGAACTTTGCTGCGATCTGCGCGTCGCCCAGGCTTTGCCAGGCCAGGAAGCCGTGTATGCGAATGCCTTGCTGGATGCCGCCGCAATCATGTCGCAATCAGGCAAGCCGCTGCCGGCTTTGGCCAGCGGAGTCATTCGCTCGCAGGCACTTCGTGAACGCCTTGAAACAATCTTCCAAGGCAACGCCACCGGCCGAAGATCACGAAAACCGGTCTTTGCTGTCGCAGGCCTGATCGCACTCTGTCTGCTGCTCGTGGGGCCACGGTTCGCAAACAGCCGACAAGAAGCCGGCACCCAGCAACCCAAGATCACGTACAGCAAACCGCAGATCAGGTATTCGCTGGACCGTTAGAAATCGCTATCGCCATTGGCGGAACAGGTCCGTCAGCTTCCTGCCCAAGATTATTTGGAAGAAAACTTCGGCGCCACTGCAAATCTAGGCCGTCGCCAGCGTTATTAGTTAACAGAGGGCAATCCGCGCGCTCTTTGGTTCACCGTCCGAAACATCGGCAATGAGAATCGAGCGACGCCTCGCGGTGCGCACCAGTGCTGTGTCACAGTTTAGTTTGGGTGCCACTGCTGGCTTGTCCAGCAGTGCCCAAACGATAGGTCATTGCAAATCACTGTTGGCAGTGACGCAGCACGGGGCACAAGCCAGTCGCAGCCCGATAGTGTTTTGAAACAAGCACCAATAACATTCCACACAAACTGAAACCGTACAGATCTTGCAACGATGACTTACCTTCCAACAACCGACCGCCGGAGCAACCCCTTCAAGCGGGTTCCGTCACCGCGGGAGAACTTTCCCAGCGCTTCGGGAAAATTTTCCTGCACGTCGGAAAAGGTTCATGCCGCGTCGGGAAAGATTTCGGACGCACGGGGAAAGGTTTCGGACGCGTGCAAAATGGTTTCCGACGCATGCGAAACAGTTTCACACGTAAACGATCGTCGCCTGCAACAATCGCTTTCCCCGCGTTTTACGCGTCCATCGTACGATCTCACGCAACTGAGCCCCCTATGGAGCAACATCCGCAACGGCATGATCCGGCTGATGTTCCGGATTTTGCTCCGCGGCATCTTCTTGCTCGGCTGCACTCTTAGACTGCAACGCCAGCCTGGCAGCGCGAAGTTCGGCAACTTCCGGCGGCGCGCCGGCGGCAAACTGCCAGACAAACTTCCATTGAAAGCCAAGCCCAATCAGCGTCATCACGTGCCACAGCTCATGATCGGCAATCACGCCAGGCATCAGAATCGGCCACTTCCAAGTGATGACCACCACACCCAGCGTATAAGCCACGCCTGCAATCACAATTGGGCGGATGAAGGCAAAGCCATAGCGACGCCAAAGAATGATCACAGAGTACGCTCCACCCCAACCCATCAGCACAAACAAGGCATCGCTGGCGGTCATCAGCTCTTCCGCATAGATGTTTCGGAGCGTGATCCCCACCACGGCGGCCAGCCAGATCAGCGCAATCGGCGTCCAGCGGTTGAAGCCTTGGAACATAACCATGTGCAACGGCGTGACTGTTGCCGCAATCAACACAAAGATCGAAGCCATGTCCAACTGCCAAAACAGATAGCGGACGGGGCCATGGTCATAGATGTGATAGATCGAACTCACGATCAGCATGAAGACCGTTGCGGCCGCCATCATGCCAACGCTGATTTGCCTGGCAGGGTTTCCCCGCGCGCGGCGCACCAGGAAATAGCCCGCGATGACAAACACGGGGATCGCAAGCATATGCGAGAAACTGGCGAACGGCTCCCGTATTCCGGAAATGCCGTCAACGACGATCGGATTCATGCTGTCAAACTCAAACTCGGCAGCAACTTGCCGCTGCCGCGTATACTCTTGGCGAACTTATTCTTTGGAGAACCTTCAATATCAACTCTGCACAGTCTGAGCCAAAACCCGGCGCGGGGAAATACGTGTTTTGTGGAAAGTCAGATCGCGAGGCTAAGTTCCCTTGCAGATTGCTGTTGGGAGCCTGAGAGTTCCGTAAACTTGCGTCTTAACACAATGCCAGCAGCAGGCCGAATTGTGGCTATTGCCATGAAGTTAGCGAAAGAACAAAGGGCACCTCATGAGCAGCGAATATCCAAATGTGCTTCTCGCCGCCGACTGGGGCATAGAGCCGCATAAGCGAGCCGCATACAAAGCCAATGTTGCGCAACGCCGGATCGAACGCGTTGAGGAATCCGAGTGGAATCTGCCTCGCTTGCTTGAGGCGGCTCGCCGGGAAGTTGAAGCCGGCCATGGACCCGTATTGCTGTCGGTGGACTTGGTGATTGGTGTTCCGGCAGCGTACTTCCAAGCAGTTCAAAGCGCTCCGCAATGGAGTAACGTCGCCAACTTCATCGACTGGCTTCCCGCATTGCCTGACGATCCCGCTTTTTGGAAAACGACCGAACAGGGAATCGACTGGAGCATAGAGCATCCGTTCTTCAGCGCGCCACGCGGCAAAGGCTCGCTCAAAGCCTTGTACGAAGAGATCGGCTACGAATTGCTCCGGCATGTTGACATCAAGTGCCGCTCCAACTCGCCGTTTATGGTCAGTGGAATCCCCGGCACAGTCGGATCAGGCACTCGCGCTTTCTGGCAAGAGCTTGCCGAAGAGATTGGTGGTGAGCGCGACTTCAAAATCTGGCCGTTTGAAGGGCCGTTGGCGGAGCTGTTTGATCAACACGACATCATCGTTGCTGAAAACTACCCCGGCATTACATACACAGCAGCGATTGCCGCAAATCTGCCCAGCCGAAAAATCTATGTATCCAAAACGGATGCTGATGTCCGCAGGGAAGCTTTGGAGCTGTTAGAGCAAGCGAAGTGGATTGCCGAAGCTTCCGTGAAGCTGCCCGACCTGCAACCTGCCGAATCTTCTGAAGACGAGTTTGATGCGTTGATGGCAGCCGCAGGCCAACTGCGTTGCGTTCTTGCGGAACACTCGTTGGAAGATCCGAGTTTGGATGATCCCGTTGCCGAAGGCGGCATTCTCCTGACGTCAGTTGTGGACTTCACCCAAAACGGCACGAAGTTCAAGCCAAGCACCATAACGGAACACAAAAGCAAGACGCGCAAATCAGGAAAGCCAAAGTCAACTCCCAAAGATCGCAAGTGCCCAATCCCAGGCTGCACCAAGGTCTTTCGCAAGACGCGCAGCGGATGGGATGCGCACGTTGGCTCCTTGGTGACTCACAAAGAATGGCATCCGGAGATTACGGATCCGGAACTCCGACGGCAGAAGTTTGAAGAAGAGTTCCCGGAGTTCTTTGAGTGATAAGATCGTCAGATGTCCCTATATTCTCACCAGCGCTCAACGCCCAGAGTTTTCCGGCAACTTCCGCCAGGCGTGGATCGCCGTGCGATCGGCCTCGGCTTGCTGTGCCGTCTGCTCGCGAAGTTCCTGCAGCTTGCGAGGATCGCCGATTTCGGCCAGCCGCCGCATGCACAGCGGCGAGTCGGAGCTGCGCAGTTCAGCTCCGCCCGTGACTTCGGCCAGAAAGATCGTGCGGTCGCCAATATCCCAATCAGTTTCAACACGGCAGCCAAGCCAGGCCAGGCATTCGGGAATCACAACATAGCCCGACGATCCGTCCGCCGCGGAAATCCTTTGATTGGGCAAGCCAGCGAGTTTGTTTGTGTTGCGGCTGCTTTGCAGGCCAAACCGCCAAACCAGTTCAATGTTTGCCTCATCCAGCAGATGCAGCGCGAAACGCCTGGTGGCGCGAATCGCACGCCAGGTGGCGTGCTGCTTGGAAACTCCGAGGATGATCCGCGGCTCATCGGGAACGATGGAAACGCTGGTCACCGCCGTGGCGATCATGCCGCAAAGTCCCACTTCGGAATTCGCGGTGCTTTCCTCGCCCGCCGCGGTGACAAGCCAAATCTCCGGGTTTCGCCGGCCAAGAAGTTCACGGGGAGTTGGCATCTGGGCTTCCTCAACAATTGCGGTCGATCGGTGAGCCATGTTACGAACGGCGCTCGCCTGCGGTTGATTTTCCGGCGGAATCACCGCGGTTTTTGGATAACGCCGGTGCCTTGCTTCAAGTCCGCGCCGGGTGGTCTCGCGAACGGTTGCTTGGTATTGTGCAAGATAGAGTTCCTGCCGGGACTGTCCACCGCTTCCAGTTTCCCGCCTGCCTGTGTGCTTTTGACCAATCGGCGTCACCTGAGGTTGCGCCCAACGGTCGCCTGAGGAGTTTCTGTATGCTTGTGGTGATGCGCCGCGAGGCGACGAAAGAAGAAATTGAAGACGCCGTCGCGCGGATCAAGGAAATGGGGCTGGCCCCGCATCCCATGCCTGGCGCAACGCGGACCGCCATTGGCATCACCGGCAATACAGGCGCTGTGGACCCTCGCCAGTTGGAATTGATGCCGGGCGTGATGGAGTTGATTCGTGTCACCAAGTCCTACAAGCTCTCCAGCCGGGAGATGCATCCGGACGATTCCTTCGTCACTGTTGGCGATGTGACGATTGGCCCAGGCAACTTCACGCTGATTTGTGGACCGTGCAGCGTTGAAGATGGGGAGATGATCCTCCGCACGGCGGAAGCCTTGATGGAGCGCGGGATCAAGATCATGAGGGCGGGAGCCTTCAAACCGCGGACCAGTCCTTACAGCTTTCAAGGTATGGGCGAAGCCGGACTGCGGCTGTTGGAGAAAGCCCGCGATGCGACCGGCATCAAGTTCGTCACGGAAGTCATGGATCATGACAACGTGGACGTTTGCGAAAACACGGCCGACGTTCTGCAAATCGGCACTCGCAACATGCAGAACTTCAGCTTGCTGCGACGTTGCGGCAAGACGCGGAAGCCGGTTCTGCTGAAGCGCGGCATGTCCGCAACCATGGATGAATGGCTCATGGCCGCCGAATACATCATGGCCGGCGGCAACTACGAAGTGATCTTGTGCGAACGCGGAGTGCGAACGTTCTCGGACCATACCAGAAACACGCTGGACCTTTCTGTTGTTCCGCCGGTCAAAGAGCTATCGCACTTGCCGATCTTGGTCGATCCTTCGCACGGAACCGGTCGCCGCGACTACGTTCCGCCAATGGCTTTGGCCGCATTGGCCGCCGGTGCGCATGGGCTGTTGATGGAAGTCCACCCAACACCGGAAAGAGCGTTGTCTGACGGCGCGCAGTCATTATGCTTTAAGCAACTGGATGAGTTGCTGGATCGCATCAAACGGCTGGCCGAACCGCTGGAGTTGAACGTCAACTAATAGCGGCATTCTTGTCGTCCCCGCGCAGGCGGGAATCCAGTCGATAGCGCGCCATGACGGAAACACGACGGAAAGGTGTGCCAATTACTGCCCAAGTTCCAGCGTTCCCCACACACTCGGATCGTCCGTATAGGGGAAATCATTACTTACGCTGAATGTCTGTTCGCCGCGTTCGCGGTCCAGCAAACAGTACTGAAAGCCAAGGCGAGGGCTGGCGTCGCCGGGGTCATAGCCATTGAGACCTCCAGCATTGATCCAACCTTGGATGAAGTATCCTTGGCCCAGAGACTTTGTCCGCACGGCCAGGTCACGCGTCGCCGCTGGCTTGGGATGTTCGCGAGCGCGGTGAATCATGATTTGATCCGCGACCGCATCCTGGCGGCGAGGCCCTCCGCCGGTGGGCATGAAAATGAAACGATGGCAAAACCGGCCGGCGCGGTGAATGGTTTGCGTATCGCGCGTGTCGATCCACACATGCAGGCCGTCACTCTCTTCAAGCTGACCTTCCCGGCACCAGGGGTATTGCTTTTTGCCGGTGACCTCCGCGCTGAAGGCCAAGCCGGCTTCGTTCCAGCCAACGCGAACGTCAGCGAATGTTGGATGGCCTTCCAACTCGCCGAAGGTCGGCAAACGGAACTTCGCGCCGAGATCAAAGTCAACGCCCGAAGCGCTCTCCGGCAACTTGCGGCAAGGCACGGCAAAGCGAAACAGGAGTCGCGGCGGGATGAGGGGTGCGCTCATCGGTGTCAAGTCGTCGTTTCGTTTGCGATCTGTGCCGGAGACAAGGAGACGTTAGGCGCTCGAAGCTACCATCTCGCAATCGCTGCTGTCTATGGCGCGAGCGGTTGGAGTGGCTCAGCCGGCCCTCGTCCCATCGGGCACCGGCCACTCCGGCATGGCCAAAGCCGGCTTGATTCCGTCGGCATAACCCAAGTCAAAGAGCATTCCTTCGGAGACTTCGCCCATCATTTTCTTGGGCGGAAGATTCAGCACGAACAGAGCCTGCCGGCCTTCAACTTCGTGGATGTTGTCACGTTCGTTCTTCATCCCGGCGAGTATCGTTCGCTGATGGTCGCCGAAGCTGACGCTCAACTTGACCAGCGACTTGGAGTCTTTCGGGACGGCAACTTTCTGGATGGTGCCGACGCGAATATCGAGTTGTTGCAGCACGTCAAAGTTTACTTCCGGTTTGACGGGCGCTGGTTGGAAGGATTCGGACTCAGTCATGAAATTGCAATCAAAACGCGCGAATCTTGTTGGAGCGGCAACAAAAAACCAGGCGCCGCAACGCGACGCCTGGTGTTCAGTTTACAAAACGCAGAACCGTGGCCTAACCCCGTCGGCCGGGAAAGCCTGTCGGCGCCGCCGAGGCCGCAGCCGCCGGCTCAACAACCTTGGGATCCAGCGCCTTGGAGATCATCGCCAGCACCTGATTCAAGTGGGCGCGGGTGAGATCGTCCGAGGAATCGACCTTACCTTCGATCATGGTCTGCAACGTTTCCAACTCCGCGCGACACAATGCCGGCAGGTCTGTGCTGGCATCCTCGCTCTTTACTTGCGAGGCAAGCGTGTCAATGTACGCCCGCTGCAAGTTGCGGCGATAGAGATCGATCTCGACGACGTTGGCGTCCAGTTCGCTCCAAACGCCGCCGCGGACATCGGCCAACATTTCCGCTGGCGTGTAAATCGGATCGTCCTCAGAGGAGCGGCCCTTCATGCGTTCGGCATGTTCGGCCATCCGCTTAACACGAGCGGAGGAAATCAAACCGGAGAGGATTCGCCGCTGACCGTTGAGAATGCGATCCGCCGCGCCTGTCGCTTCCAGCCGCATGGTGATGTCGGTTGAAATCAGAGCTTCCGGAACCTGGAAGGCGTGCTCGTTCAAGAACTCCACCGCGGCGCGCTGTCGCTTGCCGTTGATGGGGTGATAAACCTGTTCGGCATCGCCGAAGAACAACACAACCTCTTCAAAACCACCGACGGAACCAAGCACGTGGTTCAACTCACGGTTCCGCTGGCCAAGAAGTTGGTCATACATGTTGGAGAGCAAGTCATAGTCCTTGCCTTCCTTGCAGCAGGCTTGAACCAGATATTCGGCGACGCGGTTGATGTTTTGCATCCCTAGCGCCGTGGCTTCCACCGGATCAGACCCAAGGTCTTCCGTTTGACGGCCCGGGTCCTCGCCCGAAGCATTGCCGAAGCGGAACATCGGGTTGTCAATCTGTTGGGCCAGCAAGTCGCGTTGGCCGGCTTCCTCGGCTTCAGCATCCGCATATTCACGGTAGCCCCACTTCACGGCGAAGAAATCGTAAGGGCCGATCTTGGGGATCAAGGTTGCGTTGTCGCCGGGCTGAGCCACGTAATTAAAGCGGCCGTAGTCCATGATGCTGGCTTCCGTACCGTTCTTGGCGGTGAACTCCGCATCGCGAAGTTGCTCCACCGTGAACGAGGACGAAGCCTTCATGTTATGGGGGAAACCAAGCGAGTGTCCCACTTCGTGCGCAACCACGTAGGCCAGCAATTCGCCAACCAGATCGTCAGGCATCGGCAGTTGTTGCGCTCGCTCATCATTCGGCGAAGCCTGCACGAAGTACCAATCGCGGGCCAGCTTCAGCACGTTGTGATAGATGCGGACATCCGCTTCCAGGATTTCGCCGGTGCGAGGATCATGCACGTGCGGGCCAAATGCGTTTTCCGTGGTGGACGGCAACCAACGAATGCTGGAGATGCGGGCGTCTTCCGGATCCCAATCGGGATCTTCCTGAGGACTGGGAGCAAGCTTGCCGAGGATGGCGTTCTTGAATCCTGCTTCTTCAAAGGCCGGTTGCCACATCTCGATGCCCTTCTTCACGTAGGGCTTCCACTTTTCGGGAACTTCGCGAGCAACGTAAAACACAATCGGCTTGACCGGTTCGGAAACGGCCGCTTCCGGGTCTTGCTTTTCCAAGCGCCAACGGGTGATGTAGCTGACATCATCAACGGCGTGGTATTCACTGGTGCCGTAGTCTTGGAAGCGAACGGAAAAGAAGCCAACGCGCTGGTCGGTTTCGCGCGGTGTCATGGGATCTTCCGGCAACTTCAACATACTGTGATGAACAACGGCGGTGATGTTGCCGCCAGCGCCACCACGACCGCGACCACCGCGTCCGCCAGCTGCGTCTCCGCTTCCGGGACGATAGGTCGCCAAGACATTTGTTTCGATGTTTTGCGGGAAGGCCTTAACCGATTCCAGGAAGGTCTTGCCGGTGTCCATGGCTCCAGCGCTCAAAGCGCGGGCCGCGCTGATCTCGCTGACGTCGGTCTTGAACAGATCTGTGACTTCAATGACAGGCGCTTTGTCCGCGCCCCAGGCTTCCACATCAAAGGTCATAACGATGGGTGCCAGGTTGCTGGCTTCCACGGCCGACGTAATGTACTCATCCCCTTCTCGGGCACGGACGTTGTAACGAACGTCTCGCAGCAGCACTTTGTTGTCATCGCCTTCGCGAAGTTCCCAACGCATCACGCGGTCATTGACGTCCATCCCGGCATAGCTTGCGCCGGCGACGGTTTGATCAATGCTGGTGACCCAGAGCATGTCCTTGCCGAGTTCCTCTCGCGGAATCTCGTAGTACAGCTTGGAGCCAACGGTGTGCACCTTGAACAGGCCGACTTTGGTTTCGGCCTTGTCCGTGATGACCTCGTCATACTTCTTGACGCCATCTTCGGACTCGCTGCTGTTTCCGTTTCCGTTTCCGCTTTGTCCACGTCCGCGGCGTTGTGCGTCAGCATCAGTGGACATGAAAATCAAACCTGCCATTGCCAGGCAGGTCATCCAAACCGCCATTCTTCGTCGCATGTCTCGACCTCACTTGGGGGGAATTGGAAGGAGATGACTATCGCCGTCAATTGCGCCTGCGGCACGCAAGTCGTCGACGGTAGTTGGGGATTCCGCTGCTAAGCTCTGCCTCGGATGTTTTGCCCAACAGGCATCCGGCTTCGCCATGTCAAGATAGCGTCGCCATTGTGACATTGCACGAATGACGTGATCGGAAAAACCAGGATTTCCGGAAAAGTGGCCGAGGGCGAACAGGCTCGCACGACCATGCAGAATTCGCGAAGCCAGCAAGCATTCGGGTTAGGCAAGATGTGCGGTTCCCGCTGGCAAAGCGTCGCGGCGCTAATGGGACAAGGCGAATTCGCCCTGCAGCATGGTGATGGCATGTCCGCCCAACACGCACCGATCGCCTTCCAAACGCACATTCACAACGCCGCCGCGCGAAGACGCCTGATAGCCAACCATCTGCTGCTTGTTCAGTTTCTCAGCCCAATACGGCGCAAGTGCGCAATGGGCGGAACCGGTCACAGGGTCTTCGTCAACGCCGGAGCCTGGTGCGAAAAAACGCGAGATGAAGTCACAGCGGGCGTCGTCAGAACGCGCCGTGACGATAATGCCGCGAATGTCCAACTCGCGCAGCGCGCGATGATCAGGCGTGAGTTGGCGAACCACATCGGCGCTTTCAAGTTCCAATAAGTAGTCAAAGCGCGTCTTGCATGCGTGGACCGACTTCGCGCCCAAGGCAGACTCGAGCTCGTCAACGTGCTTGACCTCGTGCAGTTCTGACTTGGGGAAATCCAATTCAATCAATTCGCCTTTGGCGTGTGCCTCCAACAATCCGCTCCGCGTGTGAAACCGAATGGGCACGCTACGATCTGCCAGGCCGGACTCCCATAACACATGCGCGGAGGCCAGAGTCGCGTGACCGCACAACTCCACTTCCACAGCCGGCGTGAACCAGCGCAGGTTGAAGCCATCTTCCACGCGGCGCAAGAACGCCGTCTCGGAAAGATTCATCTCCGTGGCGATGGATTGCAGCGTGTCATCATCCAACTGGGCCTGCTCGTCATTCAACACGCACACAGCGGCCGGATTGCCGGAAAACGGCTCGCTGGCAAATGCATCAACCGTGGTGATGGAGAGTTTCATTGGGGGCACCTCGATAAGAAAACTGCGACCCTTCCAGCTTACGGTTGAATCCCTGTTTGGGAAACTGGGCGTCAGGCGGTTGCCAAAACGGGCCCTTGTGGCGATACAAGGAAAAGACTTCAAGTCGATACTCTTGAAGCACTTGCCACCCACATACCTGATCACGTTTCGTCGATGGAATTAACCACTCGCCAGACGAGACTCCTTGAGAACCTGCAAGCGGTTCAAGCGCGGATTGCCGAAGCCGCGCAAACGGCAGGCCGCGCTGTTGCGGACGTGCAATTGGTTGCCGTGACGAAATATGTTGACGCTGACATTGCGCGCGACCTCGTCGTCGCCGGTTGCAAAGTGCTGGGCGAAAGCCGGCCACAGCAGTTGTGGGACAAAGCAAAGTCGCTCGATGACCTCGACGTGCGCTGGCATTTGATCGGGCACTTGCAGCGAAACAAAGTTGACCGCACGTTGCCACTTTGCGAGTTGATTCACTCGGTCGACAGCGAACGCTTGCTCACGGCCATCAACGCCGCGGCATCGGAACAACGCCTGGCGAACGTACTGCTGGAAGTCAACACTTCCGGAGAAAGCGAAAAGCATGGGCTCACCGCCGAGGAACTGCCGCGGTTATTAGACCAGACTCAGCAATGGCCTCGCGTTCGCATCCGAGGGCTAATGACCATGGCCGCCCGAGACGCAACTGGGAACGCCGCGCGCAAAAGCTTTGCGGCCCTGCGCGAGCTTCGAGATCAGGTAACAAACAACGCTCCCGCGAACCTTGACCTTGCGGAGCTGTCAATGGGAATGAGCGGTGACTTTGCCGAAGCAATCCTGGAAGGTGCAACCATCGTGCGCGTGGGCTCTGCGTTGTTTGAAGGTGTTGATTGATCGCAAAGTCGTCCTAGATTTCTTCGCTTGACCGAAGTTCTTCCAACTGGTTTTTTTATCAGTGCCCCGGCCACTCCCTCAACGCACGCGCGTCATCATGCACCTGGTCCTGTTGGGCGCGGCGGTGTTGTTTGCCGGACCGCTGGTGTGGATGGTGCTGTCGTCGCTCAAGAGCGGAACTGAGATCACATCGAACCCAACAGGCGTGCTGCCGGAAGCCTGGCAGTGGGAGAACTATGCGGACGCAGTGACGGTGATTCCTTTCGTCACGTATTTGCGCAACTCGTTGATCCTGTGCTTGGGCTGTGTGGCCGGGACGTTGCTTTCCTGCTCGATGGTTGCCTACGGCTTCGCCAGACTGCAATGGCGAGGGCGGCGGCTGATGTTTGGGATCTTGATCTCCACGATGCTGCTCCCCTGGCAGGCGACGATGATCCCCCGCTTTCTGCTGTTGAAAGAGGTGGGCTTGTATGACAGCCTGGGCGCGCTGATCTTGCCGACATTCCTCGGCGACGCGTTCTATATCTTTTTGCTGCGGCAGTTCTTTTTAACGGTGCCGGAAGAGCTGAGCGAAGCCGCGCGGCTGGACGGCTGCGGCGAGTGGGGCATCTTTTGGCGGATCATGCTGCCACTGGCCAAGCCGGCCTTGGCGACAGTCGCGCTCTTTCAATTTGTGGCAGCGTGGAATGACTTTCAGGGACCGCTGTTGTACCTGAACGATCCCGCCCGCTTCCCACTGGCGTATGGGCTGGAACGCTTCGTCAGTTCGTACTCCAGCGAAACGCATTTGCTGTTGGCCGCGGCCAGCTTGTTCACGCTGCCAATTGTGGTGCTGTTCTTCCTGACGCA
>CALJLD010000148.1 GCA_937982665.1 uncultured Planctomycetales bacterium
ACACGCGCCCGTGGCGCAATTGGATAGCGCATCGGTCTTCGGAACCGAGGGTTGCAGGTTCGAATCCTGCCGGGCGTATTGGACTTACGGTGTTTGAAGTAACTCGTCGGGGCTACCTCAACACCAAGTGGCAGAGCCACGCGACAGGCTGAACCGCAGAATCAAGCGGCTGCGGAACGCCAGCGTGCCCCCCGGCCATTGCCTTTCGGCTTGAAGGCAACTCTCCACTCGCTGATTTCGCTCGCTTTGCGCTCAGGGCCAATCGGTTCGCTTTGCGACGTTCATCTGCACCCGCTGTGCACGCACTCCCTCTCCCGCAGGCACTCCGGCCGCCCACGCGTGCTTCGGCCCAAATTCTTGCCGGTTTTTTCCCAAGTATCTGCCTGGGCGGCGAATATCGTTATGATATCACTTTGAAATCTCTCACCAACTTGCCAGCGGGGGTCGCAAATGACCGTGGAAAAACAACTCAAGCCAACCTCAGGCTGGGCGCGACTGCCGATCGCGCTCCTTTTGCTGCTCGCGGCGCCTGCCGGTGTGATCGTCGGCGGAGCTTTGGCGTCCAGTGGCGGTGCGACAAACAACAACGAGTTCTACGGGGCACTGCTAATCATCGGCGGCATTCTGTTTGGCCTGCTGGGCTTCTTGATGATGTTTGGTTTTCAAGCCGTGGCGCCCAATGACGCTCGCGTCATGCTGCTCTTTGGTGACTACCGAGGTTCCGTGACCGAGTCAGGCTTTTATTGGGTCAACCCGTTCTTCAGCAAGAACAAGATCTCGCTCCGCGTAAGAAACTTCGAAACCGGATCCATCACTACGCCGGAGAAGAAGGACGCAACAGGCAAGATCGTTCAGGCACACAGCCGCTCCGCCGGCCGGCCTTCCAAAGTCAATGACCGCGACGGCAACCCCATCGAGATTTCCGCCGTCGTTGTTTGGCGAGTTGTCGACACCGCCGAAGCGTTGTTTGAAGTGGACGATTACGAAGACTTCGTCGCCGTACAAAGCGAAGCCGCCCTGCGAAACCTCGCCAGCCGGCATCCTTATGACAGCCATGACGAAGAAGTTTCGCTCCGCGGCAACACGCCTGACATCTCTGACCAACTGCAGCACGATATCCAGGAGCGTCTGGATAAAGCCGGCGTTCAAGTTATCGAAGCCAGAATCAGTCACCTGGCCTATGCCCCGGAGATTGCCGCCGCCATGTTGCAACGGCAACAGGCACAAGCCGTGGTGGCCGCAAGAAGCAAGATCGTTGAAGGAGCCGTCGGCATGGTGGAAATGGCCTTGGACCATTTGACCAAGGATGAGATTGTGGAACTGGACGAGGAGCGCAAGGCCGCGATGGTTTCCAACCTCTTGGTCGTGCTCTGCAGCGATCGCAATCCTCAGCCGGTGGTCAACACCGGCACAATTTACCAGTAGGCCGTCTTGAACAAGACTGTTCTTGCTAAGACGGTGGCTGAACTTCGGTAAGAGGTGCACCTTTGGCTGCTCGCAAGAGTTTCTTACTTCGTATCGACCCAGCGATTCTTGAAGCCTTGAGTCGCTGGGCCGATGACGATCTGCGCAGCATCAACGGCCAGGTCGAGTTCCTCCTGCGCCGCGCGCTCTCCGACGCCGGCCGCCTCCCCAAACCAAGACGCGGCGAAGAACCCCAGGGCAAACAAGGCGAAAAACCCAAACGCAAAAAACCCAAGCCGCCCAAGTAGGTTGTGCGGAAAGAACCTTAGCAGGCTGCGAGGACACAACCATCGCCGCGTAACTTGGGTGCCGCTGGCAAGCGAAGTCTGCCAGTAAGCCCTACGCGAGGGTGCCGCTGGCAAGCGAAGTCTGCCAGTGCTTTTCCGTGGCCGACGAATTATCCAGCACCAGTTTCCTTCACGCGCCAAAGTTCACTTGCCCGGTCGAGTTCCTGCAATGCTATGGGGGCGCACCCAATAACTGGGAACTCGGGCAGACTTAGCTTGCCAACGCCACGCTGATCCCACGAATCCGTTGGCCGAATTGATCACTCGCCGCATTCATGTAGGCACGAGTTTGGGCAAGCACCCTCGAGAATCCCAATCGATTCGTGAGATCCTGTTGCCCTGTTACTTTCCTTTGTCCTTGCAGTATTGCTTCAATTCCTGAATGGTGCTGTCTTTTCTGGAAATACTCCATTCGGAATCAAATGAGATATCTTCCGTCGTGTGACTGATCGCCTGTGCCGCCCGATCGCAGACGCGCATGGGGATTGAAAAGCCTTCCAAAGGACGCTTGTCGTCCAGCAAAGGCGCAAGAATCTCAATCGCCAGCGGGTCGTTGTACCACAGAACTCGGCACAGTGTCTCAGCCCGCTGGGGCGTTTTCGCCCTGAGAAACGATTCAAACACTTCTTTTGCTTCATCGGGAAAGCGTTTGCGGATCATCCCCAGCAACTCCCGCCCCTGGTCCGTCTCGTCGGGCAATCCATTCAAGATTGCTACGGCACGATCACTAACCAGATCGGCATCCAAATCACTCACGGCAGATAGTGCCGACATAAAGTACACATCGTTCGCAGTTGTCTTGATAATCTCCACAAGCTTGGCTTGGACTTGTGTGTCGCTCGAATGGCAAATCGCCTCAAGATATTCTTTGTGCAAGTAGTTGATGCTTCTGTCCGCAAAATCAATCTTGTCGAGTTGTTCCACCAGGAATGGCCCAAACCCTCGATTGGCAAGGCAGCGCAAACAGGCCGGCGCAAGATAGTCATCATCCGGTGATGTCAGAAAAACCTGTTTGACCGCTTCTCCGATCTTTCGACTTTCGTCGTGAACCAGCGCGCGAATGAAACGCGCCCTCTCACTCTCCGAGGCCACGTCGAGAATCGGTTGATCTTCACTCTTGACATCCTCCGGCTCACCGAAGAGCTGAATCAACAGTTCCCGCGGCTGCGTTCCAAATCGCGTCAAAGGCGGAGAGATCGCGCCTCGTTCGTGTGCTTCCAGCAAATCCAGATCATCAAAAAGTTGATCCTTAATTCCTGCCGCAAAGACTTCGCCGTGCTTCTGGATGAACTCGTCATATTTCTGCTTGCGAACGGCAAAATCGTCCGTCTTGTAGAGCGTGTCCCGACATAGATCATTGACTAGGAACACATCAAACGTTGGTTTGGCGAGTTCCGTGAGCACCAGATCTTCGACGGCTTCCGGATAGTAGTACGCAAGGCGTTGGTAAGCAGCAATTCGCCGGCTTTCGTAATCGGCCTGCACGAAATCTCGAATCAGTGATTCCTTAAGTTGCTCTTCGTCGACGTTGGCCCATTCCTCCTTGACAGCTTCACGCAGAGCCTCGCTTTGGGCCGGCGAGTTGATGACAATGATTGCCGTCGGCTGGTAGCGAACAGCGCTGAAGCTGCGATTTACAATTTGCCCGAGTGCGACAAAGCACAAGTCCCCGACAGTCACTTTGTAATTGTTGACGTGTGTCAGCGTCGCGAATTGATCTGTGTTGACATTCTTCGGAGCAGCTTCTGAATTCAACGAGTTGAAGTCGTACTCATCGCTGAAGTACATTGCGCCAAATCCGCCGCCATGTTCCAGCTCGATTTTGGTCGGTCGATCATCAGCCAAGTGCTCAATCAAACGGGGGATTGCCGCAGCACCCTGCTTGACGATGTCTCGCATCGTCGTCGCGGATTCAGGCGGCGCTTGGCCCAGCAACAGCATGCTTGAATCGGACACATTCAACGGCAGAAACCCACTGCCTGAACGAGTGGCGCTGTAGCCAATGTCCGAGTCTTCAATTGCCGGCAGTTGATTGATCAGTGCTTCAATTTCTTCGTCGCTTTGTTGCGCACGGAGCGTTGTTGGGTGCACGCCTGCAATCCACCACGCAGTCAAGACTGTCAAACACGCTGCTCTTGAGAACGCGGTCATGATTGCGCCCGTCCGCTGATATGAAGAATTCATACGAAGCATTCAAACACTGCGCCCGGACTTCGGGCAGTGTCCCTGAAGAAATTGTCCAACAACTGAGTTGAAAGAGCAAAGAAATCGGCTGGTTGGCACTCAACGCGAATCAGGCGGCACTGGAAACCGCACGGGTGCACGGTGCCACGGGTGCCACTGGAAGCTCGCTTCCAGTGCTCGATGGCACGCGTTCGCATGAATTCACAAGGAAGCAGGCTCAAAGGTGATTGTTTCCAACTCCAAGAAACACTGGCAGACTTCGCTTGCCAGTGGCACCCTTTTTCTTATTCAGATCGAAGCTGTTTTTGCACGCGTGTCGTTGGGAAATGACCGCGCCCAACTTTCCCTTGCTGCTTCAATCGTTGCTTTGATGTCTCCGTCTGTGCGTGCCGCCGCAACAAACCACGAAGCGGCTTGGGCAAGACAGATGCCGTGTTCGATCAATGGCAACGAGCCTGCACTATCCCAGTCAGCGCAAATCCAGGCCGCCGTCCGGCTGAGTGGCAAGACGCGAGGGCGAGTGACTGTGTTCGTGGCCGTCGCGCGTATCGGCAGTGTGGCAACAGGACATGCATGAGCAGTGCACGGAGCATGTGCACAGATCGACGCGGCAGATGCCGTCGCCGCAGCCTCCGCAGCGGCATTCGTGACCGGCCATCGCGTCCCACTTCAAGGCCAACGGCGTAAGCAAACAAACTCCGCAGCAAATCATGCCGGTGATTAAGAGGACTCGCATCCGTGACTCCTCGGCGAGGGCGGCCGCGCCGCGCAGGCGATGATGACGCCAGACGCAGGGCGACGTGGGTATCGATGAACGTCACGCGCTGGGACCACCAGGCACTGGCGATGCTATGCTTCGGAAGCACCGTGCTTTGACAAACACCATGCTTTGGAAACAACGCACTTTTTTGAAAAACACCGTGCTTTGGCGATCACCTGCTGACGAACAACATGGCGCGGCGGCAAGATTCCGTTCCTGCCATGCGCGCGGTTCACTGCCGTGTGCCGAATCTCACCGCAGACGGCTCCCCCACGTCAAGGGGAGTTGCTTTCATCAGGCGTTGCCGCGCAGGTCGCATTCGTGCGCGATACTGTTTTTGCGACAAGCTTGCGAAAGACGCTGCTGTCAACGCCAACATCGCTGGCATTAGGAAGTTCGCGCCGGCATCAAAACAGCGCCGTGAACAAAACTATGCCATCAACATAGTTGGGCATTGGCACGAAAGAATTGCGCAAGCAAAACGCCGTGACCACGAGATGTGATGCACGGCGTTGTCGTTCGTTGACGTTGCGAAATCGCTGAGTCGCAGATTACTTGTCAGCAATGTTCAGCTTTGATTGTGCGGCATTAGTCGAGCTGCGAGTCAGTCTTCCAGTGGATCAAACCGCCGCGATTCTTTCCAGATTTCAGGGCCGCCGATCAGGCCTTGGCGATCGGTCTCGATCACGTACGGCTTTTCGGTCATTCGCGGCACAACGAAGATCCCGAAGGGATGCTCCGCCGGAGGATTGCCGTGTGATTGGTAAGTCCGCGCGAATACTCGCAGCAACAATTCGTCTTCGGTCTCGAAGGCGCCGGCGACGCTGAAGCCGCGGCAGTTGGTCGCCTTGCCGGCGTAGTAGACGACGATTGCGTGTTGGGTGAAGTCGACATCTTTGATGCTGTCGGCTGGCGTGTCTTGGCCGGCAAAGATCTCCGCGTAGATTTTTTGCCACCGCTCAGCCGAGCCGACAAGTTCGTAGAGCGGTTCATCACGTTTGCCGCCAGAGCCTGAGGCCGTTTGCGCGAGCGTGACGGAATTGCCATCGGCCGGCTCTTCGCCAACCAGCTTGATCAGTTCGCCAGTGTGCAGGTCATGGAACTCCGCGAATTGCTCGTACCGCGAAGACCGCATAACAACCGCCCAAGCCTTTTCGTCCTGGCCTTCGATCTCGATTTGTTCAATGTCCATCTTGTCCCAAAACGCACTGGCGCTTTTGTCCCACAGCACCTTGGTGTCATCGTTCTCGTCGACAGCGACCAGATGCCATGTGAGCGCGTTGTATACCCGAACACCGTCTCCGGTCACACTGACGTCAACCGCGACACTGCTGCCGCTGGGAAGTTTGATCCACTTGTTGGAACGACGCACGCCTTGCCGAAGGACAGGCGGCCGCACCGGCGGCGGCGGTTGCTGGCGAGCGTTTTGTTGTTGGGGAGGATGCTGGGTCACAGTTTGTTGGCCGCGACTTGAATTGGTTTGGGCCGTGGTTTGCTTTTGCACAGCGTGGGTCATGCTGATCGCCAGCGCGAGAGCAGTGGCGGCAAGAACGATTCGCTTCATGGTTGCTCCTTTCGAATGCTTCCCTGGTTTTCGTATTCGTTCCGAAACAGCAACGACAACGCATGCTGTTTCGCGGCATGCTGTTTTGGGCATGCTGTTTCGGGAACGACCTGCCCAGGCACAAACATACATGAAGCGAGGTTCACGAGGTGTAACGACCCTGTAACTCCCGTGAGTCAGTTCTGCGAACGCGCAAAAAAAACGGACCTCGCCGAGAAGGCAAGATCCGTTCTATGTTGCATTTTGTCCCAGACGATGGAGGAGCCAGTGGTCACTCAATTCGTCTTGGTCAAATTGTTAATCGCGTCAATCACGCCGCATGGCGACGCTTAGAACTTAGCGACGGAAAGAAACCGTGCGATAGTTCATCGGAGCGCGATCATAGCTGGCCGAGCCAGGAACCGGCGCGCCAGCGCCAGCGCCGTCAGCCGGCGGCGGAGGCGGAACTTCGCCACCAGCCGGGGGACCGGCGGGAGCGGCGTATCCACCATGGCAACCATGGCACGGAACGTAGCACGCCGAGCAATGGCAGTGACGACGGCGTCCGTGGCATCGACCATGACAACGGCCGTGGCAACGACCATGGCACGAGTGGCAGCCATGACAGCTGTGGCATCCGTGGCAAGAATGGCAACCATGGCAGCTGTGGCAACCATGGCACGAGTGACAACCATGGCAACCATGGCCGGCGTTGGCGGTATCACTACCGGTCGAAATCAGCGAAAGGCCGACGACCGCCAGAAAAACAGCCACGCCCAATAACAAAGCGCGATTCATTTCTTGGCTCCTCCTCAAAGGACAAATCAAAGTTCCCGTTCTTCTGCTGCCTCGCAATACAACTTGCTGAACACTCTGGGCAGCACGAACCAAATACTTGCGGCGGCCCCAAACCATCGGGTACCAATGCCCTCGTGGCGCCACAATCTTGCGAACAGGCTCTTCGCGGTATGTTTTCCGTTTAGGAAGCCTGGGCAGGGCCGCTAAGGCTGGCCGATAGCCTAACAATGCACTACATGCTGTCAACCGGTTGGCGGCAAAATACGAGAAATAGATAGCTTTTGGTGATTTAGAAAATCTCGCGTGGCATTTTTTCGATCAACTGGCAGATTGAAGCCACCCAATTTATCCATTGTGAACCAGCAGCGAGTCAAACCAGCGGCCTGCATTCGTCCCGTGTTCGAGTTTGCTCGTCCGTCCCGTTGACTCCCGCCGCTTTGAAACGTTCCCCGCAGGAACGAGAGTGCCACAAGGTGCCATGAAAGAGTGCCACAAGGTGCCATGAAGTCGCATTGCTGAATGCCCGCCGCCCCCACTTTGGCTTCACGCAAACTTCCCACGCAGGCTAGACAGCTCGCAAGGCCTGTTTTTCTCGCACTCATTCGGTCTAATGCCAAAAGCCGGTCGAGTTTCCGCTGCGCCCGCCACCACCTCCATAGAGAAACATGTCCCGCTCCCAAAGTCAGGCCGCGTTCGCAAAAGCCCAATCCCTGATGCCCGGCGGCGTCAACAGTCCGGCGAGAGCCTTTGGCGCTGTCGGCGGGACGCCGTTGTTCATTGAGAAGGCGGCCGGTGCTTATCTTTGGGATGTCGATGGCAATCGCTACATCGATTACATCGGATCTTGGGGGCCGATGATTCTGGGCCATGCCCATCCCAGGGTGATCGCCGCCATTGAAGCCGCTGCCCGCAACGGGACCAGCTTCGGTGCCCCTACCGAAGCCGAGAGTGAACTAGCGGAACTGATCATCGCTGCGGTTAGCGGTGTCGAGAAAGTTCGCCTGGTCAACTCCGGCACGGAAGCCACGATGAGTGCCATCCGCCTCGCGCGAGGTTTCACCGGCCGCAACATCATCGTCAAGTTCGCCGGCAACTATCATGGGCATGTTGATAGCCTGCTGGTTGCCGCTGGCAGTTCGGCCGCAACTTTGGCCGTGCCGGACTCTCCCGGCGTCACGCCTGGCACTGGCCAAGACACGCTCGTGTTGCCGTACAACAATCCGCAACAACTGGCCGAAGCCTTCGCGGCGCATGGCGACAAGATCGCCGGAGTGATCTTTGAACCGGTCGTCGGCAACATGGGCTGCGTTCTTCCAGAACAAGATTTCCTTACGGCGCTGCGCGAACTGACACACAAGCACGGCGCGCTTCTGATTTGTGATGAAGTGATGACCGGCTTCCGGGTGGCGTATGGCGGCGCGCAGTCGCTGTTCGATATCCAGCCTGACATCACCACGCTCGGCAAGATCGTCGGTGGTGGATTGCCCGTGGGTGCGTACGCCGGCCGCGCGGAGATCATGGACAACATCTTGCCCGCCGGCAAAGTCTTTCAGGCAGGCACGCTCTCCGGCAATCCGTTGGCCACAGCCGCAGGCATCGCCACGCTGAAGGAACTTCGCGACAACCCGCCATACGAACAATCGGAAACGAAGGCGGCCAAACTTGCCGAAGGCCTTTCCGCCGCGGCCGAATCCGCCGGCATTCCTCACTCGCTCGCCCGTTGCGGCAGCATGCTCACGTTATTCTTCACCGGCGACAAGTTGCCAGCCGGAACAACTATCCGCGACTGGGACACGGCCGCGCAGTTAGACACCGCCAGCTACGGCCGCTACTTCTGGCACATGATCGACGCCGGCATTTACCTCCCCTGCAGCCAATACGAAGCCCTCTTCATCTCAGCCGCCCACACAGAAGAAGACATCGCCGTGACAGTGGAAGCGGCAAAGAAGAGTTTGGCAGCGGCTAACTCGTAACATCATCAAGCCTCAAACAACTCCAGTGACCACCGAAGGAGGGTGCCACTGGCAAGCGTAGTCTGCCAGTGTTTCTTAGAGTTGGGAAGAAATCGCCCTTAGCTGCTTCGCGAATCACTCTGTGGAGCGAACGCGCATCAGCCGGGCTGTTTGCTTGGCGCCAACTTGACGTTCCCGGAAGACACTGGCAGACTTCGCTTGCCAGTGGCACCCACCGGGTTGAGAAGAACTGTTTGCTTGGCTTTTTGTGTTGGCCAACAAGGCACTGGCAGACTTCGCTTGCCAGTGGCACCAGTGGCCCCCCGGCGATAACACGAAAGAAAACATCGCCAGTAAGATTGATGCAGTAGGGGAAAGCTTTGCCGCGGTTGATTTCTAACAGCATCGCCTCAACAGCGTCGATATGAAGAAGACTAGGGTGGCACTGGCAAGCGAAGTCTGCCAGTGTTTCCTGCAGTTGGGTATGCGGCAAATCACTGCAAGAACTCCGCCGGGAGTGACGTGACCTTCGGCGAAGTCAACGGAAGCAATCGTTCGTCGGCCAAGTAAGTTCGATAGCTGGACCACTTCCAGTCTTCAGGTCTTTGGCAAAGGCTTCGCCGCAGTGGATTGTTGTGGATGTAGTCGATCGATGTGAGCACTACGTCCGGCGTGTTGAGGTTGCGATCGTAGCCGGGGCCTGCTTGCCAGAAGCGAAAGGTTTGCTTGCCTGGTCGCTCGGTGATCGTCAGTTTGGCCAGGAGTGAACTGTTTGACTGACGCAGGTCATGTTTGATCTTGGTCGAGCAAGACTG
This sequence comes from uncultured Planctomycetales bacterium, assembly GCA_937982665.1. Taxonomy (GTDB): domain Bacteria; phylum Planctomycetota; class Planctomycetia; order Pirellulales; family S012-138; genus CALJLD01. The sequence goes on from CALJLD010000148.1 coordinate 9,804, forward strand.
TTTGAGGGATTTGAGAAACTGGCTGATCTCTGCCTGTGCAGGGTCCTGCGGCCAGACCAGCAAATGCACGTGCTCCGGCATGAAGACGAATGCTGACAGGCACAATTGGTGCTTCTCGAGAGCAAAGTCGACGCTCTCTGCCAAGAAGTTTCGCCGGGTATCATTGGTCAGCAACCGTTGCCGGAGATGGCACGAGAATGTCAATTCGTGCAAGTCGCCAGCTTGGTGGTAACGACGAATGGTTTTGTGTTTTCTGCCCGGTGTCGCATTCATGCAGGCAGTTTGGTGGGAGCTTGATTACGAGTCAAGCAAACTGTGGAGGCTGAACTCAATCTGTCGGCCGACAAGGCAGTGGCAGACTTCGCTTGCCAGTGGCACCCTTTAGGTTGAGAAAAAGACTGTTGGGCTGGGCTCTCTTTTGTTGGCCAAGACGGCACTGGCAGACTTCGCTTGCCAGTG
>CALJLD010000149.1 GCA_937982665.1 uncultured Planctomycetales bacterium
CTGAAGGTTACCAGGAACTGGATCGTGCGAAGCTTCTGGCAGCCGATGGCTTTGCTCGTGGTCGTGATGTGGTCTGGTCACACCCCGCGTACGCCAATCAGTGCTTCTTCGGACGCAATGAGAGTGAGTTGATTTGCGTCGATCTGTCCGAAGCGGGGGACGGAGAGCAGTAACTGGAAAAGTGTATGTTGTACCGCTGTAGCGCCGCTCAATGAATCGTGGGATCCCAGCTTGATGGGGTTCTCCTATTTCTTTTTCAGTATTGCTCGCCAGCCGGTCGCGTGGGGCAGGGGGTCGCCCGCATCGCCCGGCGCGGCGCTGATCTTATGCACGGGTTCCACGCAGTAGAACAATGCAGGATCGCATTGGCGGGCGGTTGCCAAGATGTCGGACAAGCGGCGTCTTGCACATGTTATGTACAGCAAGGTCACTGGACCGTCGCGTCCCTGCCCGGCGAATGTTGTGACCCTTTGCCCATTCTGACGAATGGCCTCGGCAATCCCTCGCCCGGCATTTGAGCTAATGATCCTGACGACAACGGTCCCCATTGCCAACCGGCGTTCGATCAGGATTCCCACCGCGTTACCTGTCGCGAATCCGCCGGCGTAGCCCAAAATGACAATGGGATGCTCAGTCACTCTCACAAGGACTTGCGAAAGCGCGGTGATCCAAATCGTGATCTCGAACAGCCCAAGGACGACAGAAAGAGCCAAGCGCCCATTAACTACCGAAATGGTCCGCAACGTGCCAAAGCTGACATCAACGATGCGAATGCAATAGACAAAGATTGCGACGCCCCAGACAGGCATCTCCTGTAACAGCTGCATAATACCGCCAACATCTTTCGGCCAGTGCAGTGAATTTGCAAACTCGCCATCCTAATCCAACTGTGCGGCGTGAAAACCGCTTCTAGCCGTTGGAATCTGCGAATCAGAAGATGTTGCGGCTGCGTAGTGGCAGCCTTTACGGGGACCAACCGCCAAGTGTTGCGGTGACTTTGAGCTTTCGTTGATTTCGGCTGATCTCCAGCTCCAAGGTGTCGCCAGGGGACTTCTGCGCGATGATGGCGTTCAACTCATCGAAGTCGCGGACTTGCTTGCCGTCGGCGGCCGTCACAATGTCTCCGCCAATCATGCCGGCTTTGTCCGCGGCACTGCCGGGAACTACATCGTCAATCAAACATCTCAGGGGAATCGCAACGGCCGTCACACCCAACTTCGCGCCTTTACGGTGATCCAGCTCATTGCCCAGTTTGGCAAAGACCTGAGCCACGGCCGCGGTGCTGAACTTTGTGTTGTACAGATCAACTTGCCGCAGGTTGGGAACCGCGAGCAAGTCCGCAAGGTACTCGTCATCAAATGATTGACCGATCAAAGAAATGTGGTGCAGATCATACAGCATACGGACTTTGCCGAACTCTTCCGCCGTGCCGTGCCACTCCTGGGTGAATTCCATATGACCTGGGCCTGGCACCCCAACACCGGTGTTGTTGCCAGTTCCGTAACGCGCACCAAGAGTCAGCAGAAACTCCCGGGTACGTTCGCCTTCTATGACCGCAAGCTCTTGCAGGGCTCTTTGGGCGTGCTGTCCAGCCAAGGTATAGTTCGGCTGTCCGAGCCGACGAAGATGTTCTTCAACCAGCGGACTTGCATCCGGGTTCTTAGCGGCAATGTTTTTCATCGCCGAGATCGCGCGGATGACAACCTCCATGCTGCCATCGATGGCTGCATCCGCCAAACGCGGCACAACGCTGGAATCCAATTCGGAGAGGCGTCGCAAAGCTGCCTCGCGGACATGAAATCGATCATCGTCCAGATCTGCAATCAACTGCGCAACTTCATCGGCATCCTTCGGGATTTCCTGTCCAAGGCAACAAGCATTGAAGACAGCGCTCAGCACAAAGCAGGCCAACAACGCGGAACAAAGTGCTCTTCCGCAAATTGGAAAGGCAAGTCTCGAGATTTCGGCTGGCTCTCGCATGAAGTCGATCTCGTTTGTCAGGTTGTTCGAGCAACGAAGCGGGATGTTAATCGGGCGAATTGCTTGTCTTGATCAGATTTCGGGGAGCGAAAGGTTCCCAACCGTTGGCCGTAAGTACAAAGCGAATCTGATCTTGTTTGTTGACGATGGTCAGCTCTTCCGTCACGAGCTCTTCCGCCCAAACTTGCGCGGCGGGCGCACGCTGAGTTTGCCGCCCTTGATCTTCCAACCGGTCCCGCATCACCAGGCCCAGTGTCAGGAAAAGCAGGGGATAAACGGTCCACCGCTCGCGAGATGTCATTCCAGTTTCTTCTTTTGCGGCCATGTTCGATGCGTCCAGGTTGCTCGCAAGTAAGGAATCGGTCTGAATTTGGGAACTTTCCCTCAAATTCTACGTCAATGAAGTGAATTGGTATACTCAACCGCGCCGTGAGCCGGATTTGCCAACTTTTCTTTGTGCATTCTCACGATGACACGTGGCATTTCGGCTTGTCCCACTCCGGGAGAATTCCATGCGACTTCGCAAACAATCGTTAGGACTGGCATTTGCCGTCATCTCTGTTGTCTCAGCTTGGGGTTTGGCATCCGACGTCCACGGCCAGGCGAACTCGGTCTTGCACACGGCCATTCAGCAAGGAAACGCGGAGAATGTCACGAAAGCAATTAAGGATCACCCCGGGTCCATCAATTCAACTGACCAGAATGGATACACGCCCTTGCAATACGCCTGCATGTATGGGCGCAAAGATTTTGTCAAGCAGCTGATTGCCGCCAAAGCTGATGTCAATGCGGGCCGCAGGAACATGTACACGCCGTTGATGTACTCCGTCACGGCCGGTGATATCGAGACGATGAGAGCGTTGCTTGAAGCCGGCGCGAAAGCTGATCAGGTGACGGAATACGGCCAAAGCGCGCTGTTGATTGCCGCGCAATACGGCCGCGAAGAAATGGCCAAACTACTCATCGAGAATGGCGTCGATGTTTCTCGGAAAGACAACGGCGAGGCGACGCCTCTATACTATGCGGCCGCGAATGGGAATATCGGCATTGCCAAACTATTGATCGCCAAAGGCGCGAAACCGGAAAGTTCCAACCGCAACAATGACACGCCATTGCATGCAGCCTGCCGATCACAGAATTCGGAACTGGTTGGCGTGTTGTTGGACGCGGGCGCCAAAGTCGATAGCACCAGCTACTATGGCCAATCGCCTTTGCATGATGCGGCTTCCTCCGGGGTGATCGAGTCTGTTCAAGTTCTCTTAGAGCATGGCGCGGACGTAAATGCCACAACCCAAAACAAAGACACCCCGCTGCATCTTGCGGCGGCTACCGCCAGCGAACAGCACAAGACCGTCATTGAAGCCCTGCTGGCAAAGAAGGCTGATCCCAATGCGAAGAATGCTGCGGATTCAACACCTTTGAAGATCGCCGTGGCCGCGAATGCGTTCTCATCCGTCAACGCGCTATTGCCAGTCACAAAAGATGTGAACCTGGACGAGTTCACTGACGAATCCGCACTTCATTGGGCCTGTCGTCACGGGCTGGGAAGCGCTTTGCGAATTCTCGTGCAGCAGAAGGCCGTGGGGAATCAAATCAACCAGGCTAACGAGAACGGCGAAACACCCTTGCGATTGGCGTGTGACGGCGGGCATGCCGAAGTTGTAAGACTCCTGATTGACCAAAACGTTGATCTTTCGCAGCGATTTGATGGTGGCGAGTCGGCGTTGCACATTGCCGCTTGGAATGGGAATAGTGAAATCGCTGTGCAGTTGGTGACTGCGGGAATCGACCCAATGACAACAGATGAAAGCGGACAAACGCCGCTTCACCTGGCCGCCTGGAATGGGCACACCGCGGTTGTTGAGGAACTGCTTGATGCGGGAGCCACAGCTTCCGTTCCTGATGTCAAATATCAACCGCTGCACGCCGCGGCTTGGAATGGACACGCGGCCATAGTGGAACGATTGTTGGCGGAGGGAGCGAATGTGAACGCCCCTGACAACGATGGCATGACGCCGCTTCACAAGGCTTCCTGGCGAGGCCACGCCAACGTTGTCCACATTCTGTTGGGCAACAAGGCTGACGTTAACGCCCGCGATTCCGCGGGATTTACGTCGCTGACCAAGGCGCTCAGCGCCGAGCATGCCGCCGTTGCGGAAACTCTGCGGGTCGCTGGCGGAATCGAATAGCGTTGCCGAAGTCGCCTAGCGTCGGCATGGTCACGCGTATTGTGTTACCCACAGCCACGTATTCTTCGCCATGAACGGCAACTCAGGCGGCTTGAATCGCCTGCGGCGGTGAGCCAACGCTGGGGTGATCTCCACACAGCCGGAAGTAAAGGACGGCCAGCATCCACATGGCCAGCGGCGTGGCAACAAAAACGCCTAGCGGTAAGGGTGTGATTGCAAACCAAACGCCGGCAACAGACACGAGTGCGAGCATGGTCTTGCCCAGGTTGTCGCCTGTTACCCGATGAGACGCACGCAAGGCTTTGACCGGTCCAAGGTTGCGGTCGACGATAAAGAAGCCAAATAGGCAGAATCGCGTGAAGATGTAGATGCCAGGCACCAGGAATAATGCCAATCCAAAAGCAACGGCGACAGCAAAAATGATTGTCGCGGCGAACATTCGATACATATGCCCGCTTCCCCGGAACAAATCCAGGAACGACGACGGGTGGCCATGCGAAATGTTCGAGACAAAAAGGCAAACGCCGGAATACAGCCAAGAGAACAACAGGAAGAACGCGGCAAAGATAGCAACAATCCCGAACGAACCCATTAGGGCGTCTTCATCGCCGCCGTGATCGATCAATTCCACCAGTCCAATCATCCCGAACACCAAAGCGACAACGCCGCCTGCAAAAATCAACTTGGCGACGAACCCCACTGCAGCGCTGGAGAAAAAACTCCGCAACAATGTCTTCCAAGCAGTGCCGAGTACCTCGGTGACGCGTATCTCCG
>CALJLD010000150.1 GCA_937982665.1 uncultured Planctomycetales bacterium
GTGCCGGGCACGCAAGGTTGTTCAGGCAGGCGGCGAGCGAGCAGCGCGTCGCGACGGTGATGCCCATTGACGTATCGCGCGAAAGTCAGGATCCCGTTCGCGGAATCCTCGCCAGTGCCACGTTCGCCGGTGGCACGTTCGCCGGCGGCTTAAGACTGAGCTTCAAAGAGATTGAGCGTCAGGTGTGCCTGACCTTGATGATGGGCTTCGTGCCAGGCGATGATGTCGAGGATTTTCCTTACGGTCCACCCGCGATCCTTGGTCGCTTCTGGCATTTCTTCCAGGCGGTCCTCAGTGAATTCCGCGACTGTGGCCAGCAAGTGAGCCCGCGATTCTTTCATCACCGCGAAGATCATCTCGGCGGTAGGCACCTTGTCATCCGGGGTGCTGCCTCCGCGGAACCGCGGCCAGAGGTCAAGCCATTCGCCTTTCTTATGCGGAGCGAGACGTTCCGTGGCGAAGATTTCCTCCGTGACGGCAATGTGCATGAGTTGCCAGCCCACATGAGCTCGGCCTGGCCCTGGCCGCCAGGCGAGTGCGGCGCTGGGATCGGCAAGCTTGCGAGCGCGGTCGAGCGTGCCCAGTGTTCGCTCTCGATTGAACTCATACTGCTTGATGTAGTAATCGACTACGGAACTCATTGCGCGACCTTTCTGCAAACCGACGACTCTCAATTCCCGCTGCGCGACAGCTCTCAATCCTTGCTGCGCTGATGCCCCTGGTTATTGCCTCGCAGGCTAGCCCGAATGTTGCCAACCAGAGGCGGCGATTATAACACCTCGCTTGGCCCTACGCTTGGGGGAATTTGCCGTCTCTCTACGCCATTCGCCCTGAGCGCGCTTTGCAGCGTACCAGGGCGATGACTTGCGGTTTTCATCAGGCGCAGCTTATTCCACGCTGACATGGAAAGTCAGCTTGCTGCCGTCGGTCCTGCCGAACGACGCGTATCCATCCTTAATGATCATGATGGATGGGCTGGCGATGACGTCGCCTTTCTGCTTGAGCTGGAAATCAACCTTCCATTGTTGAGGCGATGTCTTGGGAACTGGCTTGGCGTGAATCTGGATCATGCGTTCCTGATTGTCGGTGCGCAATTCCGCGGTTGAGGTCGTTCTCAGCTTAGGGCTGGCGATGACCGTTTCCTCGCCGGCGGGGTCTGTCTCGGTGATCTTGAAAGACAACGTCCAGATCTTTTGGCCAGCCTCGCTTTGGTCCGAGTTTTTTGTCTGGTCATCTTGACCGGCCGCAACACCCAAGCTTAGGCAGGCCGTGAGGGCAATCGCGAAGCCAGCGGAAAGCAAACCAGCGATTCGTGAACGTGAATGCGTTCTCTTTAACATTTGGAACCTCCGTGTCATCGAGCGAAAACTTCCGGTGGCGAATGTCGCCGCCCACATCGGCCGGGCGTCGCCTCCGGATAACCAATCCATTGTTCGTAAGAGCGCGGCAGCATAAGTCCGCGGCGCTGTCGACATCCGCCGCAGCACATGTTCGTCGCAACACAGTTCGCCGCTTTCCCGCAGTCGATGCCGTGCGAGCCACGTGACGGGATGCCACCAGAAGCAGGTCAGCGCGATTGTTTCCAGGACGCGAACGTAATGATCGCGGCGTAGCAAGTGTGCGAGTTCGTGAGCCAGGATTGCTCGCAAGGCATCGGGCATCAGCGAGTTCACAAGTTGTGCCGGGATCACGACCGTCGGCCGACCTTTGTGCCAACACAGTAACGGCGAAAGCCGCGCGTCAATCAGCAGCACGCGCGGAACTTTCCGGATGCCAAGCTCATCGCAAAGACCGCGAACGTCACTCGCCAGCAGCGGAGGCATGGACCGAGCATTTGCCAGAACTCGTGCGAATTGTCGCGAGCGCCTTGCCACGCATGCACCTGCAAAACAACTGCCGAGAAGCCAGATGGCCAGCGCTACGTTGTCGGCGGTGAAGGCGGATGGCGCGCTATGCGTTGCGATCAACGTGGCACTAATGGGCGTTGCCAGGTCAGCGTGCGTGTGCGTTGTGACGGTCGCCGTTTTGGCGGAGGGAAGCGCAACCGGCACATCAAAGATCGCAGGCGTGAACAACTTCACCAGCACCAGCAGCCAGATGAAGTGTTCCAAGCGAGGATTGTCGAGCATGCGGCGAACGGCAAGCGCGGCCATGGCCAGCAATGTCGCAACCACGGCGTTGCTGATGATCATGCTCCAGAGCGGGAATTCCATCTCCCATTACTCCTGCTTTTCGTGGAAGAACCGCCGGCTCACTCTGGCCAGAGTTCGTCAATCAGTTCCTTGAGCTTCTTGCGTTCCGCGGCTGACATGTTTGCCGAGCGAAGCAATGTCGAAACAAGCGGCGCGATCTTGCCGTCGCAGAATTGATCCGCTAACGCCTGGGCTTTGGTGGCCACAACATCATCGCGAGTTACGGCCGCGGAAAACGTGTGCGCACGCTGACTGCGGTCACGAACGATGCAATCTTTCTTTTCCAGCCGCTCGACGAGCTTTTGCACGGACGCCATCTTGGATGCGGTGACGCGACCGTACACTTCCTGAGTGATCTCGCGCGTGCTGGCAGCTTCGCAACGCCATAACACTTCCAGGATTGCGAGTTCCGCTTCTGGTAACTGTTTTGGCTTCATAGCAACTTCCGCATGGCTTCTTGCCAGGATGACAGACATTGTGTCTGTGAACCATATCGGCGGCTCACAGCCGTCTCAATAGCAGTTTCTGGGAATTCTTCGCGCCGCCAATGCCGCAGCAGATGCTGGCGTCCTGGAACAATTGCTCAGCGAGTGCTAGAACGGGGCGCGTCATCTGCCAGTACCAGTTCTTACTCGCGCATTTGCCTACGGGATCGCACACTGATCGTGAACATCTTGCTTACCAACGATGATGGAATTTACGCACCTGGGCTGGCCGCTTTGGAAGCGGAGTTGAGTTCGCTGGGCGAAGTTCGCATCATCGCGCCCAAGACAGAACAGAGCGGAGTTGGCCACGCCATCACTTTCTTGACTCCGCTGGTTGCGGAAGAAGTCTTCCAGGGCGAGCATCGTCGCGGCTGGGCCGTGGAAGGCAGCCCCGCGGATTGTGTGAAGTTGGGGATCTCGCAACTCTTTGGCGGGCGGCCAGATCTGGTCGTCAGCGGCGTCAACGGTGGCCTCAACGCCGGAATCAACGTTTTGTATTCCGGCACCGTTGCGGCTGCAATCGAAGGCGCTTTCTTTGATATTTACAGCGTCGCGGTCTCACTCGAGTACGATGAACACGCGGACTACGCCGCAGCGGCAAAGATCGCAGTGCCCATCATTCGCCAACTGTGGGAACGCCGCGAAGAGACCGACACCAAGCTTTTTAACCTCAACATTCCTCAGGCGGCACTCGGTCAAGAGAGCCCTGAGTTGCGGATTGTGCCCATGGGCCTGGAGCGGTGGGGCGAAGGTTTTGAGCGACGTCAGGATCCGCGCGGGCGGCCATATTACTGGGCAACCAATGATCCGCCGCCAAAGATGACAGAGAAGGAAACTGACCTGTCTGCACTTCGCCGTGGCTGCGTAACGCTCACGCCGCTGAGCTATGACATGACGCGGTACAACGAATTGGATAAGATGAAAGCATGGGGGTTAGGGAAGTCGGACGCGTAAGATGTAAGAGGCATTCACGTCCTTCTTGCAACAATTGGGCCAGCAACTTCGCGAAACGAATAACTCACAACCGAACACAGTCACAGGAGTGTTCATGATGATGCGTGCATACAGTTTGCTGGCAGGCGTAGCCTTGGTTGCGGTCGCTCTGGTTTCCAGCCCCGGCTGTCTCAAGGAAAAAGATGATCAGGCCGCTCAGGCAAACCCAAACCCAACCGCGCCGGTTAAAGCCAACGTTGATACCGTTGGCACCAAGGGAAAGAATCGCGGCGGTTATCTCTCGACGGTTGTCGCGGAAAGGTATCGAGCTGCCGACCGGCTTGACCTGATGACGGCTGACTACAATCTCAAGCTCTATCAGGCCTCAACCGGAAGATTGCCGGCCGACATGGAGGAGTATCAGCGGGAACTCATCGACAACCCGCAGTACCAGGTCAAGCTTCCCGAATTGCCTGAAGGCATGCACTACGAGTATGACCCCGATGAGGGGCCGGTCGGAACGCTTTGGGTCGTGCCGGATGGGCAATCGCTTGACGATGCCGGTGGTAACGCCGATGCAGCAGCAGGCGGGCAATAACGTTACTCCAACGTTGTTTGCGCCATTCTGTCATACTCGCCTGCGCGGGAATGCGCGGGAGTGACGAAAGTACATGTCACTGCGACGACATTAATAGTCGTCGTCATCCAGCAGTTTTTGCAGGCTGCGGGGTTGCATGTCCGCTTGCTTGCGATAATCAAACAGCGGTGCACCGGCGGCTGGCGCGCGATTGGCGGTGACAACCGGACGCGCGGGCTGAGGGCTCGCGGCAATCGGACCGAGGTTGGGCTCGCCGACTGGCAGGTCATCAACAGCATCCGCCGAGGCAAAGCGAGCTGCGGCGGGCGCGGTTTCTTGTGCCGATTCCGCGATGTGCTGCGAAGGAACTTGCGGCATTTCCACCGCGTGCGTTTGCTGTGGTGCAGTCTGCTGTTGTGCCAACTGCTGTGGCGCGGGCTGCGCCTTGGCAACAAATGTCTCGGTTGAGCCTGGCAGCGGAGCCAACTCTTCCTCCGCAGGCGTGGTCAACGTCCGCGGCTCAATCGACTGAGCGGAAGTCAAACGTTGCGGAACGAATTGTTGTGATGCTTCTTGTGCAGTCGCGGAATGTTGCGGCGCGGTTTGGGCGGGCATTTGCTGTTGGACCACATACGGATTGACGATGCGTTCCGGAGTTGTGTGGTTCTCGGCGATCTTTGCCTGAGGGTAAATGTCAGGTGCGGCCGTCTCGACGACAGGCTGACTTTGCAGCTCGGGCTGTTGGATTGCCGGCGGAGTCGCTACTTGCGGTGGAGGGAACGAATTGAGTTGTTCCTCTTGATGTTGTGGAAGCGGCGGCTCGGAAACCATCGCCACGGGCTGCTGCTGAACAGGTTGGTACCGTGCAGGTTGCTCTTGGCGTTGTTGTTGCTGCGCGGGCTGCTCCTGTTTGTGTTGCTCCGGGATGTGTTGTTGTTGAGCCAAGGAGGCTCGCAACTCATCCGCGGAAGAATTCACGCGAGCCTGCGCTGGTTGTGGTGCTGGCTGAGGAGCGTCTTGCTGAATCAAGCTTTCCTCAGGCTGGCCAAGGCCGGCGGCCATCTCAGCCATCGATTGCTGCGGCTGCTGTAGCGGAGCGCGGTGTGTCTCGTGCTGCGGCTTGATGTTTGTGTATTCGCGAGCTGGCATGACGCCGGAGTCCACGTCAAAAAAACCGTCTTGCTTGACCGGTTGCGGAGCTGTTTGAATTGGCTGTTGTTCGCTGACGGGGCGAACTTCGGCCGCATAGCGCGGCTGCTGTTCGGTCAGGTGCAACTCTTCCAACTCCGGCAATTCGCGATGGCTGCGCGGTTCGGCCGGTTGTGGCAGTGAGCGCCTTTCCCCACGACGGCGATTTGAGGCAAGCTGCGCCTGGGCATGTTCGTGCGCCATGCGTTGGGCGGATGTTGCGTCCTCAAGTTGCACCAGGGCTTCGGCAGCGTTGCGCAAGTCCTGATCAATGGAGAGTGCCAGGTTGTACTGATCCTTGGCTTCATCCAATTGGCCCAAGTGAGTGTAGACCTTGGCCAGGTTGGCGTGAGCTTGGGCGGTGCCCACAACTTGCTCAAAGTGCGCGAGTGCATCGTCAGCACGACCCATTTCGCCCAGCACGAGGCCAAGATTGTTGATCGCGGCTTCGTTGCGAGAGTCCTTGGCAACTGCGGAGCGCAAGGATTGCTCGGCTTCTTCCAGGCGATTTTGCAAGTAGAGGTTGTAGCCCATGTCGGCGAGCAACTCGGAACTGACAGCTCCGGATTCGGCCGCTTTTTGGAAATGGACTTCGGCCGCGTCAAATTGTCCGCCTCGCGCGGCGAGGATCGCCAGACGGTGATGGGCGAATTGGTTTTGTGGATTTCGCGAGAGCACGGTCATATAGCCTTGGCGAGCAATCTCGAGCTTCTCGGGATCGTGCTGTTGAACGCCTTGGTTCTCCATGAACTTGGCGGCGGCCAACATTTGTTCGACCGACTGTTGCGGCTGCGCGGATGCGCGCGATCCAACGCCAGGAAGCGGTGGAGCGGTGTTGCATCCGGCCATTCCACATGCGCCGATTTGCAGCGCGACGGCAAGCGCCCAACCTTTTGGCCGTTTCATGAGACCCATCCTTGGCAAGTTCATCTTTGAATCACGTGTCGCGAGCCGAAATCCATTTCAACTCAGCAAACAGTCCCCCTCGTGCCGGCGGCCAACGCCAGGCTCATGCCGGGCGACGGACCATGGCTCTTAAAGAGCGGCTTAGAAGAAGCCACCGCCGAGGCCACCTCCGCCACCGATTCCGCCCAAGCCTCCTCCGAGCCCACCTCCGAAACCTCCCTGGCCGCCGAAGCCACCTTGATTGAATCCACCTTGGATTCCGCGGCGATAGGCGTTGCTGGCTTCCGAGTCTGTGATCGGTGAGGCGAAGTCATCAGAAACGACAACGCGGTATTCCGCATCTTCAATTCCCATTCGCTTGAGCGCGGCCACGACGACCTCACGCCGGGCGAGATCCAACTCTGGATTGTAGTGGACCGGATAGCGGAACTCCGAGTCGGCACGGACGCTGGTGTTGCTGCGTTCCACGACAACCGGATACGGCGCGCCGCGACGAAGCATCAACGCAATCTGCATCACGTGATCTTCGCCGGCTTCGTTCAGCCGCAAACCGCCAACTTCGCGTCCGTTGATTTCGTCGTATTCGTTGGGTTCAAACTCGTGCTGATAAATGACGTACTTGGACGCTTCTGCGTTTTCTTCCTGCCGCTGATTGATGGTGTCAGTCTGATAGCCCAGCATCTGCGGAGGCGTCGGAGGCTGGTAATACATCTCCGAGTCTTTTACGGCCTTGCATCCGCCGCATGCAAACGAAGCGACTAACACGCCGCCCATCAGCTTCTTGCGAACATCAATGTTCATCAGTCCAGGGTCCTTCCTGTTGATTCTCTTTCGCATTCCGGCGTGATGCGGGCGACCAGGCAAAGCCTGGAGAAGTCTTCGACTTCTCTATGTTTGGGTCAATTTTGTTCGGGTCAAACGGCACTTGCACAACTTACTTTGAGAAGCCGTGCGGTCCGTTGATGTAATACGATTGGTTGCGTTCAAAGCGCGCTTGTTGCTTGGCCATTCGCAACGCTTCACGCTGGGCATGTTGCATGCGGTGGTGGTAGTTGTACCAGACAGTGCTGCGATGATGGACGTTGGGATCGCCTTCAATCTGAGCGTGCCAGTAGAACTCGTGGTCCGTGGGTTCCGTCACTTCCATCCCCGGCAGTAACAGAGGAACCTGCTTGGCATCCAGTGGATGCACCAGTTCCGGGCTGACAAGCACAACCAGTTCGGTCTCGTCTCGTTGAATGTTTTGATTGCGGAACAACGTGCCCACCAGCGGAATTGTTCCGGCATACGGAATGCGGCCGGTGGAACCATCTTGTTGATCCTGAATCAACCCGGCAATGGCCAGCCATTGGCCTTCACGAAGATCAACCGTTGTGGCAACAGCTCGCGTGTCCAAGCCAAAGATGCCGCCCACGGAGTTGTTGTTGTTGATGTTTGAGAAGGATGGTGTAACTTGCAGCCGGATGCGATCTTTGTCCAACACCGTAGGGGTGAAGGCCAACTGCGTTCCGAATCCGCGGAAGGTTGTCGTCGCGGCGCCAATGCCATCAATGCCGACGGCTGTGGGAACAGGGAATTCACCACCAGCGAGGAAAGTGGCCGTGCGGCCGCTCAGTGTCACCAAAGTCGGTTCCGCAAGAATCTTGCCTGTCCGGTTGGAAGCAAACGCACGCAAGAAGAGCGTGACATCGCCGCCATCCAAGATTGCGGTCAAGTTGCCGGCTCCGCTCAACACAGGGCCGATTTCAAAGTTGTCTTTTTCTACTTGGAAGTCGAAGCCAAAGTCGCGAAGAGCGGAACGTTTGATTTCGGCGATTCGTACTTTCAGCATGACCTGGTGTTCGCCGGGAACTTCCAACAAGCTGATGACAGATTCCGTGGGCAGATCCACACCGGGTAAATTTGCAACCGCACCACGATTTGGTCCGCCGCCTCCAGCACCACCAAAGCCAGTTCCAAAGCCTCCGAAGTACGGCGTGCCCAACTGGTTGACTTGCTGTCCGGTCAAGATTGAGATGATCTGATCGGCTTCCTCTGCATCGCGCGCTTGACCGCGAACAATTAACTTGTCCAGCACCGGAATCAACTGAATCCGGCTGTTGGGAAATAGTTCGTTCAAACGGGCTTCCAAGCGGGCGTATTCAATTTCCGCTTGTTCTTCTTCCTGCGAGTCGGCTTCAACCTTGACGACGAAACGCAGGATCTTTTGTGTTCCGTCCACGCCGGCAAACCACATCGTGAGACTGGTTTCGCCCGAGGTGTTGCCAACAAATTCAAACTCGGTGGGCCCGTATTGAATGACTTCGACGATGTTGGGGTCCGTGATCGCAATTCGACCCACCGGCTGTTTTGTGCGAAACAGCTTGGTGCGACGCTGACCCAAACGAATGATGGCATCATACGGCACGTCCGGAAGCAGCAGATCATCCATCCGCTGCTTCACGCTGGCGGGTGGATTATTCAAACGCTGATCAGGATCAGGAACCGGCAATTGGCGCACCTGAGCCTTGGCTATTCCGCACACTGACATAACGGCACCCATCGCGAAGATCGCGGCACCTGTGCGAAACATTTTCGAAAGGCAGCTTGATGGCCTGCTTGAGCGGTATGCGGTCATCAGTGTCATGAATTCGATCCAGTCGCGTCGCCAAAGGGAAGTCCGGCATTCATGGATTGAATGCGCGGAGTGTCCTCACGACAGGTGGTCACTTACCTGCCATCCTTAGCTTCGGACATGCCAGCCTGCAACGTTTACATGGATTCTCGGAATTCCTCCAAATGACGCTAGCGTAGCGATTCTTCACCTTGATCTCGTTTTCGTGATTGCCCGATTTCCGTGACCCGTACAGCTTGACTTTGGGGTGAGTTGACACTGCAACCTGCGCTGGAAATTCGTGTTCTTCCGCGTTGCGCGACGTCGAAACAACCAAGGAGGAACACGTTCTTCGCGTATTACCCTTTTGCGCCCGCAAGCGCATTTACAGCTAGCAAGGGATTCTTGTCATGCATCCAAGCGTCGCGCTTTTGATGAGCCTGGTTTTGACCGGTGGCGATGACGGAGCCGCGCCGCTTCGCAAGCAAACTTCCGCGCTGAACATCCCGGCACCCTTGACCGCCGTCAGTGATTCGACAGCAATCAATGGTGCAGCCACCGCTCCAATCACAACCTGGTCTCAGGATGCGCCACTGCCGACGTCCACATATTATGTGGAAGGAGAACAAGTCCACGAGCACGGACCGATTCACACCGGCACAGTTTATGGCGGTCATTGCGAAAGCTGCGGCAACAGCGGCTGCCCGCACATGGCAAGGTTGCTGCATGTGTTTCGTTCGCCTGGTGATATGCCGCAGCACATTCCGTATATCGCGGAGCCAAAGAACTACTATTACTTCCGCCCGTACAATTGGTTCCACATCGTCGAGCATCAGCGCGACGTAAGGAATTACTTGCCACCGGGCGACGTGCGGCATCCGTACGACACGCGATTCCTGCAAGACATCTACTTGCAGATCGAGGAAAAGCACGGCGACTTGGAGATTCTCCCCGGCTTTGTGCCTGGCAGCGGATCCCCGAATGACACTTTGCCGCCGCCGATGAACAATACCGGCTTGCTGCCATTGCAGACGTACGGTAACCAGAGTCAAGGCGATTTCGACGCCCCGGCGATCTTCCCCGCGTCTTCGCGACGCGTGCGCCAATAGAATCGTGCGCGCTGAGAGTTAGGACGGAGTTATAAGGACGTTGTGTGGTTGGTGCTATTTTGCGTTCAAATCGCCGAGAGTTTCGCTAACGACTCTATGGCAAATGTCCGCTGGAATGGCGACCGACTCGTGCCGATTTGATCGCGCGATGTTGATGCCCACGAGTTTGCCGCTTAGGTCAACAATCGGACCTCCACATTGGGATGCTCTTAGCGGGGCATCGTGCGCAAACGCATCCTGAAAGCCAGTTCTTCGCAAGCTAACTATTCCTTGCTGCTGAAGACTATGGGATTCGTGCAGAGTGGCTGGTCGGCAACGCTCAATCAGCTTGATCTCCTGCTTATCGCGGATAACAAGATACTCGACGAACGACCCTGCTGGCGGTGAATCGTTGTACCACCACACGCCATACTGCTGAATATCCGTGAAACGATTCCCATCGATCGACTTGATGAAATCACCAACTTGAAACTGGGTTTCACCCTCCGTAATTTCCATGACTTTGATGAGGCCATCGTCGCTCGTTTCCACTCGCGCGACATTCGGCATGCTGCGCTCAGGGGGGACGTTGAACTTGCGCGCGTCACTTATAATGCTTGTCGCAATTGCGTCTCCGTTCCATCCGACGCTGGTCAAGAAGATGCCACGCTCAAGTTCGCGATTCGAGAATGGAATTACTGATAGCGGATTCTCCATCTCAACTTTGAGAATTGCCATATCGTATTGATCGAATTGCCGGACAATTCTCGCATCCACAGTTTCGCCGCCGGGAAACACGCACTTGGGCGACCGATCAAGTTGGCTAGCCTTGGTTACCAGATAGCCGTTTGGGTCCAGCACCGTACCTAATGCGACAAGTCGACTGCCGCACAACACCTTAACCACGGACGACTTCGTCTTTTCCGCCAATTCGTGTGCAAACAAGGGAGTTGCAAATTCAGAGCTGACTTCTGACAACTGCTCAGCATTCTGGAGCAATTGCAAGGTGTTTCTATTCGAGATGGCAGAAACGGCATTAGTAAACTTAGCTAGCAGTCTTACCTGGGACGTCAGTATGCCAATGACCTCACCTTGGTCGTTAAATAGTGGACTGCCTGAATCGCCCGCTGACACAAGGCAATTGGAAACTAGTGCCCCCTTTCCGGCATAAGCAATCTTTCCACGTCGGGCAACAGGCGGTCTTCCAGAAACGTAACCGTGCGGATGGCCCAACATCAGACACGACTCGCCAGGCTTCGGCTGCGCGGAAGCCACCGGTGAAAATGGAAGCTCTTTCACACCTTCGATTCTCAAAAGGCTGTATTCGACATTCCCGGTCCCAACGACCATGACAATCCTTGCCTGAACCCGACGATTTGAATTCAGCAATACTTCAACAATCGACGGGGCATTCGCTTGAGATTCCCCTTTTTCAAGAACACCGCGGTTATGGTGTCCATGGCTAAGAACCCATCCATTTGGGGATATCACGACGCCGGTGGAATCGAAGCGCTCGTTTGCTCGATCAAATGCGATGGAAACGACGGATTCGCTCAATTGCTGAATCTGTTCTACTAACTCACTCTCATCCTCTTGCGCATCCTGTCGCCGGGTGGATGCCGACACCTTGGCGTAGTAGTCGTTCGATGCTGCGGACTCAACGCTAAAATTTCCGTCGATGGCAATCGAATCGTCGCCGTGATGGTGCACAGGTGAATCGGCAAACGCTGAAGCCGGTAGCAAGATCACGAAAAAGGAAAGCCAAACGTTGATCATGATCAGGGGCCCGTGGTGTGACGGAATCTATTCAGAGGCTGCACTCCGCTCCGATTCATCTTAACGAGTGGCTTCCTGGAAGTGTTAGAAACGTCCCGCAATTTGAATGCGCGTTCCAAGTTTGCATTTTTTTTCGCTGCGCGGCGCACCGAATTCGCTTAGGTTGAATCCCCTCTTCGCGCAAGGGGAGGAGTCGGCCGAAGCGCTAGCTGTCGCTCACGCGCGTCATCTCAAACAACTGTGCGGCCTGTTTGCCTAGGAAGCCTTCGAAGCGAATGGGTTGGCCGGATTCTGGGTCGATGACGTTGCCACGTTCGGCGATCTCAAAATAGGCATATGTCCAAGAGCCGGTTGTCTCCTTGCCGCCTTCGCGCATGGGGACATCAAGCTTGACTGCTGCCGTGGCTGACTGCCGCAGCTTGGAGCCGGCGGAGCCTTCGATGGCGGCCTTCATTGGTATGCCATGACTCGCCATGGCCTGCACGGTTTTTTCGATGTCATTCAGCTCCGGCACACCGTGCGAGTTGACCAACGCCGTGAAGTGGTTGACGGCGTAGCCATGCACCAGCACCCAGGCGGCAAACTGGCTGGCCTCGTTCACGGCTTCCAGGTGCGCACGTTCTGGCGGAGTCCACGGCCGGTGAAAGAAGCGGCCGGTCAGTCGCTCCAGCAGGGCCTCGTCATCGTCTGGCTTCGCCGCGACGGACCTTCCCCGCAAAGCGTGCAGCGCGGCGAGGTCTTCATTGGCCAGGTTCGTGGCGTTTTGCCGTGTGTAGCTCCAGATGATGTCTTGAATGGGCCGGTCATACTCCCAGATGCGCAACTCCGAGATGAACAGCTTGGGGAAGCCAGCGTGCGAATGCTCATAATGGATTGAGCGAATCTCTTCATCCGGGAAGATGTAGCAGCCGGCCGGCTCATAGCCCAACGCTTCAAACAAACGCGAAAGCGTGGCGATGCCGATCAAAGGATCTTGCGAAGCGAGCGTACGAAAGGCGATGTGGTCGTTCTCGAAGGTGCCGCCTGCCGTTTCGACGATCTCTTCATAGTCGCGAACGTAGGAAACGCGGTCACGGTAGTTTCGCCACAGCGAATCCAACAACCGAAGCGCAAAGACCTCGCGTGCGTCCGTAGGGACAATGCCGCGATGAGGGCTGGCCAACGAAGAGGACGTATTCACGGAATTCCTCAAAAATGTGAGATTGGACCGCAAGAACCATGCAAAGGCAGCGACTGCCTGACGCTCCATGCAACTCGCAACAATAGCCCTGCGGAATTATGGCCACAAGCGGCAAAAGTCAAGGCACGGCTGTAGAGAAACTGGGCACGGACGACGTCCACGGTTCGCGGCGCGATTCGCGCACGCTACAATCAACCGCGAAAGTTGGCTGGGCCGGAAGCGAGCGATCATTCGCGATTGCCTACGCCGAAGTTGCGGCCGTGGCTCGACGTCCAGCCCGATCTCAATTCGAGAAACAGCTTAAGAAAACACCGTGGGCATTTAGGAGCCGCTAAAGGTGAATCGTACAGCCAGCCAAGATGAACGCATTGCGAAGATGACTTTTTCTTCGGTCTACCCGCACTACGTTAACAAAGTTGAGAAGAAGGGCCGCACCAAGGAGGAACTTCATCAGGTCATCAAATGGCTGACCGGTTTCACCGAAAAGGCGTTGCAAAAACAGATCAAGGATGAGGTCACGTTTGAGCAATTCTTCGAGCGAGCCAAGCTGAACCCGAACGCCCACCTGATCACTGGCGTGATTTGTGGCTATCGCGTGGAGGAGATTGAGAACCCGCTCACGCAAAAGGCCCGCTATATGGACAAGCTCGTGGATGAGCTCGCCAAAGGCAAGAAGATGGAAAAGATCTTGCGGACGGAATGACCAGGGCTGAAAAGCATGGGCGGCGCTTGCCCGTTGGCGAGGAGTCCGCAAACGTGGCAAAACGCACTGAGGAAATGAGGCCCGGTACTGATTATAGTGGGGCCCTGCTCGCTGCTGGTTTTGCCCAGCTTCATGTTATTGATTCATGTCATTCGCCAAGAGCTTCATCATGAGATTGCCCTCTGCGGTTTCCCCGGTTCCATCACACCGTGGTTTGCATGCCTTGCTTTGTTTTGCCATCTGTCTGAGTTGTGTTCTGTCCGGCACGAATGATGCCAACGGACAAGACTCGCCGCAGGGTGCGAAAGCGAAAAGCGAATACAAGCGAGGATTGCAGCCGGAGGACTTCTACAAGGAAGTCACCATCGAGAGTTCGGCCCTGTCGCCTGATGGATCGCTATTGGCGTTCACCGTGATGACCATCGAAGAGGAGAGTAACTCACGGCATCGCGAGATCTGGATGCAGCGACTTGCCGATGGCAAGCCTGATGGCGAGCCGTATTGCTTCACGTCGGCCGCTTTGGAAGCCAGCAGCCCCGCCTGGTCGCCTGATGGCAAGCTGCTTTCGTTCCGGTCGCAACGCGGTAACGACCGCAACAGCGTTTGGTTCTTGCGGGTGACCGCGCCCGGCGGCGAAGCATTTCATATCGAAGGTGTGGACTCGACGCCGATCTGGTCGCCGGATGGCAAATGGATCGCCATGACCAAACGCGGCGAACAGGAAGACGATGACGAAAGCAACGACGAAGACAACGAAGATGCTGGCGAGCCCGATGTCCGCGGTCGAGAAGGATGGATTTCTCCGCAAGCCGTCACCAAGACGCTTTCCAAGCAACGTTTTGATGGACGCGTCATCACCGGCATGAGCTACAAGCGTGACGGAGTTTCCAGCTTGATTCCGGATCGCTCGGACCGCGTGAAGAATCAGTTATTCATTGTCTCCGCTAAAGGCGGCAAGCCGAAGCAAATCACCGAGACCGCCTTTGACGTGGGCAATGTTGTTTGGAATGCGGATAGCGAATCGCTGTTCTTCGTAGGCGATGAACAACAGGACGACGAATACAACCAAGACTTCACCAGTGAGATCTACATGGTCGCGCGCGGCGGCGGTGATCATCGCAAGATCACCAACCAGATGGGTTCGGAACGCGGCCTGGCCGTTTCGCCTGACGGCAAACATATGGCTTATCTCTTCTCGCCCGAACGCGGTGCAGAGACGGATTTGTACGTCGTGGAGCTGGCTAACGGCCGCTTCCGTGGCGAGCCGCGCAACCTAACGGCCGATTGGGAGTACTCGCCCGGCGGGCCTGAATGGACCAGTAATGACACGTTGCGAATGACCACGCAAATGCACGGCAACTCGCACGTGTTTGAAATGACCGTGGGCGATGGCCGCCTGCGACAGATCACGACCGGCGACCGCACGTTGTCGGCCGTCTCGCACGCACAGAACGCAGACATCATCAGTTATGCCAGTAACGATCCCACGCATGTGACGGAACTCTACCTGGCCGCCGCGGATGGAACCGGCGAAACAAAGCTGACCAGCTTCAATGACAAGTGGCTGTCCGAAGTCACGCTGATGCCGGCCGAACGCTTGACCTGGACCGTGGCCGATGGCACCGGCGTGGAGGGCTGGCTCGTTAAGCCGGTGGACTACGATCCCAACAAGTCATACCCCATGATTCTCAAGATTCACGGCGGACCGCACTCGGCCTATGGCAACTACTGGTTCCGCACGTTTCATATCCTTTCGAACTCTGGCTTCTTTGTGCTGTACACCAACCCGCGCGGTTCCGGCGGCTATGGGCACACATTTACGTATGCCACTAAGGACAAGTGGGGTGAACTCGACTCGGAGGATTATCTGACTGGCGTCGACACGGCGCTGGCCAAGTATCCAAACATCGATCCACAGCGGCTGGGTGTTTCCGGCGGCAGCTACGGTGGATTCATGACCAACTGGCTCACTGCCACCACGGATCGCTTTGCCGCGGCGGTGACCAGCCGATCGATCTCCAACTGGAACAGTTGGTATGGCAGTTCCGATGCCCAAGGCCTGACCGAATACGAATTCTCCGGCTATCCCTGGGAAACGCGCGACACGTACAACCGGCTTTCGCCGCTGACTTATGTGGAGAACGTCACCGCGCCGACATTGATCATCCACAGCGAAGAGGACTACCGCACGCCAATCACGGACGCCGAACAGTGGTACATTGCCCTGAAGAAACGGCAAGTGCCTGTGGAGTTCGTCCGCTATCCGCGCTCCAGCCACGGACTATCAAGAACTGGCGAACCGTGGCTCCTGGTCGATCGGCTAGAACGGTTGCGAAGCTGGTTTGACCACTGGCTGAACGCAGCGGCCGAATAATGGCTCGGTGATACCAGGGCGATTCCAGATGCGGCTGTTGGACGCAACCTATTGATTCTGGCGGTTTTGCGGGGAACGAATCCTCGCATTCAGACGTCCAATTCGTTGCACGAAATAGGCTTTTGGCCGACAATAGCGTTTGAGTTGGGGCGGCGCTTAGGTTGGAACGCTTGAGCTGGTGCGTTTGATCCGGTCTCGCGGTTTGGCGGAACTTGCGCGGCGTAGCGCGAAGAACGCGTCAAATTTCGGGCCGTAGCAGGCCGGTGATTTTCGCGCCTGATCCATCCGCCAGCTCTGTTGTTCCCCGGTCGGAATTATGTGTCGGATTCGAACTTTGTGTTGGGTTCTTTGTCGAGGCAGTTTCTATGAACCGCTTGTTCGCCGCTTTCGTGGCCGTCTTGCTCTTACCGCTTCTCCAATCTTCGGCCAACGCGCAGGGCGAATCCGCCGATGGCGATGAAGACGAAGGCGGTATCCGCCTGGTGTTGATGGATCGCGGGCAAGTTTATTACGGCAAACTTTCCGTTGCATCCATCACCGTAGAAACGGCCTTCGGGGCGCTTGAGATTCCGATCGATCAAATCGTCAGCTTCACGCCAGGTCTGAACAGCCACCCGGAATTGTTGGACCGGATCAATCGGTTAATTCAAGAGTTGGGCGCCAACGAAGAAGAAGCTCGTAACAACGCGGAACGTGAGTTGATGGGCTTTGGACCAGGGATTCGTCCCGTATTGGAAAAATACATTGAGGATGATGACGCTGAACGCAAGGTGCGAATCAACTCGATGATTGAAGAGTTGGATTCCATGGCGGACCAAGACTTCTCCATGTTTGGCGATGCGCCGAATCCGAAACTGATCCCACAGGATTCCATTGAGACTCAGTTGTTCACCGTTGTCGGCAAGATTTCGCCGCAATCTTTTAAGATGACGACTGACTTCGGCACGTTGGATATTGCGCTTGCGGACATCAAACTGGCCCAGCGTGAAGCCACCGGATTTGAGCAGATGCACAAATCCTTCGCCGTGACGGGGATGCACATTGCGGACACCAACTGGAAGAGTTCCGGCATTCGCGTAAATCGCGGTGACGAGATCACCATCTCGGCTGACGGGCAGATTGTAATGTCGCCTTGGGGCAACAATGCTTTCAGCACGCCTGACGGCAGTCCCAACTATCAGTGGTACAAGGGGAATGAGATCCCCGGCGGAGCGCTGGTTTACCGCATTGGCGAAAGCGGGACGGTGCAAAAGGGCGGTTCCAGCAAGACATTCACGGCGGATCGCTCTGGCATCCTGGAGTTTGGAGTGGGGATCAGCGCGCAGTTTGCTAACCAGGGATACAACTTCCCTGGTCAGTACCAGGTCAAGCTGCGGATCAAAGCCAAGAAATAGGAACCCGGCGATACAAGCACGGGTGGCCGTGCATTACCGAAGGGACACACCCCATAGCGCGGTAAATTGGGCGAACTGTCTGGGATGTGCGCCTTGCCCTGGCATGGACTTACGGCAGTTCAACGGATTCCATGCTGGCAATTGCTTGCGAAATGACGGGGGCATTTGCGATATTCGATGGTTGTCAACGACGATTGCCGGAGGGTGGTCGAAGGCTCCGCCTTTGTGGCCATTTCTGAGTCAGGCGTTAAAGGCAATTGTGCTGCCGAAAATCGCTAACGGACAAACAGGTTCATCTCACAGGGCGCCGACAATGAGATCTCGCTTGTTGCACGCAGACGGCCTTATCTCTCGCGTATTGTCTTTGGCCGTGATGTTGATCGTCGCGGCACTGCTGGTGGCTGCCCCGCTTGCCGTAGCTGCAGTTGCGCAACAGACCGACGAGCAGAAAACCGCCAGCAAGACCGAGGACAAGAAAGAGGCCAGCGACAAACAAGACAAAGATCAAGAGCAGAACGACGCAGAGCAGAAAGGCGACGATCAACAAGACGACTCGGACGAAGATCAAGTCAAAGCCACTGAGGAAGGTAAGGCCGAGGTTCGCAATGTGTTCCAGCAACTCGGCGGCATGATCCAAGATGCCGTTGAGGAAGCTGTGGATGTTGCCGACGGCGACGAGCCGTTTGAAGACGAACACTTCAACGGTGGCATCACTTTGGACATCAATCGTGATCTTAAGCGCAGCTTTGATCTGGCCCAACGGCAGATCGAGCAGGGCAAGATCACGGAAACCGTGAAAGAGTTGGGCGAACTTCTCACGGAGACCGATACCAAAGACTTCTTTATGGCGCCGACATCGCGAGGGCGGATGCGCCAGAGTTTTCGCGCGTCCGTCCAGCAACTCATTGGTTCTTTGCCACCGCAAGGGCGAGAAGCGTACGAGATGCTGTTTGGAGCCCGTGCCCGCAAACTGTTGGAGCAGTCCGTTGCGGATCGGGATTGGAACACCGTGAGTGACGTTGTCCGCCGCTATTATCACACGGAAGCCGGCGCGCAAGCGTTGTACTTGCTCGGTTCGCACTATCTGGATGTGGATCGGCCTCGCGAGGCATTGGTCTGTCTCGAACGTCTGCGTGAGTTTGAGAATGCGGATTCGTTTGAGCCCCGGCTTTCGGCATTGATCGCGGCTTCGCGCTACAAGGCTGGCGATATCGCTGCGGCAGTTGAAGATGTTGCCAAGCTGCGCGACGACAATCAAGAAGCATTGGCTTTGCTTACCGCAAGCGGCAGTTCAGCACCGAACGCAGTTTCGCAAAATACCGACCAACTCGATTCCCCGGAAGCGATCGAAGCCTGGCTGGCAGCCACATTGGGAGTTCCTTCGGCAGGCAGCCGCAACCTGGCCACGGACTGGACAACATTCCGCGGCGACGCCTCACGCAATGTCACCGCCAACGCGCAGGCGCCCTTGCTCAGCAGTCAGCTCCAACAAGAAATCGGCTCTTCTTATGCGATTGCCAGTTTGGAAGCCTATCGCAAGGCGATGAATGACGCGCAGCTGGCGATCATCCCCGCGCTGCATCCGGTGATTGTTGGGGATAACGCACTGTTGTCCACCAATACCGGTTTGCGTGTTCGCAACCTCAAGACGGGCGAGTCGTGGGGATATCCGCGATCCAATAGTGACTCGACAATTGATGACAACTTCTGGTGCGGTTCCGCATATGGCTTGCCCGCGACCAACGGTCAGCTCGCTTTTGTTGTCGAAGGGCAGGCGCAAGCGACCGGGCAAGTGGATTCGCAGCAGATGGAAATCATGATGATGCGTCAAATGCGGTTCCGTGGTGGCTGGGGCGGACCAGCATTTATCAATAGTTCAACCGGCTCCGTTGGTGGCCATCTGACCAATTCCCTGACGGCCGTTGATCTTGGCTCCAAGGGCAAACGCCGCTGGCAAGTTGGCGGCGCCGATGGTGGCGATGATCCGTTGTTGGCCGGAGCCTATTTCCTTGGCTCGCCCCAGGCCTACGGTGGCCGCGTGTATGCCATCGCGGAATTTCAGGGTTCCCTGCGGCTTTTGGGATTGAATGCGGAAACCGGAACATTGGAGTGGAATCAAGAGTTGGCCATTGCCGAGTCCGCAATCGCGGCCGATACCTATCGACAAATGGCCGGTGCCACACCATCTATCGCGGACGGGATGATCGTCTGCCCCACCTCGTGCGGCGGAGTTGTCGCTCTGGATTTGATCACGCAGACCCTGGCTTGGGCCTATCGATACCCAAGACGGAATGAAACGATCACCAGCCAGGATTACTACTACCGTGGCAATACGCCCTTGTCGCTCAACCAAGGCAACCGTTGGGTAGACGGCACGGCGCTCATCGCCGATGGCTGTGTGCTGGTGACGCCGCTCGAGTCTGATGAAGTGCATTGCTTGGACCTCCGCACCGGTGAACTCCTCTGGAAGAAGCCCCGCGGCAATGACCAAACCAATTTGTTTGTTGCGTGTGTTGATGACGGCAATTGCATCATGGTGGGACGAGAACGCGTGATTGCCTGGAACCTGCTCGATGGCGAAGCCACCTGGTCTGAACCTTTGCAGTTGCCGGAGAATGTGTTTCCTTCCGGTCAGGGCGTCCATCTGCCGGGTGGTCGCTACTTGTTGCCGCTTTCCAACGCCACGTTGGCACACATCGATCTCTCCACAGGCCAAATCACCGATACGCAAACCACTCGGCGGGAAATGCCCTTGGGGAATCTTGTTTTTGCCAACGGTCAGTACTTCTCATTGGGGCCAAAGTTCATTGAGACGTTCCCTCAGCGCGAGCCATTGCAGGCTTCGTCTCAGGCAGCGCTTGCCGAGGATGCCAATGATGCGGAAGCTCTCACACATCAAGGAGAGCTGGCCCAAATGGATGGAGTCTTTGACGAGGCGATCGCCCATTACCAAAAGGCGTACGAGCTTGAGCCGACGCCACGCCGCAAGAACCTTCTGGTGGCCGCACTCCTGACCGGCGTGCGACAACAGCTTCCACAAGCGGCCGAATATGATGAGCTGCTCAAGGCGCTCGCCCCTGAGTAGCCCCGGATTGCGGTGGGAAGGCTCATCGTCTGGGAAAGGTCTTTGTATCTCGCTAACATGGCGGCAAGTCTGCGGTCTTGTGCTGGCCGCCGATGTTCTTCTAGTCTTGCTTTTCCAGTTTCTTCGTTCAATGGCCGCCCCGCTGAGAACGTTTCTTGCGCTGGAGATTCCGCAGGGAGTCCGCGACGCGGCCGCGCGTTTGATGGAGAGATTGAAGACGCAGCATGCGAAAGTCAGATGGACCGAGCCGCACAATCTGCATGTCACACTCAAGTTTCTTGGCGATGTGGATGTGACTTCGGTCTCGGCCGTTTGTGATGCGGTCTCGCGTGCCACCGAATCCATCTCGCCGTTCCGAGTTGCTTTCTCTGGAGCAGGAGCTTTCCCGGATGTCCAGCGACCGCGCGTATTGTGGCTCGGCGTTAAGGAAGGCGTGGAGCCGTTAGTCGAAATGCATGCAGGAATTGAGAAACAGCTTGCCGAGTTGACCTATCCGTACGACGGACGCCGTTTTGCTCCCCACGTGACTTTGGGTCGCGTGCGCGGGCCGGGACATGGCCTGACTGCCCAATTGGAAAAGGACAGCGAGTTTCCCGCCGGAGACATGCTTGTGGAAGAGGTTGTTGTGTTCTCAAGCGAGTTAACGCGCGAGGGGCCGTTATACACGCCGATGGGCCGGGCGGAGTTGAGCGGCAAATAGCTTCGAGCAGCGGTTGTTGTACTGTGCGATTTTCACGAACCGTGGAGATCTATTCCGCCGGTGATCGTCGTTTCAGGCTTCATCAGTTTCATGCGTGGCGAAAGCTTCCATTAGCTCTGCCGCTCTCTTCAACAAATCTCTATCGGCTTTATCCAAAGTGCTGACATAACTGGCCAGCGCGCGGACGCGTCGTCCTCTGCCGCTTTGCAGAACAGCTTTCCCCTTGCTTGTGGCCGTAAGGATGGTCCTGCGGGCATCGTTTTCGTCGGCGGTCTTCCGCACAACGCCGGCAGTCTCCAACTGCCGCACAAGTTGCGTAACGCTGGCAGGGCGGATCTGCTCAGCCTTGGCCAAATCGCCCAAGGTCAGCGGCCCGGCGAAGACAATTACAGACAGCGCGGAGAGCTGTGCCGCAGGCAATCCGGCCTTGTCATCCAGGCGGCGCAGCCGTCGCAGCAAATGAATGGCCGCGGAATGCAGGGCATCCGCCGTGCGATCAGCGGCGGGATTTGATCGCTTTCTGAGTGGCATGAAATCTTGCGGAAATGTGAAAAGCCTCTTGTATATTTAGTTAGTTTAACTAAATAATTATCGCTGTCGATCCTGTTTCTCGTGAATGCTTCGCGCAGGAATCTTCGCGCAAGTAAAGGGCCAGGGGCTTTCCACTCAGAAGGTCGCAAACTCATGTCCAAAAATTTCGCATCAAATGGCGTTTCCATGGTGATGCTTGGCGTCACCGATATTGAGCGGTCACTCGCCCTTTATCGTGACCAACTTGGCTTTTCCGTGGCCATGCAATTCCCCGGCTTTGCGATTCTCAACGCCGGTGGCGTCCAACTCGTGCTTAGCGAACCGCTCGGCGGTCAGACGGAACAAAAAGTCGGCGCAATGGAATTGGTGATTGCTGTGGAGAATGTCAAAGCGGCGCACGCGAATCTCATTGAGCGCGGCGTGTCATTCTCACAGGCACCGCGCGAGGTCAACCCAACCGCGTGGGCGGCGAACTTTGATGACCCCGATGGCCATCACCTCTCCCTCTACGGACCGGAGGGAAGCGCCTAGTTGTGGCTTAAGAGCAGCAGTCAGGTCTTTCGCGCTTCTGGTAGTCGAGAATATTTCCACGTCGGTCAAGCTCGAACACACAGCAACCGTTGACGATATCTACCAACGCTGCTCTGCCCCTGCGAACTCGCGACTTGACGGCCGTCAGGGAAAGCCCAAGACTCAGGGCGATTTCCTGCTGGGAGACATTCTCCAATTCAAACAACCGGACGGCCTCGCGTTGTGATTCCGGCAACAGATCAATGGCCGCCGGGAGCCAAGCTGCAATTCTGTCATTCAAACCGGCAACGTCTTTCCCTTCCGGCGCGACGGGTTCGCAACTGTTAGCCAGTTCGCCCTCAGTCTTGGATTTGCCGCGGTAGTGATCAATTACCAGACGATGGGCAATGCGAAATACCCAATGCGAGAGCCGGTCTTTGTCAACCAATGTGTCCAGATGTTGATGAATACGAAGAAATGCTTCCTGGACAAGGTCATCTGCAGCGGCAGCGTCAGACACCCGGGCGCGGAAGTATCCCTTCAACCGCTGGCCCAACTGCTCCCAAACGGCTTGCGTCGAAAGTTCACTTTGATGAGTTGGAGAGTTCACGGCGTGGTTTGACAACACTCCTCGGTGGCATCCGCGCAACAAGCTGTTTGCTCGCTGGCCAGATTGGGGGCATTGGCCCCGGTCACAACAAATACTTCCCAGCGGTGGCCATCGGGATCGACTACCCAAATCTTATCCTGAAACGCGTAGCAGCAGGAAGTTTCCAACTCTTCGCGGACGACAATTCCGGCCGCGCGCAGCCGCCCCGCTGCCGCATGTACGGCCTCAGTGGACTTCACCTGTATGCCGTAGTGATTGCGAGAAAGCTCAAACGACATGCCAGACACTTCGTACAAGCTCAGATTGACCGACGGCTCCTCCGGCTCAAACTTTGCATAGCCAGCTTGTTGTTTAACAGGAGCCTGCCCAAGCAACTCTGTATAGAAGGCGACTGACTTCGCCACATTGCCGACGCCAAAACCAACATGAATGCGGGCATTGCCAGCAAACTGGACTGCGGTGTTTTCTGACATGGGTTTCTCCACACAGAATGGTTGTTCAGGACTAGTGCTTCGTCAGCACGCTGCGGGTCTAACTCGGTGCGGCTCTGACACGCTCTCAGCCGGTGCCAAATCAGTCGTCACTCATATAGACGGCGTTGACATGGAAAAGACGCATGCATGCGCGAAATCCGGGAGATCGTTGGAAAGAAATGCACAAAACAGCGACGAATGCGGCACTTCTGACCGAAGCGTGAATTTTCTAAGATGAGTGGTTTGGCTTGGTGCGTTCTCGGACGCCCGCACCCGTTTGCAGAAAGTGACTCATGGCTCGTCGTTATGTTGCTGACCTGGCCGACCAGGAATCGGTCAACGAGATTTTCCGCGCGAATAACAAGCAACTTCGCCCAAACCGCAACGGCGATTTGTTCCTGAGCGTGGAATTATCGGATCGGACGGGTGGCCTTTCCGCACTGCTATGGAACGCGGACGAGAGCATCTATCGCAAGTTTGAAAATGGCGATTTTGTTCGCGTTGCCGGCACGGCACAGTTGTACCAGGGGTCGCTGCAGATGATCGCCACACGGATTTCCAAAGCGGGCGATGATGAAGTTGAGACGGCCGATTTCTACCCGCTGGACACGGCGGATGTCGATCAACTGATCGTGAAGCTCCGGGAGCATTTTCGCGGTTTGACAAACCCGCACCTGGCGAACCTGGCGGAGTGCTTTGTGATGGATGAGGAATTCATGCGCAAATTTCGCCTGGCGCCCGCCGGAATCAAAAACCATCACGCCTACCACGGCGGGCTGCTAGAGCATGTGGTCAACATGATGGACGTCGCCAAACGGATTGGTCCCTGCTATCCCATGTTGGATATTGACCAGTTGCTGCTTGGCTGCTTCCTGCATGACTTGGGCAAGCTGGAAGAGTTGGAGTTCGAGCGAGGCTTCGCTTACACGGACGAAGGGCAGATGCTAGGCCATGTGATGATTGGAGTAAGTATGCTGGATGAGAAACTTCGCAAAGCCGAGGAGCTTTCCGGCGAGCCCTTTCCCAAGGAACTCGCCATGCGTTTGCGGCATCTGATCATCAGCCATCACGGCGACTATGAATTCGGTAGCCCAAAACTGCCCATGACGCTCGAGGCGCTCGCGTTGACCTACCTTGATAATCTGGACGCCAAGCTGCACTCATTCGAGAAACTGATCAAAGACGATCCGAATGTTGATTCGCCCTGGACTCTGTACCAGGCCAACATTGGTCGCAAGATCTATAAGGGTCAGCGGAGCGATGAAGAATAAACAAAAAACCGGCGAAGCACCAAAGCGCTTCGCCGGCTATTTTGTTTGGTCACCTCCACCGATCAATGACCAGTGTGTCGATCAAGTTCTTTCGCTTCCTAGAAGGAGCGGACGTCAACCGAGACACCGTCACGGATACCGTGAAGGTCACGGAAGATGTTCAGGTCCACGCTGTTGCGGACCGGGCGAACAGAAGCGTCTCCCAGGCAGAATATGGTCATCTGCGGGTGAGGGCTGCTGAACTGGTAATAGGGGGCGTTTCCAGCGTTGTCCACACCGTTCCAAATGGGATAGCCACTCCACATAACTTGAGCGCTGATCCAGCTACCGGTGGCGAACCACTCACGGTTGTTGATCTGCTGACCCATGTACTCGCCGATGGCGAGCGTGTTGGCGGTACCATCGAGGATCTGGCCGATAACCTTGCGGCGTTGTTGCGTGAAGATGCCTTCACGGAAGTCGCCGAAGGAGGCCGACCACATATCGATGTTGTTGTAGCCAGTACCGGCACAGCCGATGTAGGTGTTCAAGCCTGGCAGGCCCGGCGAGATCCGCCATGCGGAAATCCACAGCGAGCCAGCATCATGGTAAATGCGGAAACGAATTCGCTTCCAGGGAGCTTCGTGGGCGGCCGGATCGACCGACGGGCACACGTATTCCGCATAGACTTGTTGCGAGAGAGCCCAACTGGCGTTTGGTGTCCACCAATCGGGTCCGCCACCGTCGTCCGCGATGGGATGATCGGGATTAGCCCAAGTGGGGATAGCAATGGTCAATTGTGAGGCCATGTTCTGCTGTTCCATGTAGGGTTGGCACAGCGCGAACAAACCTTCGGAGTGGCCGCCTTCGCCCGTAGGCAAGTAGCCTTGAACGTCATTGTAGTTGTGGAAAGCGATGCCCATGTTGTGCAACTTGGCCAAGCAATCCGCGCGACGTCCCGCTTCACGAGCCGCTTGGACGGCGGGAAGCAAGAGTGCAATCAAGATGCCGATGATGGCAATCACCACCAGCAGCTCGACGAGAGTAAAACCGCGTTTCTTCATGTGGGGTTCCTTAGAAGTGGGGGGCCTCAAAGTTTGAGGTCACAAAAACTGAAACATCGATTCTGTCCCGGCAACGACGAGATTCGCATGATTCAGCTATGAATAGAAACGCGGAGCCCACCTTGATCGGAATTCCATCGGGCGATTTTGAATTATTTGAATTCCCTGAAGCCTCTAAGTCCCTAAATTGTTTAATGGCAAACACTTGAGGCGTTGCTGGGATTCCGTCTGGCTGTGCGGTTTTGCTCAGCAAGGGGCGTCATGTCAAAGTTGATTCCCCGTCAATATCAAATGTTTTCAATGTGAAAACAGGGGCAGCGCTACCCAAAAGACAAATAAAAAACCGGCGAAACACAAACGAGTGCTTCGCCGGCTTTGCTTTTTGTCGTTTTGACCGCGGTTGCGATCAAGATTTCGCTTCTTAGAAGGAGCGGACGTCAACCGAAACGCCATCACGGATACCGTGCAGGTCACGGAAGATGTTCAAGTCCACGCTGTTGCGGACCGGACGTACAGAAGCGTCACCCAGGCAGAACATGGTCATCTGCGGGTGGGGGCTGCTGAATTGATACCACGGGGCGTTTCCAGCATTGTCCACACCGTTCCAGATGGGATAGCCGCTCCACATGACTTGAGCGCTGATCCAGCTACCGGTGGCGAACCACTCACGGTTGTTGATCTGCCAGCCCATGTATTCGCCGATGGCGAGCGTGTTGGCGGTACCATCGAGGATCTGGCCGATGACCTTACGACGTTGCTGTGTGAAGATGCCTTCACGGAAGTCACCGAAGGAGGCCGACCACATATCGATGTTGTTGTAGCCGGTACCGGCACAGCCGATGTAGGTGTTCAAGCCTGGCAGGCCCGGCGAGATGCGCCAGCTGGAAATCCACAGCGAGCCAGCATCATGGTAAATGCGGAAACGGATACGCTTCCAGGGAGCTTCGTGAGCGGCGGGATCGACCGACGGGCACACGTATTCCGCATAGACTTGCTGCGAAAGCGCCCAACTGGCATTTGGCGTCCACCAATCGGGTCCGCCACCGTCGTCCGTCGTCGGGTGATCGGGATCAGCCCAGGTGGGGATGGCCACGGTCAATTGCGAGGCCATGTTCTGCTGTTCCATGTAGGGTTGGCACAGCGCGAACAAACCTTCAGAGTGGCCGCCTTCGCCCGTGGGCAAGTAGCCTTGAACGTCATTGTAGTTGTGGAAAGCGATGCCCATGTTGTGCAACTTGGCCAAGCAATCCGCGCGACGTCCCGCTTCACGAGCCGCTTGGACGGCGGGAAGCAAGAGTGCAATCAAGATGCCGATGATGGCGATAACCACCAGCAACTCAACGAGAGTAAAACCGCGTTTCTTCATGTGGGGTTCCTTAGAAGTGGGGGCCTCATATTGAGGTCTTAAAACTGAAACATCGATTCTGTCGCGGCAACGACACTCGCATGATTCAGCTTTGAATAGAAACGCAGGCCCTATTTGGATCAGAAATCCATTAAAGGATTTTGAGATAATTGAGTTTCCAGGGAATGGCGTGGATATAAATCGTTGATGTGAAATGACTTATAGATCCCTGGGGTTCACGACTGAACCAGAGACATTCTCAGCCGAAGGATTGATTGTCAAAATGAATTGCTTGCGAATATCAATATTTTTCAATGTCATAATGCTGAACATTAGCTGTGATTGACAAATGAAAACCGGCGAAGCACTGGTAGTGCTTCGCCGGTTTTGTTTTTCCGATTGACCGCATGCTGCGATCACATGGGGCTCATTTTCTTAGAAGGAGCGGACATCAACCGAGACACCGTCACGGCTACCGTTC
>CALJLD010000151.1 GCA_937982665.1 uncultured Planctomycetales bacterium
GGGTGGTGACCATTCCACCCCACGGCAACTCCGCGCAGCTTTGTTGATGAAATACCCTGGCGAGCCGGATGCGTGAGCTTCCGGAAACTCCGCGTTCGGTAGAGAACTGATTTGCCGCCGTTGAAGACACCCATACCGTTTGGTCCGTTGGTAGCGGTTCTGTGGGTTGTATGCCCAGGACGAGCACATTGCCGCGGAGTCCGGAAGCTTACGCATCCGGCTCGCCAGAGGACCGCAGAACTCCGGAAGCTCACGCATCCGGCTCGCCAAGAATGCCTGCAAAGAACCCGATTGCGGTCAAATTTGCAGACTGAGAACACCGTCAATCGCCAGAATTGCCCCAATTTCTCGCGGTTCGCGGATTCGGGCCCCTTCTTCGGTTGGGTTTTTTGCAATTTACAAACCTGCAGCAGATAATGATGATATCGTGCTGAGGTTGCCAACCGACTAGGAACAACAAGCAGCCAAGACGAGCACAAGGAACCGAGAACGTCGGCTGGTACACCGCGTGGCGTGGAAGAGGCGCGTCGGAGACCGCAAACGCCCGCAAAAAGCTCGAAAATTGTTTGGCATCAACGGATAAGGGCGAATAAAATCGGCCTATCCACATTCGTGGTATCCCTTGTCAATTTACGGACGCTGCGCAAAGTCGGCATGCGGAACAGGCCGTCTTTACGCCTCGCTAGCATTTCCTGAGTGGGAGTCTCCAACTATGTTCAGACCACGTCATTTGGTACGGGTCTCGCTGCCAGTCGCTGCATTGGCCGTCGCTTTTGTTGTGGCCGCCAATCTGCCTGCGGATCAGCCAGGTGAAGAGGCCGCCAGGCTGGATGTCTTTGACAAATACTTCGCCTTGTCTTTGCAGCCGAGTCTGCAAATGGAACGAGCGGAGTCGCACGACATTACTGTGTTGGTGGATACCTCTGCCAGCCAAATGGGAGACTTCCGGGCGAAGTCGCTGGCGTCGCTTGACGTCATGCTCAAAGCCTTGGGTCCTCAAGATCGTGTGCGTCTGGTTGCGGTGGACATTGACTCCGTCCCCATGACTGATGGCTTTGTGGCGATCTCCGATGTGGATGCCATCAACGCCGCGGTTGCCAAACTGCATGAGCGCACTCCGCTGGGCACCACAGACTTGCCCGCCGCTTTGGAAGAAGCCGCTTCTGCTTATGGCGACAACATTGATCGTCCCCGCTCAATTGTTTACTTGGGCGATGGCATGAGCATGGCAAGCGTCATTGCGGAAGAGGAAATGGTCGCTTTGACGGAAGAGATGACCTCCAAGCAAATCGCGATCACCAGCTTGGCGATTGGTCCCCACATCAACGGTGTGCTGCTTGCCGCGTTGGCGAATCACTCCGGCGGCACGATGTTCATTGATAGCGTCAACTTCACTGCAGACGAGATTGGCCACTTCCTGGCCAACTCTGCCGCTCAGTCCGTATTTTGGGCCGAGTCCATCGAACTGCCCGAAGTTTTCGATCATGCCTATCCGAAACGAATTCCGCCGTTCCGCGCGGACCGCGACACAGTGCTGGTGGGAACCGGCATTGCTCGCCGACCGTTTGAAGTCCGCGTCCGCGGCAAATTGAATGGCCAACCCCATGAAATGACCTGGCAGGTTAAGCCAGCGGTTTCGAACGAAGACAATGCCTACCTGGCTGCTTTGGTTGATTCGGTTGAAGAGAACGATGGCGTCATGCTCGCCGCGCTCGGCACGCCTGGCTTGCACGAGATTCGCCGCAGCGCGGTGGAACTCGCCAACCGCTTGGGCAACATGGCCGGTCAATCTCTGCAAATTGATCCCAACAACGCCAAGCGTCTGGCCCAAGGCGTTTTGGAACTCGATCCGAACAACGAAAAAGCCGAAGCGATCGCCCGCTTGGCCAATACCGCCAAAGGCGGCGACATGTTGGTCAATCTGCAGGATCCTCCGGCGGCCGGTGGCCAACCCGGTGAAATCCCGGCCCCCAATCAAGGCCAAGGTCAACCGCCAGTGGCACAACCCGGCCAAGGCGGCGACTTGCTGAACCAGTTCACCCAGGATCAACGCATCTTGGCCCAACGCCTGAGTGCGGAAGTGATCAACACGGTCACGGAAGCCCGCAGCGACATGACTCGCAACCCGACCAAAGCGATCAACGACTTGCGTTATGCTTTGGACGCCGTGAATGGTTCGACCGTGCTGGACGATGGAGCCCGTGCTCAATTGGTCGGCCAGATTGAATCGGCTCTTCGCGCCGCTCAAGTGGCTCAAGAAGAGTTCGACGCCCGTCAAGCTTTGGAACAAGAACGTGAAGCCGAGTATCGGGCTGTTCAGCGAATGCTGACCGAACAGCAAAACCGTGAAGACACCCTCACCGAGTTAATGGCGTTGTTCAACGCCCACATGGCAGACGGTTTGTACCGCGAAGCCGAGAGTCTTGCGGATGCCGCCCGCGAACTGGCACCGCGCGATCCTTCGATTGCCGCCGCCGACTTGGGCGCGACGATGGTTGGGTCCATCACGGAAGCTTATCTCTGGCGTCGTGCTCGCACTCGTGGCGTGCTGGAAACACTGGCAGCCGTCGAGCGTTCGCACATTCCGACTCCGGATGAACCTCCGATTGTTTATCCGCCAGCGGATGTTTGGAGAGCCCTCACGGAACGTCGTCGCGAATATGACTCTGTCGATCTTTCCAACCCGAATCCGGCCGAACGCCGCATTCAGGCGGAACTTGAGAATCAAACCAACTTCCAGTTCCAGGATATCGACCTGGTCACGTTCGCTCAGGTTCTCAGCGATCAGCACGGAATTCTGGTTGTGCTGGACCGTCAGGAATTGGAGCAGTTTGGTCTCGATCCCGAAACCACATTTGTTACCGCGAATTACACCAACATCACGCTGCGGTCAGCGTTGCGTTTGACCCTGCCGCAAAACGATTTGGGTTACTACATCGACAATGAAGTGCTCCTCATCACCAGCCGCGAAAAAGCGGACACCCAATTGGTGACGAAAGTCTATCCTGTCGCTGACCTTGTCATCCCGATTCAACCCCCGCAAGCGTTCGGAGGGTTAGGGGGAGGTTTTGGTGGTGGCTTTGGAGGTGGTGGATTGGGAGGCGGTGGATTTGGTGGGGGTGGATTTGGTGGAGGTGGATTTGGAGGAGGTTTTGGAGGCGGTGCTGGTCGAGGAGTTGGCGGCGGTGCTGCAAACGTTCCTTCGCATCCCCAAGATGCTGACAAAGAACAAGCCCAAAGCGCCGTGAAGATCGGCCCCGTTGAAAAGCCCGTTACGCAACTTCCGGCCGTTCGCGCCGAAGTGATCGAATTGGCCATCGAAGATGGTGCGAATGTTGACCAGGCGTGGGATGCCCACCTGGCCGCGAGCGAATTCAGCGGCGAGGCACTACGCATCACCGCCAAGAAATTGATGAATGATCGCAAGTTCAATGAAGTTGTGGCCCTCATCAATGCTTCGCTCAAGCACCAAAAGCCCCAACCGTGGATGTACGAATCGCTCTCGCTGGCTTTGATGGCCGCGGATCGTCGTGACGAAGTGGAAAGGGCGTTGATGTCCGCCGCGGACTTCACCTCGGATGTTGACGAGATCATGTATCTCGCCCAATACATGTCGCGCTTTGGCTACAACGAACGAGCGTTGAAGCTCTACCAACAAGTCGCTCGCGTGGCGCCTACGCGTCATGAGCCGTACGTGTTGGGAATGGAACTGGCCAAAGAGCTTAACGATGTTGATGGCATCCGCTGGGCGGTTGTCGGCATCGTCAGTCAAGCCTGGGACCAGAAAGAGAAGTATATCTGGGACAATGCGATCGACATCGCTCAGGCGAAATACGACGAACTTGTTAAGGACGGTAAGAAGCCCGAAGCCGATAACTTCATCGGCGCAGTGACCGAGGCTTTGCAGCGTGACTTGCTGATTGAAGTGGTTTACACCGGCGATGCCCAAGTTGACCTGATGGTGGAAGAGCCCGCTGGCACAATCTGCTCGTTCCGTGCTCCGCGGACAACTTCCGGCGGCGTGCTGGTGAGCAACCAGTTGGACGGCCCCATCAAGGGTGCTCGTTCTGAAGTGTATGTTTGCCCCGAAGGCTTCAACGGTCGGTATCGCGCGAGAATTCGTCGCGTGTTTGGTGAGCCCAACGGCGGACAAGTCAAAGTCACTGTGATCAAGAACTTCCGCGGCGAGAAATCGGTTGTGGAAACCAAGCTTGTGCCGGTGGATGACAAGGACGCCATGGTGGTTGTCGATTTGGAATCCGGCCGTCGTGTGGATTCTCTGCAAGAGCATCAAGTGATTGCCGCCGCCCGTCAGCACGAAGCGATTGGCCAGCAAGTTTTGATGCAACAACTCGGCAATGTTGCTTCGAATCCAAACTCGGACGATTTCAACTTCGCGCGTCGGCGTAACATGATCGGCCAGCCTTTTGGTCGCGGTGGCCGCAACGGCGCGTTGGGTTTCCAGCCAGTGATTACAACACTGCCCGAAGGCACTAACATGACCGTCAACGCGGTGATTTCCGCAGACCGTCGATATGTCCGTATCGGTGCTGCTCCAACATTCTCCGCAATCTCCGAAGTAAACACCTTCAATTTGGCTAGCGGAGCCACAAACCAAACGAACCAAGGTGGTTTTGGGGGTGGTGGTTTCGGTGGCGGGCTTGGCGGCCAGGGAGGTGGATTTGGGGGAGGTGGATTCGGCGGTGGCGGCCAATTTGGCGGTGGTGGCTTTGGGGGCGGTGGCCAGTGTGGAGGTGGCGGCTTTGGGGGCGGTGGTAGCCAATTTGGAGGTGGCGGCTTCGGCGGCGGCGGCCTTGGTGGCGGCGTCTTCTAAATCTCCACGCGATATCTCCTCGCTTATTCAATCAAAACAGCGCCCGGCCTTGCGGTCGGGTGCTTTTTTCTGCGCTGTCCTCAATTTGCTGGCGCATTGGCGATTGCCAGAAACCACTGCGAATCCGATAATCATGATCCACACAAGAGAAGCGAGAATCTCCGCCAACACAGAATCAGTCCGATGAAGAAAATCGAAGCCGTTATTCGCCATTTCAAGCTGGAAGAGGTGAAGAACTCGCTCACGGAACGCGGCATCCATGGAATGACCGTGATGGAGGTCCGTGGGTTCGGCCGCCAAAAAGGGCACACAGAGATGTACCGCGGAACCGAATACGCGGTCGACTTCGTGCCCAAGGTCAAAATCGAAGTCATCGTAGGCGATGCCGACATGCAGACCTGTGTCGATACCATCCTGGAGTCGGCCAAGACCGGCCAAATCGGTGACGGCAAAGTCTTCGTCAGCACCCTGGATGAGGTGATTCGCATCCGCACTGGCGAAACTCGCGACGAAGCCGTCTAGAAGCCAGTCCGGAAGCCGGATAGAAGCGGTTTAGTTACGCTAGGATTGGCATCCACTCCGCCAAGGATCCCAGCGCTCCCGTTTGAATGGCCGTTGGCGTGATTGGCTTGTGAACGACCCGGTCTCTCCGCGCGGCATTGGACGGAATTGTTTCGGTGTTGGAATTGTCTCAGCATCCAATTCCTTGCCGTCCAATCTCTCCTCGCACATCTGTGCGAACTTTGTCCGGGTTGCCGCCGCTTTTCTTTGCGACGGCTTGCGCTGTTCTGTGCCCCGCGCGCAACTGCGCTTGCTGCTCATGCTCTGCCCCTTTCGTCAGAGCAAGGCCTTCGTCAAAGAGTGCGTTGCGAGGGGGATGCTGGCGCTAGCGAGGTTTTGAGAGCCCGGATTTGGCGTGCATCCGAGTCAATAACGAGTCAAAATTCACGTTTTATACATAAGTGGAGGGCATTCTCATGTCGACGCCAACGGCCAATCAATTCTTGACGATTGGCAAGTTCATGCAATATCTCATGAGTCCAAGTACCGCAGACGGCAGTTCATACGTTGACGGAGTCGCTGGATTAGCCGGACAACTAGAAACTGCTGGTTTGCGGAATTCGCTCGATGCTTTCCAACCCATCATGGATATGAAGGTCAGTTGGCAACACCACGGAGGAAAGAGAGTCATCATCCCCGAATGTGCACGGGCCTTGCTTGCGGCCATGAAAGTTTTTGAGCGGGCGCTTTCGAGGGAACTCGATGACCGATTTTCACTCACAAGCGTCGCCGGGAAATCTGTGTTTCTGGGACATGGCCAGTCTCCAGCGTGGTTGGATTTGCGGAGCTACATTCAAGACACGCTCCAACGCGAGTGCATCGAGTACAACATGTCCCCAACGGCAGGCATCACAACGGCAGAACGGCTCGGAGACATGCTCGATGCGTCGTGCTTCGCATTTTTGATTGCGACCGCTGAAGACATGCATAAGGACGGCACTGCTCATGCGCGCGAGAACGTGATTCACGAAACCGGCCTTTTTCAGGGTCGACTTGGCTATCGAAGAGCGATTGTTATGCTCGAGCATGGCTGTGAGGAATTCTCGAATATTAGGGGTCTCGGCCAAATCCGGTTTCCGACTGGTAAGATCGCTGACGCGTTTGATGAGGTGCGCGCCACTTTGAAACGAGAGGGAATTCTCACTGAACCGTCTGCGTGATCACACCGCAGGTCGTTCGCGAATCGAAACTCCTCGGGCCATTCGTTGATGTTGCCCCCTTGGGGATGGGCCAGCGCATAGACGTTGCCTTTGTCATCCACCGGCGGCCGCCCTAGCTGTTTGAGGAAAAACCTGGCCTTGTGTTCGCGCCCTGCCAGAAAAGCAAACGTAGGGTGGAGCAAAGTGCAACCCACCTCTCATTGGTTGGGCATCCCGTCTTACTTTTGCCTTGTGCAGAGCGGCGTGAGAAGGCCGTTGCGCGACGACTATCCGCGGCGCCAGGAAGGTGGGTTGCGCGATGCACCACCCACCCTACGTTTATTAGACAAAAGCGAGAATCAACATGACGATCGCGACAACAGAGGCAACTCCGGAACCGACCCAACCCGCCGTCCGCAACAAGAAGCCAAGTTTCTCCGAACACAGACGCGACCATCAAGTTTCGTGTACGGCATCTCGCAAACAATGGCCCATACACCACCCGACAAAGCAGCGATCAAGGCGATGAACATCTCGTTATTCATCCCAGGCAATCCAGTTCATGTAGCTTGCGCTGACAAGAGTTCCAACGATAGTTGCTGCACGAAGCCGATGCAAATGCACGGTAAATGGGACGATAAGCAGCAAACGCAGAGTGGGTCGAGTATAGCGCGCCTTCCGTCATTCCCGTGCAGAAGGGAATCAATCTAAGGCGCGACATAACGCCATGTGAAACAAGCAACGAATGCGAAACGACAGCGAATCCAATCGACACATCCCCAACTCGGATTGATGGCCGACAGGTCACATCAAACTTGACTGGATTCCCGCGTGCGCGGGAATGACGTTTGGGAACGTCGGCAAACGTAGGGTGGTGGAGCATAGCGCAACCCACCTTCATTGCTTGGGCAACGCGTCTTACTTTTGCCTTGTGCAGAGCGGCGTGTGCGAATGCCGTCGCGCGACGAACTATCCGCGGCACCGCGCCTCTTGCTGCGCCAAGTTTGGCGAGCAAACTTGGCTACCCAGTCTTGAACTATTCGCGTCGATCGAGAATATCCGAATTGATTTCGTTGAAGAAATCTTCGCAGGCGGCCTTTTCGGTTTTGAATACTTTGAGCCCAGATCTCTGCCCGCGTTCGCTGTAGTAGGTGCGCCAAGTTCCGTCGGGTAGCTGCTCAATGCAATAAGCCTCGTTCGGCAGGCCGCCAGTCAGGGAATATTCCTCACTGGATACTCCGGCGCTGACGAGCCTTGCTTTGAGTTCATCAATTGTCATTTCTGACCGGCCTTCTAAGTATTCATTCACTGGGTACGAGTGCGACGAATGTCATTGCTGATTAGGCATCCAGAGTATCGACGGACGGAAGTTGTCATTACCCGCGCCGCAATCGCAATCACAACTCCACGCGTTCGCCTTCTTCGGCGATGCGGAAGCCGGCGGAGCGGATGGCTTGGGCTGCGGCGCTGTCCGCTCGCAGGGCGTCATTGGTGTGGTTGAAGTGGATGAAGCGAACCTTGGACTTTTCCTCAGCCGGCAGTTCGGCAAAGCGCTCCATGCTTTCAATCACAAACGGGTGCGGAATCTCTGACATGTCCCGGCCAGGCAATTCATCGCCGTCAAAGAATGAGCCGTCAATGTAGGCGATGTCCACGGTTGCGATCATGTCCTCAATTCGGCGGTCCCATTTGTCCCACTTGTCAATGTCCGGCAGAAACAGCACGCGGCGGTTGGGCCCGGCGATGACATAAGCAACCGTCTCGGAATACTCGTCGCGGTGTGGCACGCGGAAGGGCGTTGCGCTGATGGATGCAGAAAGCTCAACGCTCTGCTCATGCTCAAGCGAACGAAGCTCGATGTTGTTGAGCGTTACCAGTTGGCTCCACGGTCCGTTGTCTTCCAAGTAAGACTTCATCCGCGGCATAGCATAAACTGGAATCCCGTTCGCGCCGATCACCTCGCGGCCGAGATGGATCAAACCGGCGTAGTGGCCGATGTGCGCATGCGTCAGCAGAATGCCATCGAGCGCTGGCGAAGATTCCGTGGGAGCGATTTCGTCCAGCATCCGCAACTGCGCGCGGAACTCCGGCGTGCATTCCACCATCCACCGCTGACTTGTCGACGGATCGACGATGGCCAAACAGACGGGATGCCGGCGAAGTTCCGGATCATTCCAAGCGTCACGGCAGCAATCCTTCTGGCAGGCCGCTTGCGGATAGCCAGCATCCTGGGCGATACCCAACACGGTCAGGAATGGCCCATCGGCCGTTTCCGCATTCGGGACAACATCCGGAGAGGGAGTTGTTTCGTCCGTTGGCGAATGGCCGGCTGCTGGAAGAGAATCGTCCGGCTGATCGGCTTGATGTTCGCATGCGGCAAATGTGAGCAAACAAACGATCAACGGAAATCGGCCAAGTCGCATTGGTGACCTCGGATGAAGAACTGACAGCGCGATCTGACTCGCATTGCTCGCGACAGTATTATCGCATGAAATTGTATCCAGAAAGAGATGTGCCTGGCGCTGGTTTATTGATTACCACTAAAGTCACCCAGCTAGCAAATTCGCAGACGGATTCCACTGAAGACAAGCCCACGACGTGATGTCCGATTATCAAGCGAGGCGGTTTGTACGAAAGAACCATGGCATGTGTGGCTGATCGATTTTTGCTAAGCTGGAGGGTGGCAGGTTGAGGTTGGATTGTGCGTTTGGCGGTGGATTTCGAACAGTCGAGGGATTTCGAACAGTCCAGCGGGTTCGTCATTCCCGCGAAGGCGGGAATTCATTGCGTCGCCGTTGTTCTCTGGATTCCCGCATTCGCGAGAACGACGGGGACTTGTTGTTCCG
>CALJLD010000152.1 GCA_937982665.1 uncultured Planctomycetales bacterium
GCAAGTTTCAACACGGTTTCAAACTCCTTCTTTGTCACCGGCTGTACGGACAAGCGGGAGTTGTTGAGCAAGACCATCTTGGCCAACGATTTTGTTGCCTTGATTTGGTCTAGCGTAACCGGCTCTTCAAAGACCTCGTCCAGCTTTACATCCACCATGTCCCAGCGAGGGTCATCTTGCGGTGACTTGGGATCATAATGTTTGTCGTTCTTGTCCCAAGCCGTGAAGTCCGGGTAGGCTTCGCGAACGACCTCCGCCGTGCCGGCGACGTGAGCAGGCTTGCAATTGGAGTGGTAGTACAACACTCTGTCGCCAACCTTCATCGCGCGCATGTTGTTCCGCGCCTGGTAATTTCGCACGCCATCCCAATGCGTGGACTTTGTCTTTTCCGCCGCCAGGTCCGAGATCGAATAGACATCCGGCTCTGACTTCATCAACCAATACTTGGGCATGTTGTCAATCTGAGGGAATCAATCGGAATTGTGCTGAGCAGATGGAGCGCTCTGCCGTTTCGAGACGTTTCCAAATCGAACATCACGCCTTTTCCGGCTTGCGGGTATGCAACGTTGGACGAGGAATCTGTGCTCCCGCCAGGCGGAAGTCTCGCTCGCCGATGCCTTCGTCACCGTTCTTGAGGAAAACTCGCACACGAACGAGCCAACGAATCTTGACCAGAAAGCCATCATAGCTCAATGGGCTGTTGGGGAGTTGCGTGCTGAATCGGGCTTTGCCGGGTCGGGTGTCGTCGCCGGTCTCGAAGGACAGCCGATCAAAGAAATGCACGCCAATGTCTTCTTCCCCTTTACCTTCGGTCGCCCAGAGCACGGAAATCTCCACGGTCCGCACGTCCTCCGCGCGGGGAACCTCCCAGCGGTACTCGCCCGAGAGCATTTCGCCCGGGTGATAAATCCGCGGATGGCGTTCCAGCTTGATGAAGATGTTGATGGGGTGCACGGTCCGCACTCCGGGCGGGGGCTGATGTGCAGGTGTTTGGCGTTTCGCTTTAAGTATTCTAGCAACAACAGGGCCGGCATGCCGAATGGCTTGCCCACAAACGAGTGAACGGCACATAATCGCGGAGACAATTCGGAGTCGAGGGAGGCATCCCCAGCAGAACCGAGTGCTCGATAGGCGGTCCGCAACGCGGCTGGCGGCTCAGGGCGGGTCACAATAGTCTGATGGCCCCCAGAAGCGTAAATCTATTTCGGAACGGAGACCGCAATGACGAAGGCAATCCTTACCGTGGCCGTTTGCCTGCTGTTTCTCTCAGTCCTTAGCAACAACTGCAATGCCCGCGCCATAACTCAAGATTATGGCTCGACTGGT
Organism: uncultured Planctomycetales bacterium; assembly: GCA_937982665.1. Classification (GTDB taxonomy): domain Bacteria; phylum Planctomycetota; class Planctomycetia; order Pirellulales; family S012-138; genus CALJLD01. The sequence goes on from CALJLD010000152.1 coordinate 1,327, forward strand.
GTTGCCGCGAACAACGCTGACGCCGGTTCGCGTGAGGAAGGCTCTCGCGTGATCTACTTGCGAAGAGGCGCGCTGAGTATCGATGTAAGGTTGGAAGGCGTCTCCATCGGCGATTCCAAGACACGCTTGGACTATGAACAAGCCGCGCGGTTCCTGGAATTGTATCTGAAACAGGCGACCCCCGACCTTGTGTACTTCTATGATTCGGAGAAGCGGATCAATGAGCCTGCGGAAAAGCTGCTTGACCAACTGAAAGAGTTGAGCGGCGAATTCAAGTTTCACTTGATGTCATGCCGCCGCCGACAGGCAGCGCGCGAGGTGTCGCAATCGATTATGAGAAGCTGATCTCAAGCTTCGTGGCAACGGGCGAACTTGAGTTGCCGAAGAGCACGGCCAGCGGACGATAGTCACTCGAACTAATCGTCGCCAAGTCCACTTGCCAACAAGTCGTCAAGCGTTTCCAGTTGATGTTCAATCTGAACATCAATACCGGCGCGGCCGCGCCAGGCGTGCAGTGCTTGCAGGCTCTCGGGACAAAGCCCGCTCCCGGCATCCTTGATCATAATGTCATCGACCTTCTCCATTGGCAGCGATGGCCGGTACGGTCGCGCCGCGGTCAAGGCATCGAAGACATCGGCCACGGCAAGGATCCGCGCTTCCAGGCAGAGCTTGTCGCCGGGAATCTGCCGATGATATCCCCGACCGTCGATCCGTTCGTGATGCGCGGCGGCGACGTCCGCCAGTCTGTCGAAGTGAGTCACCTTGGAAAGTATCTGCCAGGTGTAATCCGGATGTCGTTTGATGGCGGCAAACTCTTCATCCGTCGGCTTGCCTGGCTTGTCAAGAATCAGGTTGGATACGCCCAACTTTCCCAGGTCATGGAGCAAACCGGCAATCCAGATCTCGCGGGCTTGTTCCGGCGTTGCGCCCATCTCCAGCGCAACCCCCTTCGCGGCCGCTGCCACGTTCCGTGAGTGATCGGCCGTCCAGGGTGACTTCGCGTCGACAACATTCGCAAATCCCAAAGCAATGTTGTCCAGCTGCTGTTGCCCAACTTTGGCGAAGCATTCGCGCGGCGCATGTCGCATGAGTAGAGCCAAGGGGTCTGGATCCTTCAACTCATCCCAGATGCCGGACTCTTGCGAGATTGAACAGAAGGCGGCAACAAGATCCGGGTCGAACCATTTGCCCTTTCGATCCTGGGCAACCTCCATCGCTCGCGCTGGACTGTATTGCGCCAGGAAAACTTCCATGGTTTGCGCGATGCCGAGAATTCGCGATGGGAGAGGAATCTCCTCGCCTTGGCGACCTTCCGGGTAGCCGCGGCCATTCCAATGTTCGTCCAGGCTGCGGATGGCTGCCGCGACGTTGCTGGAAAACCCGAATTGCCGCGCGATATGTGCTCCGCGCTCGCAGCGCGTTTGGATAAGTTCAGCAGCCCCTTTGTTGCCGGAGATTGCCAACGCGGCAACATGTAACAACTTCTTCAAGCCACCGCCTTGCGGTGCAACTTGTGACCAGGCGAAACGCAATCGCTTGCGGACGTTTGTCCAGTCAACAACCTTCACATCGCGCTTGACGTCGCGGTCATCGGCGCCAAACAAGTAACACATCTTGGCGGCGTTGCTGGAACAGCCAAGGTCTTTCAACAACAGCGAAAAGTACAGGTCGGCATGTTGTTCCTGCGGCAGTCCGATTTCATGGGCCAAACGCATGCCGATCACGGCCGTTCGCGCCGCATGCCCGGCAGGCTGCCCCTCGGTTAAGTCCAAAGCCTGGGATAGTGCCGCCATGAGGTCTGCAAGCGCGATGTCTCCCGCGCCGACAAGCGGCGGGCCAAACGTTAGAGGTTGCGATGGAGAGACTGCCGATGAAGTCATGAGCCAGATATTCTCAGGAGCATGGGGCTAAGAAAGCCTAGGTCATGCTGCCGCGAGCATCCGGCCGAAAATCTGGAACTGTCTGTGTAATCTTACCGATGCGTGGCGTCCTGCCTGCTACCCTCGCAGGTTGGCATTCATGTTCTTCTTGTACGCTTCCACGCCAGGCTGGCCATAGGGATTGATCTTCATCATCCGCCCCTCCAGCACCGTGGCCAGCATCATCATCTGCATGAACTCGCCAAGTGACTTGGCGTCTTTGGCCGGCAGCGTAATGGTTGCCGTTGGGCGGTGAACTTCTTCATAGGCTTGATTCGTGCCGTCGATGGCTGCATGCAACATGGTTGGCAGCTTCTTGCCGGCCAGTTCGTTGAGGTGGTCCTGGTCGTATTCGGACTTGGGCGACTTCAACGGTTTGGCGGAGAACTTCTTAACAACCAGGTTGATGATGAATTTGTCGCGACTACCTTCCTGATGTTGCTGGCCGCGTGAATGCAGGTCGCGCGTGTTCACCACGGTGATGGGCGTCGGCCCGCGTCCGTTTTTGCCCAGGCTCTCGGCCAACAGTTGGTCATACCACAGGCCAAGCGCTTCAAGTCCATCGGCCCAAACGGAAAGCACGCGGGTATGCACTCCGCATTCGTCCCACAACCGACCAGCCAGGACGAAGTCAACCAATGCGTGTTTGCCAGGGACAGCGGGAATCGCAAAGAGGTCATTGGCGGCCTGTGCCCCGCGCAGCAACTCTTCCGGATCAATTCCCACCACGGCTGCCGGCAACAGCCCTACGGGCGTGAAGATCGAAAACCGCCCGCCGACACCATCAGGAATGGTGAACACATCCTGACAACCAAGCGCCGTGGAGAATTCTCGTAGTCGGCCGCTTTCCCCGGTGATGGGATAGATGTACTCATGCGCGCGGTCGCCTAGCTTCTGTTGCAGGTCTTGCAGGAAGAGCCGAAAGCCGACCGCCGTCTCCAACGTGCCACCGCTCTTGGAGATCACGATAACCGCGTAGCGGTCAGCCGGATCATCCGCTTGAAATTGACAATCATCAACAATGTCCAGAACCGCCGACGTCGCATCGTTATCGAGCCCGTTGCCGGCGAAGTACAGTCGCGGCGCTCTGCGCTTGGCTCGCGGGAGTTCGTTGTGGAGCGGATGGCAACAGGCTTCAAATAGCGCGCGGGCGCCCATGTAGGATCCGCCGATTCCCAAGACAACGACCTTGTCGACATTCCCCGCAATCTCCGTGGCGACGCGCTTGACTTGCGCGAGTTCGCTCTCTTGCTTGTCCTGCTTGAGTTCCTTCAGCAGGCGTTCCGGCAAATGAATGAAGCCGGCATCCAAAGGCTGCTTTTCAGGTGGAACATCATCGCCTTTGGCCCAAGCGGCGGCATCGGCGAAAACTTCTGCATGCGCAGCTTCAAAGCGTTTGTATGCATCGACCAAATCGACTCTGGACCAGTAGTCCGCGGCATTGGGCCACTCAAAGGGGACCGCCTTAATCAGATCGAATTTCCACATCGGAGTGTCGCCGGAGAGATGTGAACGTTGTACGCCTCTGAGAATACCGCTTCTCGCGATTCGCGCGAACCAGTCGGGCGGTTCGCTTCCCAACCTGCCGCGGATGTGCTACCACAAGCGGTCAGGATCGAGCCCATTTCATCGCACGAGTTTCTAACCGAGAGCGCGGCGTTGTCCGCTAGTTTGACCATGGATATGCACGACCTCACTCGCGAGCTGCGCGAAGATAACAAATCGAAGATCGTCATGCTGGTTGCCGACGGCCTGGGCGGGCTGCCGCTGGAACCTGGCGGCAAAACCGAGTTGGAAACGGCCGCAACGCCGAATCTGGATGCCCTGGCCAAACGCGGCGTGCTGGGGTCCAGCATTCCGGTCAAGCCCGGCATCACGCCGGGGAGCGGTCCTGGGCACCTGGGCCTGTTTGGATATGATCCGCTCAAGTATTTGATTGGTCGCGGTGCTTTGGAGGCCACAGGCATTGGTTTTGAATTGCAGCCAGGCGATGTGGCCGCACGGGGGAACTTCTGCACGCTCGATGTTGACGGCAACATTTCCGATCGCCGGGCTGGCCGCATTCCCACAGAGCAAAGCACGCCGCTTGCCGAGCGCTTGAACGGGATCACAATCCCCGGCGTGGAAGTCTTTGTGCTGCCGGTGAGAGAGCATCGCTTTGTCGTCGTCTTCCGTGGCCCTGCTTCCGGCGACGCTTTCTTGGGAGATCGCGTCAACGATACCGACCCTCAGGCGACTGGCGTTCCGCCGCTGGCTCCACAAGGCGCGGATGCCGCCAGCCAACGATCCGCGGAGGTTGCTGCGCGGTTCATTGCGGAAAGCGGGAAACTGCTGGCCGGAGAAGCCCAAGCGAATGGCCTGACGCTGCGAGGTTTCGCCGCGCGTCCGAACATGCCCAGCTATGAAGAGGTCTATGGTCTGAAGTCGGCGGCCATCGCTGTGTACCCCATGTACAAAGGGCTGGCGCGGCTGGTTGGCATGGATATCGTGGGCGATGCCAAGACGCTGGACGAACAGATGGATGTGCTGACTGAGAACTTCGACA
>CALJLD010000153.1 GCA_937982665.1 uncultured Planctomycetales bacterium
AAAAGTTCTTGGCTGAACCAACGATCACGTGGTGGCACCCACAATAACAGCTTTTTGCGGCAGACGCGCGCCTTCCGTCATTCCCGCCAGACGGGAATCCAGTCAACGGCGCGCCATGACGCCGAGTGAAACGACGATTGGGTGGCATGGTCACATCGCGCAGCATGGGTGACCATGAATGCGTCGAGCTAAACACGCGGTGAGCTGTACCAACCATCACGCGATGGAGCAAAGCGCGCCCTACGTCATTCCCGTGGAGACGGGAATGACGTCAACGCGCGCAATGACGCCAGGTGAAACAACGTCGAATGACAAAGCAACACCTTCCACACTCGGATTGATGCGTGACAAGTCACTTTAACTTGACTGGATTCCCGCCTGCGCGGGAATGACGTTTGGGTGGCCATGCCACCCGTCACACAGCACGCGGTTCAACAAACAAAGACGCCCCGGTCAGAGTGACCGAGGCGCCTTCCACGTTGCACGAGAGTTTGTCGTTGAAAGTTGTCTTAGTTACCGAAGCGTTGCAGCGTTCGGATCGCTCCTTGCAGGATCCTGCCAGCTTGCTGTCCGTTCATCCGCGATGGATTGCGGCCAAAACTCTGCTGACGTCCGCCACCAACGTAGCTGCTGGTGACGCTTTGCGTGCCTTGCGGATAGCCGCCGTAGATATTGCTGACCGATTGCGTTCCCATGTTCGGATACGGCGTGTTTGGATAAGGCGAGGAGTTGCCGGTGGCCCAGGTTGTGGTCACGTTGCCGTGGGGAACTCCGTAAGAAGTCCAGCGATAGCCTCGCATGTAGTAAGGACGACCGTAGGAATCGTAGCGAAGTTCATTCACGTAGTGCAGCGAGCCGGGATCAACATGGCCGCGGTTGGGGTCCATCGCGCTGGCGTGCAGTTGGTCTTGATGACGATGAACAATCGGATTGCCGAAGGCGTCGAACGTTACGCCGGTGACGTGGTTGCCGGAAGCGGCGATCACAGGGTTGCCGCCTGGGGCTTGCACGAGGTGCTGAGCATTCGCGGCGGCGGAAGCGGCCATAGTCACACAAGCGGCCAGGGCCAAACCAAACAGGCGAGTCATTTGAGTCTTCACAGTATTTCTCCAGAACAGTTGGTTTTTGAGTTGGGCCGCAGCCGATGTCGCGGCCGTTACAACCCAGCTACCGTCACGCCCAACCGCGCGGGGACAAGAAATCCGTGAAATTCCGCTTCATGCGGAAACCGGGCGAAAACAGCGGGAGAAACCGACAAAAAGCCCTGGAAAAACGGGCTACTTCGCTCGCTGGCGGTAGCTGCAAGAAGGGGGGCAAGAGTGCTGGCGATCGCCGAGTGCCCCAGGCACAAGCGGATTGCAGGAAGCTATCGCACCGCGAGTGGATTCGTGGTCAATGCCATGCCACCTCAACTCGGCTCCTCTTGTCGCTGCGCGACACAGACGCCGGAGCGTTTGCGCCACCATTGGAATGCCTTGTGGTTGAATAAATCAACAGGCCGCTAGGCAATCAACTCTGGCCGCACATTGCCGAAGACGTCGGTCAGACGAAACTCGCGGCCTTGGAAGCGATAGGTCAGCTTCTCATGGTCCAGCCCTAGCAGGTGCAGCATTGTCGCTTGCAGGTCATGGACAGGCACTTTGTTGTCCGTGATGAAGTAGCCAAGCTCGTCGGTTGCGCCAATTTCCGCACCGCGCTTGGCTCCGCCGCCGGCCATCCAGGCGGTGAAGCAGTGCGGGTGATGGTCTCGCCCCAGCAACTTGGAGCCGTTTCGCTCCTCATTCATCGGCGTTCGACCAAACTCGCCACTCCAGACAATCAAGGTATCGTCAAGCAGGCCGCGCTGCCGCAGGTCTTTGATCAACGCGGCAATGGGACGGTCCGTTTGCTGGCACTTGACCGGCAAATGGTGCACCAGATCGTTATCCATGCTGGTGCCGTGGTTGTCCCAGCCCCAATCAAAGAGCTGGACGTAGCGCACGCCTTGCTCCAAGAGCCGCCGAGCCAACAGGCAATTGTTGGCGAAGGAAGATTCGCCCGGTTTCGCACCGTACAACTCGTGAATGTGTTGGGGCTCGCGCGTGATGTCCATCACTTCCGGGACCGACATCTGCATGCGGAAGGCCAGTTCGTATTGTTCGATCCGCGTCAGCGTCTCAGGATCGCCTGCCTGAGCATGTTGCATTTCGTTGAGTTCGCGCAATGCATCCAACGCGCGGCGGCGCGAACCACGATCGATCCCGTCCGGGTTGCCGACATAAAGAATGGGATCACCGCTGGAGCGGCATTGCACACCTTGGTAGACCGATGGCAGGAATCCGCTTCCCCAGACGGACTTGCCGGCACTTGGGGTCTTGGCGCCGGAAATCAAAACAACAAAGCCAGGCAAGTTGTTGGTTTCTTGCCCCAGCCCATACAACAGCCACGAGCCCATTGCCGGGCGGCCAAACCGCGGCGATCCGGTGTAGAGAAACATTTGGGCCGGGGCATGGTTGAACTGATCCGTGTGCATGGACCGAATGACGGTCAGCTCATCCGCGCATGTTGCCAGGTGCGGCAAGAGTTCTGACATCAGCACACCGGATTCACCGTGCCGCGCGAACTTGTAGGGTGATCCCAGCAGTTTGGGATGCCCTTTGATGAACGCGAACCGCTCGTTCTTCAGGTATTCGTCAGGGCACTTCTCGCCGTTGAGTTCGCGGAGCTTGGGTTTATCGTCCCAAAGATCCAACTGTGGCGGCGAGCCGGCCATGTGCAGGTAAACAACGCGTTTGGCCTTGGCGGCGAAGTGCGACGGACGAACGCCGAGAGGGTCGTCCGTTCTCCCCAAAGAGGATCCGTCTTGCGGTTGGCCAACGGATCGGGCGAATGCCGTTTGGTCGCCCAACATGGACGCGAGGGCGAGCGCACCGATGCCGTGCCCAGCCTTACCGAACATTTGGCGGCGAGTGATGGCTCGCGCGGCTTGCTGCTGAGGGTCCAGATGCATGGTTACTTACGCGTTAGCTTAACGCCCCGGCTTTCGGCATCCCTTCCATTCAGCGTCCCTTCCATTCAGCATCCATTGTGTCACACGACCGGCCAGGATTCCAACCTGCTGGTGCGGATTCTGCAGCGGCAGTTATGCATCTTCCTCCAAGCCGGAAAGCCTTTCCTTACCGTCACCAATGGTGTCCAGCGTGCAGCCCAAGCGGTCCGTCATTGACAGGAACAAGTTGTTCAACGGCGTGTCTTTGGGATAGACCAGGTGCCGGCCAGTGGCGAGGGTTCCGCCGCCGCGGCCTGCGAGGATGATGGGCAAGTCATGATGGCGATGACGGTTACCGTCCGAGATTGCGCTGCCGTAGACGATCATGCTGTTATCCAGCACGGTCCCTTCGCCTTCGGCCAACGAGTCCAACTTCTGCAGGAAGTTGGCGAACTGCTGGATGTAGAATTCGTCAATCTTCTGCAGGTTGCTGACTTTCTTCTTATCGCCGCGGTGGTGCGAAATCTCGTGATGTCCCGAGCGGACACCCAGCGCGGGAAAGCTGCGATTGCTGCCGGCGTTTGCCAGCATGAAACTGCAAATCCGCGTGCTATCCGTTTGGAAGGCCAACGCCATGAGGTCATACATCAGGCTGATGTGCAGGGCGTAGTCGCGCGGGATGCCTTGGGGGACTTCCACGTCTTCCGGAATGTCGATGGGGTCGCTGTTCTCGATGTTTTCAATGCGGACTTCCAGTTCGCGAACCGCGTTGAGGTACTCATCGAGTTTCTTGCGATCCGTTTCTCCCAACCGCGATCGCAATCGCGTTGTTTCGTCGTGCACGAGATCAAGGATGCTTTGACGGAATTCGTTGCGTTGGGCTTCTCCGGCGGCGCGTTGACGAGCATCGGAGCTACCGAACATCCGCTCGAAGACGAGCTTGGGATTGATCTCTTTAGCCATTGGCTGGCTGGGGGTCTTCCAAGAAATGTTGGAGGAGTACGCACAGCTATAGCCGGAATCACAACCGCCTGCGTTGCGGCTGCGGACGGTTCCCAGCTCCAATGACGGCAGTCGTGTTCGCGAGCCAATCTGTTCGGCAGCAGCCTGATCAATGGAGACGCCGACGGAGATGTCCGCGCTGTCCGTCTTGAAGGGTTGAGCGCCGGTAAGAAAGACCGAGGCATTGCGCGCATGATCGCCAGGGCCATCACCATTGGCGCGGCCGTGATGTTGAGCCAGGCCGGAGAAGAGCATCAGCTTTTCGCGGAGCGGCTTGAGCGCTTGGTGTGTCTTCCCAAAGCGGAAGTTCTTACCTTCGCCTTCTGGCTGCCAGTCAGGCATGATGGCGCCGTTGGGAAAGAATATGAACGCTGCGCGTTGTGGCGCGGCCGGCGCGGCGCTCAACGGGGAGTTGGCAGCAACGAGCGACTGCAAAGGGCTCATGGCTTCCAAGAGCGGAAGCGAAAGGCTCACGCCCAAGCCGCGCAGAAACGTTCGTCGGTGCAGTTGTGTGTTCTTCAACGTTGGGTTCCTTCCGTCAAAGCGGCAGCCATGAACGGTTTGCTGGTCACGATTTCTATGACCAACCGTTCAAAACGATAATTGTCCGCAGCCGCGTTGGCCAATACAAAGTCAATCGTCGCGCGGTCCCGGCGTGTGACGCCACGTCCCAACGCGTAAGTCATCAGGTTTTCCGTAAAGCAGCGCACGAATTGCTCGCTGCGCTTGTTCGCCAAGATGGCAACCAACTCCGCAGCGCCGTGAAAAGACTCGCCGCTGGGAAGCTGACCGGTTGGGTCAACATCCCGGCCGACATCATCTTGTGTCCGATTTTCGCCCAAGGGGCCGAAGCCTTCGAAGCCGAATCCGATTTCGTCCATCAATTGGTGGCATGAGTTGCATGTCGCGCTTTCCCGATGCACCCGTAGTTGATCTCTTAGCGGCAACTCGGGATTGGCTTCGGCAACTTCCTCAAGCGGCGGCACATCGTCCGGCGGATCAGGCGGTGCGTCGCCCAGTATGTTTTCCAACACCCACTTGCCGCGTTTGACCGGCGAAGTCCGCGTTGGATTTGAAGTAATCGTCAGGATGCTTGCTTGTGATAAGAGTCCCGCTCGAGATGTCGCGGACAAATCGATCTGTTGGAATTCCGGCCCTGCGACATCCGGCAGGCCATAATGATCGGCCAGTCTTTGATTGACGAAGGTGGTCTTCGCTTGCAGCAGATCGAGGATCGGCCGGTTCTCGCGCATGACCCAGGTGAAAAAGTGCTCCGTCTCATTCCGCATGGCCGACTTCAGCTCCCCATCCAGGCCAGGAATACTATCGTCATTTGGCGCGATTTCATCCAATCGCCGCAAGTTGAGCCATTGTCCGGCAAAGTTATCGACAAACGCCTCGCTGCGAGGATCGGCCAGCATCCGCCGCGTTTGCTGTTTGAGCGTCTCTGGATCACTCAGCTTTCCGGCAGCGGCCAAGGCGAAGAGTTCGTCATCCGGCATTGTGCTCCAGAGGAAGTAACTCAACCGCGATGCGAGCGCGTATTGTTCCAAGTTTTGAAGTTCTTCGCCTTTGAGTTCCTCGCCCGGTGTTGCATTTGCTTCGCCTTCGACATGAAACAAGAAATGTGGCGAAACAAGGATGGCCATTACGGAAAACTGCATCCCGCGTTCAAACGTTGCGCCTTGTTTCACCGCGGCGCTGGCGAGCCCGGCGTACTTGTTGACTTCGTTCTCTGATACCGGTCGGCGAAATGCCTTGGCCGCGAAAGGCCTTAGCAATTTGCGGGCGAGTTGTTCAACTTCCGCTTGTTCGGCTTCTTCTTGTTTGGCGGCACCTTGCGTGGCGGAATCGGTCTGTTCACCCAGCGTCTGCTGAAGCGAAATCAACTGTTGATGGAATTCCGGCAACGACTCGACTTCCGGTTCGCCGACGCGTTCAACATGAATTGATCTTACGCGCAAGTTGCGGTCTTTGTCGCCTTCGGCTTCAGGATTGTAATAGTCATTGATGAACGCCGCTTCGATGCGTGACTCGCCAGCAGGCAAGGAGCACCGCAACTCAAATTCGCGCGTGCGGCGGCTTTCGACATCGAGCGTTGCCTGAGTTTCGCCAGCGGCGGTAAGCCTCATTTTGGCGGGTTCATCGCCTGCCGGATCGGCCGAGGCCTCAACGCGAATCATGTACTCGGCGGCCACCGGCAAGTTGACGTTGGCGGAGACTTCGCCATTTCTTGACATGTGATAGTTGCCGCGGCGGTCAAGCGAACCTCCGGAAACGCCAGTGAACTCGTCAGCACCCACCGTCACAGCGAAGGGCGTGAACGCATCCGCGTTGATAGCAGCCTGGGCGATTTGCTCCGCGGCATCCAGATACTTCTCCATGTGCAACGGCGAAACGGACAGCACATCGCCAATGTTGTCGAAGCCAGCCCCGACTTCGTCCGAGGGAAAATCCTTGGCCGGGGAAAAATTGATTCCCAACAAATCGCGAATGGTGTTGTCATATTCGGCGCGATTCAGCCTGCGGAGCGTTGGCTTTTGCGCGGCCCTGGGCGAAGTTTCCGCGGCATGATCCAACGCATTGTTGAGCCAGAGCACAAATTGTTCTTTGTCCTCTTCGCCGAGTGAGCCGTAATCCGCAGGCGGCATTGCGCCGGCGCGAATCATCTTCAGTACGGTCTCAAACTTTTGTGGCTCCGCCTGAACGTTCGCAAACGAGGAAAGACTGCCGAGATCGATTCCGGCTTCGGCCGATTCGCCGGAATGGCAATCGCCACAATTGGACTGAACGATGGTGCGAATTGCTTGCTCGAACTGGCGATTGAGCTTTGCCACGGTTTGCTCCGATTTCTGCGTGGCAACGTCTTGCTTGGGATGGCCGGAACTCGAGGAGCCAGCTGAGCCGATCGCACAAACGAGACCAACGCAAACGCAGGTCAAACAGCAGAGCCAGATTGCGCGCTGGGGACCAGCCGCCGATTCAGCGAATGGATCACGTCCTTCCCGTTGCGGAAGCGGTTTCTTACCAGCAAACAAACGTTTACGCATGCGTTCCGGTGTAGACCTCGGTCCTTGACCACAACTGCGAGGCGACATTAAAGCAACGCCGCGCGGAAATGGGGATGCGTCGGATCGAGTCTAAGGAGGGAGTCTTCGAAGGCGATGGAGAATTGTTGGCGGGCAAACGGAGGGTGGCAGGTGCCGGTTTGCCTTGCGGTGGGCCATCACGCCGACAATTCAGTGGGCTGGATATTCTAGATCAAACCAGGGGGAGATGCCAACACGAACAGACGAGCCCGAAAACTGCGAGAAAAACGGCAGACAACTGGCTAAAGCCTGCGGATCGGCGTTTCCGCGAGAACCTGGTCCATGACGGTGACCAGTCGCTCCGCGTCGCGGGCGTCGAAACACAGCGGTGGCTTGATCTTGATCACATTGTGCAGCGGACCGTCAGTGGAGAGCAGAATGCCGTGTGATTTCATGCGTTCGACGAGGTAACGCGCTTGCCGCGCTGACGCTTCCTTTGTTTCGCAATCGGGCACGATCTCGATCCCCAGGAACAAGCCATGGCCGCGGACATCGCCGATGATCTCGTGTTGCGTTTGCAATTCGCGAAGGCCGGCGAACAGTTTGTTTCCCACCTCGCGCGCGTGGGCTTGCAGCCCCTCTTCATGAATGACATTCAGCACAGCCTGACCGACCGCGCAGGAAACCGGATTGCCGCCGAAGGTGTTGAAGTACTCCATCCCGTTACAGAACGCATCGGCAATCTTTCGAGTTGTCACAACCGCCCCCAGCGCATGACCGTTGCCGATGGGTTTCCCCAACGTCACGATATCCGGCACGACGCCCTGTAACTCGAAAGCCCAGAAGGCCTCGCCGACGCGCCCAAAGCCAACTTGCACTTCGTCCGCAATGCACACTCCCCCGGCTGATCGCACGGCTGCGTATGCATGACGCAGGTAGCCGCTTGGCAGCACAATCTGCCCTCCGCAGCTCAAGATTGATTCGCAGATGAACGCCCCAGGCCGCGGACCGTGTTCCAGCATTTTCGTGATGGTATGGGTCACGCTCGCCGCATATTCTTCACCGGCGTTCGGCGCTGAGTACGGACCGCGATAGACATCAGGACTTTGAACAACATGCGTGAACTCGCCCGGCCCTTGCCCTCCGGGTCCGTTGCACTTGTAACCGCTGATGTCGATCAGCGAACTCAGGTTGCCGTGATAGGCATGATCGACAGCGATCACATGCTTTGACCCGCTCGCAGCCTCGGCCATTCGCAAAGCCAGATCGTTCGCCTCGCTGCCGCTGTTGACGAAGAAGCAAACCTCCAGCGGATCAGGAAACGTGCTGGTCAGCGCCTCCGCGTAGTTGATGATGTTTTCGTGCAGGTAGCGCGTGTTGGTATTCAACACGCCGAGCTGCCGTCGCGCGGCTTCGACCACGCGGGGATGGCAGTGCCCCACATGCGCGACGTTGTTCACGCAATCGAGAAAGCGGCGGCCTGCGTTAGAAAGCAGAAACTGCCGATGACCCCGCACGATGCGCAGCGGCTCCGCATACGACAAGCTGAGGTTGCGGCCGAGACGTTCGAGGCGATCCGCTTTCAGGTCAGACGTGGGAGTTTCGGTGAAGGTGACTTCTTCTTCGGGTAGACGCAGAAGCGCCGCAGGGTTAGGGCAGAGACTGCGCCAGACTTCACGGTCACTCGCGCGGCCCACGCCAGGGAAGTCGCCGGTAGCGTCGAGCGCGTCGCACATCACCTGGAAGTGCAAGTGCGGCGGCCAGCCTCCGTTGACGTCAAGGTCGCCAAAGGTCGCAATCTGCTCTCCATGCGCGATGTGTTGGCCGGGTTGTTTGCCTTGCAACGACTCACGACTGAGATGGCCGTACAGCGTCCAGAACGTCAGCGGGTTACCGTCGTCACCGGTCACTTCATGCCGCAGGATGATCGTGGGACCGTAGTCGAGCGGATTGGCGTTGTCCTGCACGCTGTGGATCACGCCAGGGAGCGGCGCGAAGACCGGCGTCCCGGCCTCGGCAAACAGATCGACACCGATATGAATCGTCCGCCACTCGCCGTGCGGGTTGTCAGCGGGGGCGAAAACCTCCGAGGCATAGAGCGTTCGCGGCTCGTCCCAACGGCCAATCGCCAGCGGTTTGTTTGCGGCACGCATGCGGGCGAAGAGCGTATCGGCCAATCGTTCGGGATCGGCCATCTCCTCGAACGATTCAAAGTCGCGGCTGGCCACAGAGAGATCGAACGTCATCCGCGCCCCGGTCATCAAGTCCGCAGGCAACACATGAGCAAACTCGGCCGAGTGAGCTTCCATCCAGTTGCGGAGTTGCCCGGAACTGGCATTCGGCTCCCAACCGCAAGCGCGGCGGAACTGCATCTCCGCCCAATGAGGATGAATCTCGCGTAGCTGCTGCAAGGTGGCAAGTGCCGGCTGTTGCGAGACCAGCAGGTAGGCGTTGTCGGTTGCTTGCTGACTCTGTTTGGCCGACATGCAAACACTGACGCACAGCCGCAAGCAAATCAGATCATAGAGTGCCGCGACTTCAGCTTCTTCCAACGGCAACACGTGGTGATAGCCGGCGATGACGTGACAGGCGGCGGCCAGTGGTTCGTCTTTGCCGAGGATGCTGTATGCCGCGGCGATGGCGACCTCGCAGATAAGCGCTGTGCGAACGATGTCGCCGAAATCCAGGAGGCCGGCGATCTCAAGTTCGAGTGTTTTGGCTTCATCGTCGCGCGCCGGCCGAACAAGCACGTTGTAGTCATTGGCATCGCTGTGAATGATCGATTGCCGGAACTCGCTCAATCGATTCGTGATGTTGCTTTTGCTGAACCGCAAAGCGAAGTGTTCGATTAGTTCGCGATGTGCAGGCTCCGCGATGTATAGGAGGTTGTCCGCGATGGACGCTTCGCCCTGCCGCAGATCCCACACGAAGTCACGCGTGGCGGCCGGATGATTGAAGTCAGTAAGTGCCTGATCGACTTCAGCCAGCGTTGCGCCCAGACTGTGCAGCAAGGTTGGTGAATGAGGTGAGACGCTGGCAAACACTTCGCCAGGCAGATACTCAAGCAGTCGCACGGCCAGGGTTAGTTCGCCTGATGCGACATCGACCAGCTTGGCCCCGGTTCGTGATGCCATCACGCGCGGAGTAATGTGTTGCGGCAGCTTCGCGGCCAAGTGATCTAAGAGCGCGTTCTGACATTCCAGCAGCTCGCGGTCCGCGGCCGGGTGCGCGAACTTCAACACGAATGATTGGCCATCCGCTCTCGTTACGCGGAAGTTGCGATCACGCTCGCTGGCCAACTCGCTGATGGATGCGACATCCAGGCCAAAGTGTGCCTGGGCAACTTCCCTCGCCTGATCCGGCGTAACGCTGGGCCGATCTCGAACGTCCTCGGTGAGCATGATGCTTCCCTGAGACTAGGGATGTTCATTTCGCGATCGCGCGAGGAAACCGGCCGGGCGCTCAAACAGAGTTCTTGGACTCCGCTTCCGCATGCGTGCCATTGGTTGAGCTTGCGCCGTTGCCATTGACGTGCTGCTCTGACGCTTCTTCATCCGGCGGCGTTGCGTCACCTGCCGGCATGTTGGCAGCCGTACGTCGGACCCAATCGCCCAATTGACGGAACTGTTCGGCAAACTCGACGGGGCTCTCGCCCATCGGGCTCTTGAAGAAGCTGCCGAGGTGCGCCAACACGCCAGTCTCGCCGGCGCGATGCGAACGTTCGGCAAAGCGGACCAGGTCCAAGACCAGCGGCGCGGCCAGGAGGGAATCGCAACCTTGCCAGGTGAATTGCAGCGTCATCGGTGTGCCGAGGAAACCGCGGAAGTGAATGTGATCCCAGGCTGTTTTCCAATCGCCCAGGCTTTGGATGTACTCAATGCTGACGAGCGATTGCGGCGAGTAACCGAGGATGTCTCCGAGCAGTTTATCTTTGCTGGCGACCTTGGTTTGTTTGTTGGCCGGGTCATTGAGGACAACGCCGTCCATGTTGCCAAAGATGTTGTGGCCCACCCAACTCATGATCTCCAAGTTGCGAGCGGCGAACATGGGCGCCAACACGCTCTTGAGCAACGTCTCGCCGGTCTTGCCGTCCCGGCCGGCATGGCATTGTTCTTCACGCTCCGCCAACTCACGTAAGGCAGGTAAGTCCGCGCCAATTGATGGCGTGAAGTTCACATAACTGCAACCGGACTCAAAGGCAGCAATCGCATAGAGAGAGCTTGCCGGCAAGGGGCATTCAATTCGCGCGAGCGAAGCACGAACTTCTTCCCATGTGTCGGGAACACCAGCGGCTGTTGGCGGTTCCGTCGAAGCAACATTCACAACGACGACATGGCGAAGATTGTGCGCGGCGCGGAACTCCTCCAGGTCGTCACGGATTCGACTGACGGCATCGCGCGGCGATTCCAAGTTTCGAGTGCCGTTGTCGGCCAGCTTCTCAATGGTTGTGCCAACATTGTGCAATGTGCCGCTGCGGAAATTCGGCTCCAAAGCAAGCAGGTCATCCTTGCAGGCCTTCAAGAGATTGCCGTCAAATACTCGGCTTGCCGAGTGCAGCGCGACCGCTTCATCGTAGAGCCGGGCACTGCGGATATCGTGTCCGCCAATGACGAATTCATCCCACGCAGCCAACTCAACGGCGGCAAACTGCGGAAGCTCACTCACCAGGCCAACGCTATCCACCAAACCACGTCGCAAGGCGTTGAGCCCTAGAGCAACCGTGGTGGCGACCCCTCCCTTGGCGCCAATCAGCCAAATTCCTACGGAACCTTCCACCATGAGGGGAAATCGCTTTCAAAGAGTTGGACAGAACAACGTCAGGTGGGAACACCAGCAGCTAACACGCAAATAGCTTGCCGCGGGCGTCAAATCTTCTCAGGAGAGGAGTTTGCGATCATTCGCACAGCTGGCGGCGGACGCACAATCAGGCGAAAGTTAGCGGACCCCTTATCATGAACCCCGGCGCGCTACCCCGTCAAGCCACGGGCGGCAGCGATTCCCAAGCGATTGGGCGAAATCGCGCGGCATGTCGACCGCTGAGTTGGTATCCATCCTATGTGATCGATACCGTTTACACCGGCGGACGAGTCATTTGAATGCTGGTGAATTGCGCGGCGTGGAAGTCGGTGCATTCGACACGGTATTGCCGCTCAGCTTGGGACGTTTGTTATCCCTGACAATGCCAGCAACTGGCCACACTCCTCTGCCGTGTTTTATGCCGCCACCGACTTCAGGATCGCTGTGGTGGAAACGCCTTCCACCAGACCGGCCAAGTGCAATCGTCCGCCGTAACTTTCCACAAAGTCCTTGCCGGTGATCTCGTGCTGCTTGTGGCGGTAATCGCCACCTTTGACCAGCACGTCAGGGCGAACGGTTTCAATCAGTGCGATCGGCGTCGGCTCTTCAAAAATCACGATGTAATCCACGTACGAAAGCGCGGCTAACACCGCAGCGCGCTCAGCTTCTTTGCGGACGGGCCTTGTGGGGCCTTTGAGACCTCGCACGCTGCCATCACTGTTGAGTCCCAGAATAAGCAGGTCGCCCTGGGCGCGAGCTTCTTCCAGATAAGTCACATGTCCGACGTGCAGGATGTCGAAGCAACCGTTGGTAAAGACAACGCGCTGACCTTTCTCTTGTGCGGCGGCGGAGATCCTTCCCGCATCTTCTGAAGTGACAACCTTGCGAATGGAGCCATCCGGCAGGTTGCGCAACAGGTCCAACCGCATGGCTTCGCGAGGAATAGGCGTTACGCCCACTTGCTCCACCTCCAAGCCACCAGCAACGTTGGCCAGCGGTACAGCGTGCTCCAGACTGACTCCATCAGCCACGCAAATTCCGATCATCGCCAAGACGATATCGCCGGCGCCGGTGATGTCGTAGACGGAACGTGGACGCGTGGGAAAGTGAGTGTGGTGGAATTCCTCAGTTTGGTCGCCGCGCGAAGTCAGCACCATGCCGTCTTTATCCAACGTTACAATCGCATGGGCCAATTCATACTTGCGGCACAGTTCATCGCCTGCGGCATATGCATCTTCAATGCTGTTCACTTCCATGCCTGTCGCCAGGCTGGTTTCGTAGCGGTTGGGCGTCATCAAAGTTGCGCCGGAGTAACGTCCGTAGTCAGTCCCACGAATCGGATCGACCGCCACCGGCACGCCTTGCTCCTTGGCTGCGGCGATGACTTGCCGCAAGAGTTCCGGCGTGCAGACGCCTTTGTCGTAATCTGAGACCAGGACGATATCGAACTCGCCCATCCGTGCGGAAATCCGCTCAACAAAATGTCGAGTCAACTCGGCCGAAAGCGCCATCCGCTCTTCCGTATCAACACGCAAGATCTGATGCGGATGCCGATTGGCGGCACGGCCGATAAAACGTTCCTTGACCGTCGTTGGTCGTTCCTTGTCGAACAACACTTCGGAATCATCAACGCCGGCTTCACGCAGGATCTGGCGAACTTCCGCGCCGTCTGCGTCTACTCCCACCACGCCTGCGCATGTGACTGCGGCCTGAAGACCGCGCAGCATCCGGCAGACATTCGCCGCTCCGCCTAAGCGAACTTCACGACGGTCCGCGCGCAACAGGATCACAGGAGCTTCCTGGCTCACGCGCTCCGCATTTCCCCACGTGTATCGGTCCAAGATCAAGTCGCCCAGCACCAACACTTTGGGATGGCCAAGCGAATCAAGCACGGGAAGCAGGTCTTGAGCGTGCATAGTAGCGGGCGGGAGGCGGGTTTGAAGGGCGAACGGGCGTGCTGGATCGCACGATTCTCAATCGAACAAAAAATCGGCATGGAGCGGTGATCAGGAATCGGCGTATACTCCGATCCACGGCAACGCGTTGGCCGACCATTCGCTAACCTAGCCGGATTTCTAACACCGACAAATACTGGTTTTTTCGGAGCGAAACGGCGCGAAAACCGGTTCCGCCTCGTTTGCTGCCATAGTTTCAGCGCACCTGGTTTTTCAACTTTGTCCCGATATCCGCTCTTCAATCGTGATGCGATCGAGCTGCGGCCGCTCACCGCGCGAGGGCACGATCTGCGCGCGGAGCAATGCCCTGCGTTGGATGCTAGCAACGCCAGCTATGCGCATCCGGAGTTTCCACAGCTTGTTCAAGCGATTGCCGCGGCACGCTCCAAGCAGCGCCCTGTGATCCTGATGATGGGTGGGCACCCGATTAAGCTGGGAATGGCCCGCTTCCTGGTCGACATGATTGAGAAGCGTTGGATCACTCACGTGGCTACCAACGGGGCCGGAATCATCCACGATTTCGAGCTGGCGCTGGTTGGCGGAACGAGCGAAAACGTCCCCAAGTGGATCGCCCAAGGGCAGTTCGGCTTGTGGAATCCCACATGTCAGCTCAACGATATCATTCGAGCAGGCGCGCAGCGTGGTGAAGGTCTGGGAGAAGCCGTTGGCCGGGTGATTGAAGAAGAACAATTCCCACAACGGCACTTGTCCGTAGCTGCTGCAGGCTGGCGATGCGGCGTCCCAGTGACCTCGCATGTCAGCGTCGGGAGTGACATTATTCACTCGCATGCCAATTGTGATGGCGCGGCACTGGGTACGGCCAGCTATACGGACTTCCTGATCTTCGCGGCCGCAGTCCAGGAACTAGAAGGCGGCGTCTTTCTTAACGTCGGGAGCGCGGTGACTGGTCCGGAGGTTTATCTCAAAGCCTTGTCCATGGCCCGCAATGTTGCCAGGCAGCGCGACGAGGAAATCCGCCACTTCACTACAGCCGTGTTTGACCTTGTGGATTTGCCGGAGAACTTCCGCGAAGGCTCGCCGCCCAAATCGCATCCGATGTATTTCTACCGGCCGTGGAAAACGATCTTGCTACGCACCGTCGCTGATGGTGGCCAAAGCTACTACTTCAATGGCGACCACGCCGTAACAATCCCGACGCTGTGGCATCAGTTGCAACAACAGTCTGGGTGCTTGCCGCACGCGGCGTAGTTCTGCGACTCAGCATCCTGTTATTGCTGAGCGTTGTTCTCTGGCCGTGTCTTGATTTCCTTTGGCCCTGTTTCTCGATATGTGAATCTTTCGCGCCAGGGCTTGAGGAGCCGAACATCAACACTATGATATTGAGACTCAGTTTCATCTTTTGCGGCTCCAAACATTCCGCCCGCCATGCCGTCCTTCTCTCATAGGAACGGCAACGCCAGCCAACGGCCGTCTAAACTCAACAGTTCCAAAGACTTAGGCACTTCGGCTGTGCGAATCATATCGCTGAACGAAAATTCGGCGACCACTTCCGGCTGATTCAGATCGCGATTTTCACTGCGACTGATCTTCGGCCAGGAGCCTTCGCTGGCAGCTATTTGATTCCTAAGTCACGGCGGGAAGCACCAAATGAGCACAATCTGGGACGATCCCTCGCTGGCTGGCGAACTCCACAGCAATAGATCTCAAGGCATTGATCCGCAGAGCAACTTGCCGGAAGGCGCAAAAAAACCGGCGCGAACCGGGAAACGCCCGAAGAAGAAATCGAGCAAGCTGTACGGCACAACGTTGAGGTTAATTAGGCGAGTGATGGGAAAAAGTGGATAGTTGATGTGGGTGTTGATATTGTTAGATAGGA
>CALJLD010000154.1 GCA_937982665.1 uncultured Planctomycetales bacterium
TTCGCGCGGCCGCATGAACAAGAGTCGTGCCAACGCGCTAAACACCCCACACCTTGACGAACAACTTGCATGGACCTGAATGTCGGACAACTTGCCGAGCTGATCGGCGGCGAGCTGCGTGGGCCTGCTGACAAGGCAAGCCTATCGGTTGGGACGAGCATCGCGCTTTCGCATTCTCAGCATACGGACGCGGAAGGTGCTGTCTGTTGGGATTTGGGTGGCGCTTGTGCTTCCGCGACAGATCACAGAGTCACCTCAGGTCGCGGCGTTGTGACAAGCTGCGCCGCAGACTTTCCGGAATCTGGCTGGCAGATCATTGTTGCGGATGTCTCCGCGGCCCTGCGGACATTCGCCGCTTGGAAGCGAAAGCAGTTCGCCGGCGAAGTCGTGGCCATCGCTGGCCCAATTGGCAAATCAACAACACGTCGGATGATCGCCCATTTGGCGGAACTCAAGTTCCCGGCTGCAGCAATCGTCACGCAAGCCGAAGTCGATCCTGATCGGCAAGTGGAGTTTTCGTTGGCGAATCTGGGCGACGAGAAGCTTGCCATCCTGGAATGCTGGTCGTCGAATCAAGTCCAGCTTTGCGATCCCACGATTGCGGTGCTGACATCGCATCCCACAACGGCCGGGTTTGGTCGAGAAACGGCTGTCGCCGACACAACGCTGGCGGCACTGTCAGCCCACGCGAAGTTGGTGCTGCCAGGCAATCTTCGCCTGGACGATGACGCGACGTGCGCTGCCGCCCAAACGTTTCGCTATGGTCGCGAGGCCGACTGTGACATCGTCCTGCGAAACGTGACATGTGGCGGCGGAAAGCTTTCGTTTGAGATTGATGAAGCGTGCTTTTCCATTCCGGTTTGGGGCCGCCATCACGCGCCAGCGGCGGCGGCAGCGATTGCCGTGGCCAGGGCCTGGAACGTCCCTTTTTTGGAAATCGTTACAAAGCTGGGGAAGTTCTCTTCACACGCTCTGGGATGTCCTGTATTTCACCACGCCAACATGACGTTCATCAAAGACACGCGTCATGGAGGTCGAGATTCGCATCGCGCCGCGCTGGAATTACTGAGAGAAGTGAGTGCCAGCGCGAACGGAACAGGGCGAAGAGTCATCGTCTGCGACAAGCTCGCTGATGACAAACATCGCGAGACTGTCAGCCAGGCATTTGGCGAACAGGTTGTTTCGGTCGCAGGCGCGGATGTGTTTATCGTTATCGGCGATCATTCGCGACAAGTCGCGCTCGCCGCGCGAGAAGCAGGCATGTCGCAATCGGCCGTTAGAGAACACATCGACAACACAAACCAACAAAGCCATGAAAGCAGGAAAGCCGACGAAGGCGTGCGGCGGATTGCCCAACGTCTGGCCGGCATTCTGCGTTCCGGCGACAGCGTACTTTTCAAGGCAAGTCCTGCCGGACAACTTGATGACGTGATTGCCGCCTTGCAACAGGAGAACAACAACTTGCCGTTGGACAGTTTGGAGTCTTTGGACGTACTGCCAACGGTGTTCCAAGTTTAGCGCAAAGCTTCACCGGTGTGTGTGAGTGTGCGGGAACTCTGCACAGCCCTCCCTCCTGGGTCGGAGCAAAAAGCTTGCTGGAGCAGTTTCTGGGTCAACTGCTTTAGTGAGTGCTTCACGGTGAAGCTTGGGACTGAGCCCCGGGGTGGCTTCGGCCACTCCGGTGGCTCGGGGAACACGAACCGGAGTCGTAGCACAAATCGTGTTGCGGCTCCGGTTTTTTGTTTGCAAGTGGTGATAAAGCTCTGGCTGGCTTCTGGAGTGGATTAGAGCAAGACGTGACGACACTGAAGATCCCATTCCGATCGTGATGTCGTTGGTAATGCGAGTCCTTAAGAGCGATGTACGGGCAACCGCGATCACGACTTCGCAAAGCACACTTGCGCACGCCGCGCACGAATGCTCTGCTTGCACACTCAAAACATTTTCAATTCATCCAACAACCGCCCTTGACCCTGCGTAGCGATTTCCATATTCTCCCCGCCCACGTGTGACACACGCCGCACAAAGTGCAAACAGGATGTTTGGCACAGCAGTGTGTGAGCCGGTGCAGGAGGGTTTGCACAGGAAACCGTGAAGTGCGACAGGAAATTCAGGGCAGCATTTCCTCTCGCGTGAATCTGTTTCTGCGAACCACGGAGTGGTGACTTTGGCATGGACGCCGGAGGAGTGGCTTCGATCCGCACGGCCGTCGGCATTTCACACGCTTTGACAACCAGCGCGCCCGCAGCGCAAGGCGAACCCAGTTTGCCTCCAATCGCTCCCGGAAACCGTAGATGGAGTCCTTTGCCCCCCTGGGACACCGTCATTCCGGGAGCCTTTTTTATGCGCTGACGGCAGCTATCCGTTTAAGGCGCCTGTGCGTTAGCACGCTCTCGCACAGAACCTTGCGCTTGGCAACGCTACGCATTCGCGTGTTCGGCAATCCAATGCCGAATTTCTCCCGCCAGAAAGAAACTTCCGCTCACGCAAATCATGTCTTCTTCCGTCGCCGCGGCGCGTGCGGCCTGCCAGGCGGAACCAGGGTCAGCACACAGTTCATATCGGTTTAGTTTTGTCGGCGAGTCGTTGTCGCCAGGCGCGTTACGGAACAATTCGTCCGGAGGCGTTGCCCTGGCGTTGCCGACAAACTGCGTGAGAAAGATGCGATCAAAGAACGGATTGACCAGCCGCAGGATTCCGCGGACGTCTTTGTCATTTGTGGAAGCGAAAATCAAATAGCGACGTCGGGCCGTAAACGACGCTCGCAATGTCTCAATCAACGCCTGAACCGAAGCGACGTTATGCGCGGCGTCGACAATCACCGTTGGCTGGCGGTGCACGACTTCGATCCGCGCGGGATAGACCAATTTGGACAACGCTTGAGTCACGGCGCTTTGAGGTAACTCAAAACCTTTGGCGAGCACTTCGTCACGAATTGCCAAAGCGACTGCGGCGTTGGCCGCCTGATGAGTCCCAAGCATGGCCAGCGGAGTTTCGCATTCGTTTGCGGATTTGGATTGTGTGCCGCTTGAGCGGTAGCGAACCAATCCGGTTTCCTGTTCTTGTTCGAGATGTTCCGGTGGCACATAGTCGAAGTGAAAGTCGCGGCCAAGTTGGCGAAGCGGAGCCTCGCGTTGTGCGGCGACATCGGCAACCACCGTTGCGGCAGACTTGTCCATAACGCCGCTGATGACGGGGACGCCCTGCTTGATGATGCCGGCTTTTTCTCTGGCGATTTCTTCGAGCGAGTTGCCCAACTGCCGAGTGTGATCAAAGCTGATGTTGGTGATGGCCGTCACGCGCGGCGAGCAGACGTTGGTGGAATCCAAGCGACCGCCGAGGCCCACTTCCAGTACGGCCCAATCGACGTCCGCTTGCGCAAAGTGCATGAACGCCAGCGCGGTGGTCAGCTCGAAGAATGTCAGTCGTGGTTCACTCGCGGCGTCGGCTTCGGCATCCAATTCGTCAACCACTGTTCGCAGTTGACCGCAAAGCGCGGTAAGCGTCTGCGAAGAAATCAGATCGCCATCGATGCTGTAGCGCTCTTCTAACTGCTCCAAGTGAGGCGAGGTGTATAACCCAGTCTTGTAACCAGCCGCCGTCAGCATGGCCGCGCACATGGCCGCTGTGGAACCTTTGCCTTTGGTGCCGGCGATGTGAATGATGGGCGTATCCGCCAGTGGATTTCCCAGCCGCTCCATCAGTTGCCGCATGCGCAGGAGATTGACCTCATTGCGGCCACACGGCATGGCGGTCCGTTCATAGTTAATCCGCGAGAAGAGATATTCGCGAGCGGCAATATCCGCGGATGACGCCGAGTCTCCTCTCGAAGAGTCGTCGACCAGGTCGCGCAGGCTGGATTCGTGCGTTGGGGGCATGCCAGAGTTCGAGAGGAGTAGCCGCCGAGGACAGGAAACGGGAGCGTGCAGGAATATTGTGCGAAAACGGACTTGGCTTAGGAAGGTCCGGCAGCAGGACATTGCCCTGCGGAACGCACAAAAAAACGACCCCGCGGCGTTTACCGCGAGGTCGCTCCTTGGAAACAACGCGTGAAGAACAACTCACGCGATCAAGTCGTTTTGGAAGGGTGAAGAAAGGTTCTGGAGCAATTCTTCATCGTCGACTCGACCGAATCCATCATTCTTCGACGACGTTGTCCTTGGCTTCGTTTGTCCGTGGCTTCGTGTTTCCGTGACTATGTATGTGCTCCTGCCCCTCTTCGGCTATGCCGCACTTACCATGCGGCGGTGAAACTCCAGCGACATTGTCTGGGAATTCCGCACGCGATGTCAATTCTTTTGGCCAACTTAACCGAGGGAATTATTGAAGCGGTCTCCGGTGCGTCCAGTCAGGAAACAAAATCGCGTTGCGCACGATTTCCGGTTGCGCGAAAATCACGACATTATGAAGAGCGTTGTCCTGTTCTCAGGCAAGTGATGGCGCCGGCGGTTTAGTCCTGGAACCCCACGAAATGTCTAACGTGTCGCGCATTTCGTGAAAACTTTCGCAAGCATGCAAGTCACTTAAGTTGCCCTGTTTACGCCAACGGATTGCAGCAAAGAGCATTTTGTGCCGAGACTCAAACCACCCAGTTGGGTGGCGTTTGCGGATGGCATACCAACGTCGCGTTTTGTCAACAGCGAAGAGGTGGTGCAAGCTATTGCTAGACTGCATGCGTGCGGCGATGTCTTTCGCTTTTTGCGTTTCTGCGGCTGGACATTTCCGGGGAACGTTCTTGGTTACTCTTCGTCCACGAGGAGCGTTCCCAGCGCAGTTGCGATTTCCTGCACGTTTGCGCCAACGAGCAGAAATTTCTTCTCCGCGGAGCTTTGTCCGGCGATCAGTTCAACATCTCGTTTTGCCAGACCGAATGTCTGGGCAAGGAGTTTGGCGATCGCCTGATTGGCTTTCCCTTTTTCGGGAGCAGCCGTCACGGCGACTTTCAAGCTGCCGGCGAATTGTCCGGTGATGGCGTTCTTTCGAGCGCCTGGCTGAGCCTTCACTGGGATGACGCAGCCGTCAGATCGCTGAGTGAGTGTGATCATTCGCGGCAGGCTACGTAATTAACTGGAGTGTTTGATGCGTGCTTGATCCAGTCGCGGTCCTGCATCAATCGGCTGTTCCTAATTCACGCAAGAATTCCAGTGTGTAGATGCCTGTGTTGTGCCCATCAGAGAATTGAATCGCGTAGGCGTAACTGCCGACCGGTCGCATGTCCTCAATCGTCAACGGCTTCGTTTCGGCTGCCGAGATCACGGGAAGCGAAAGCCCACCGCCGGTGTTGCCAGCCGATTCTCGGCGCTGGGCCTCTTCTCTTTCCTCTCGACAGGTTGCGCAGGGGCAGGCCTTGCGGAGTTCGCTGGCCGAATATTGGCGTTTTTGGCCATCGCTCCAATCAACAATGAGCTGATTTCCTTGCGAGAGCGCCAGGTTGGTAGGCAGAACTTGCATGAAGGTGGTAGAAGAGTTGCGGACAACCGGATCTGGAGAAATGCGAATTCGCAAAAAAGCCCAACCGCACAAGTTACCAAAGGCGACCGTTTCGGCAACCTTGAAGACGAACCGAGCTCTTTGGACTAGCCCTCTCGCCAGCCGGTCCGGACCCAGCCGATAAGTTCATCCGCGTCCAGCCGCAACCGCAAACTGAGCTGTGCCGCGTGATGTTGCAAGTGCCGGATGGTAGACAGGTACAACTCCATGCGGGAGAGGGCCATTCGCTCAAAACCGCAACGCGCGGCGAGCGATGCTTCTGTCTCGGCTTCAACCGCAGTTCTTGTTTTTTGCAAACAATGCCGAACATATTGGCGCAGAAAGTCTCTTGAATAAGTGTTTTGCTGAATGCGATCTTCCAACTCCTCGTAGTCCGCAAACGTTGACGCGTTCTGCGAATGAAAATCTTGTCCGCGCAGAGAACTCAGGTTCTCGCCAAGGTAAACGTCCGTGTAGAAGATGGCATGGAAGGCCGCTTGATTGAATTGCAGTTTGGCGACGGGAGCCCTCCAAACCGAATCGGGACATCGGGCAAGGCAATCGTCCATGGTACACAGAGCCGCTTCCAGTTGACCGCGGATCGCTTGTTTCCAAATATGGAGCATTGGACACTTCCTGGCGAGTTAATTGATTCACTCACACCTTAGCCGAGGCAAAAATGGGTGTCGACTTTTCTCACGGTGAAGCTCACTTTAGCTACTCGTCATTCGCGCACTTTCGCGCGATGCTGGCCGAGTTGATTGGCGTTGACCGCAAGCAAATGCAAGGTTGCGGCGGCCAGCGACCTTGGTCCGAGGTTGACGATCCGCTTGCGCCGTTCCTCTCCCGTACGGATTGCGATGGCTGGCTCTCACCGACAGAAACTTCGCTTGCCGCCGCGCGATTTCGCGAACTGATGGACAACAAGTGATTGCGTTACCAATTGCGTACTGAACCGTGGGAAGAAGTCTTGGCCGGTATGGAAGACGCCGCGGCAAAGGGCGAAGCGTTTAATTGGGGATGAAGAAGTTCCAGTGAATAGCAGTTCGGCAGAGTAAACTCACACCTGCTCCGGCTTCACGAGCCGATAGCCGAAGCTGCGCAGAAACCACAACGAGAGCATAACAATCATTGTGGCGAAAACGCTGGCGACCACCATCTGGATCAAGACCACCACGACAAGGACTCCTTCCGCGCCTTCGGCAACGCTTGGCGCCAAACTCGCCGCCCCGATGCCCAGACCCAACACCGCGGCAATGCCAAAGATGAGCGCGCTGCGCAGCACCACCGGCCCAGGGCTGAGCATCGCCCAAACGGCCATCAGCATGTTGACGGTAAAGACAACCGCTAACAGACCAAACCCGGCCACGAATACCCACGTGAGATCATCATTAACGTCGCGTTCCATCATGATCTTAGAGAGTCCCAGGAGAACCGCGACGACCGAAAGCACGCCCAAGATGAACAGCAGCGAGAACTGCTTCCGCGAACTGCCGGCATGCAAGTCAGGCTCCGGTAGTCGGCGGATGACCCCCATAAACCCCCGGGCGATAGTTGTCACTACAACAAGCGCGAGAAAAAAAAGCCGACATACATGGCAATGTTGCAGAGTATTTCCCGGAAAAGTTCCGCGAGATCGAATCCCACTATGGCCGGTCCATCACTCAGCAAATAGCGAGTTACTGTTAGGAAGATGGACTGCAAGACCACGGTGGCCAACGCGATGGGAAGTTTCTCGCGGACGCGTTCGCCCATCATGCCTGCGCAATCGCCAGAAAGAGGACTTGTGCAAACGGAATTGAGCTGAGCGCAATTTGCAACGGGTTGGCATAGATGTGGTAGGGAAGGAGCGACGAAGCTAACGGCGCTGGAACCAAAATCGCGTGCACAAGCAGCAGCGGCTTGAATTCGCGAAGTGCGCCTCCGGGAAAGATCTTCTGCAGCAAAGTCCGCTCCCTGTTATTCCGCCAGATCAGTCGGGCATTTTTTCGCGAACCAGCTTGCTGATCTCGCGAAATTCCGGCGCGGTGGACGTGGCGCACCATTCGAAGATGCCGGTCTCCGTCGTGCTCAACGTCGCGCCGCTAGCTTCCAGGCGTCGAATGGCCGTCTCACGATCAATCTCAAATCGCGAACCAACGGCATCAACCGCCACGTGTACGTTGAACCCGGCGGCCATCAAGTCCAGCGCCGTTTGCAACACACAGACGTGAGTCTCAATGCCTACGATCAGCACGTTGAAGATTCCCTGCTCTCGCCAGGCAGTAAAGATTTCGGCGCATTGCGTGCAACTGAAGTCGCGCTTCTCGCCCATCTCAGGCAAGTTGGCCCTCAACTCCGGCACCGTGTAGCCCAGCCCTTGCGGATATTGCTCCGTCGCCGCAACGGGCACACCCAACAAGTTGGCCGCTTTGATCAGGCGATCGATGTTCCAGATGATCCGTCGATGGTCCGGAATCAAGCCGATCAGCTTTTCCTGGACATCAACAACAAGCAGCGCACTATCCGTGCGCGACATCAGTTCAGGACTGCGGGGAAACTGCATTTCGATTTGCGACGAGAGGAATCCAGTGACCGACAATTCCGACATCCAGGTGTTGCCTCAACAACGTTCATTCGCGCTTCTTGCTGGAAGATTGCTTCTTATTCGATTTCTTGCTTGGCTTGCTCTTGGAAAGCGAGAATACAACAACCGGCATCAAGAACGAGGG
The DNA here is from genome assembly GCA_937982665.1 of uncultured Planctomycetales bacterium. Lineage (GTDB taxonomy): Bacteria > Planctomycetota > Planctomycetia > Pirellulales > S012-138 > CALJLD01. Next base: position 8,181 of record CALJLD010000154.1, read on the forward strand.
GATCTTCCGTTTGCCAGAAGAATCGATCGCCCTGAGACGGCTGGTGGTTGCATATTGATCCATCCCTTCCAGGAAAGCCCGCAGGTTAAACGGTTCTGCGTGTCTGGCTTGGATGTTTTCTGATTTGCCAAACTCCGAGATGTTGCCATCCTCGTCCAGCAGGCAGTCTTCGACAAAGTCCCAGAAAACATCGTAGCGCTGGTTTTCTTCAAAGATCTTCGCCAATTCCTCGTCTGAGATTCGTGTGTCGGAGCAAGCGTATCCCAGTCGGTTGATCTTCTGCTCAATGAAGCGCGTGGGCTGAAGTTCCATGTTGAAACGCTTGATCTGTGCGACGTCTTCGTCCACATCAAACCCGGCATTTCCGAATTCGTGGAAGAGTTCTTTTTGACTGCTGAAGTAGCGGTTGGTGAACTCGTGATGGTTGTAGTTCGCCCAATCCTTGAGCTTGATCCATAAATTTGCGAACAATGCGGCGTCACCTTTTCCGGAGCCAAACTCTTGCCTGGCCAAAACGTCGCGAAGCCAACCCATATCGGCTGAGTCATCACTTGCGTCTTGAGGAAGTCCTTTTTGCGAAAGCGTTTGAAGACGCTCAAAGCGGCTAGTGATCGACGTTGGAGAGTCGGCATAGATCACAACGCGACCATCCTTGGGATTGACGACTTCGCCAATTGTCTTGATGAGTTTTTGTTGATCTTCCCACGGCAACTCATGCAGCGCTTTCTTGGCGATTACGATATCGCACGACGTCAGGTTGAATTCTTCTTTCAAGAGTTTCTGAATGTCAATGTCACCGGTGATCTGGCGGGGAACAACCCGCAGACTTTGTTGATGTGCATCGGCCAACGGTTGCAGTCGCGACACATCACGATCGATCGCCAGAATCCGCACTTGCGAACCATACGCTTTCACCAATCGCTCAATCCGCTCAGATCCCCCCGCCATGAGATCAACCACATCGGCCCTGCCGTCTTTCGCGATGGCTTCATCGATTGCTTGAGTCACCGCGGCATGGTAGCTCTCTTCCGCCTGTTTCGTTGTTCCCCCTAGGAGCAACGTCTGCTTGGCCGCCGTGTCAAAGAGCCGCCCGAACGGAGTTGAATATCGGCCGAGACGACTCCGCAGCACGCTCCACAGGTCTTTCCACCCGTCGCCAAACCGCGTGTATCCGTATGTCCTTTGAACGAAATCGGCAACCCGACCACCTGACGTTGGGATGGAATACAAGATCTCCAGCAGTTCCAGGTCGTCCAGATGTCCGCGGAGCGGTTCCTGCGAATCGCACCACAAACGGACAAACCATTCGCCAATCATGTCAGGTTCAATACCTTGCACGGCCTCCACATATCTTGGTCCGTTGAGTTGGCTCAAGAGCTCTTTAACATCGCTTCTTTGCAACGTTTCCTGGGACGGCATTGAGGAACGGTCAGGGATTTCCGTCCTTCCGATTTCCCTGAGGACCGTGGCGACGCAAAACAGGTTGATGACTTTGTCAACTTCCGCAGGGTTATCTTCTTGCAGCTTCTTGAGTTGCCGTCGGCGGCCATCAACCCGATGTCGCAAGTAGGTTGTCAGGGCTTGTTCAAAGTTGTCGATGCCCTTGGCTTTGAGTTGAACTAACACAAAAACTGTTAGCTGAACGTGCAATGGCCGGCCCTGATCCGGTTTGCCTTGCACCCAGAGAATGCCAACCGCCTCGCTCGCGATTGACGCAGGGTCCTCTACGTGCTCATAACCTCGAGCGCAATATTCGGCAAACGTGCGCGCTTCCTCTTCGGTCATGCTGCCAACATGCAGCGATAGCGATTCCGGCGACGGAAACTGATGGTCCATGAAGGCCGGGATCCCGATGGAAGCCTCGGGCGATTGAAACAACTCAACCACCCATTGCGGCATGAATTCGGCGCCACTTGTTGGACACAATTCTTCGGAATGGCGTTCCAGCATCAGCACGCGCAGCCGAGGTTGTTTGTCTTGTCCAGCCTGTCGCCCGGTTGTTTGTTTTCGACAAAGTGACTCAATGGCGATGCGAACCGCTTCCGCATCGCGTCCGACATAGTCAATGACGATGAGTGTGTCGTTCTCAATCTTGATGGCGTCCCACTTGTTGCGTTGCTGCTGGACCTGACTGACGGAAAGAAAACCAACCGTCCAGCCGCTTTGCTCGGCAACCTGGCAAGTATCCATTGCCAGGCGGCTCTTGCCGGCGCCCTCTAGCCCGGTCCAAAGCCACCACAGAACGGCCGCTTCAGACGATAAGAAGGTGTCGCGCTGTTTGGGCAACACTTCATTCGCCAAATGGCCATGCAAAGGAATGTCGCTTTGAGTGGTGAAATGGAAGGGCAAGTTGCGTTGGCGAGTTTGCTCCCAAGGGCGCTCCAAGAATTGTGCCAAGGATTGGATCGTCGCGTCGCGTACGTCGTCGACCTTGCCTTCGGTGCGTGTTGCCGTTTGCTGGAGTTTTTCAAACCGACTAACGAGGTCCTTTAGCACATCAAGAACTTCTACGAATTGATTGAATAACTGTTGGCCAATGTGCAACAGTTCATCCGTCTTTCGCTTGATGGCATCCATGGAACTTCGCAGCTCCAGGTGTAAGCTCGTTACCGCGGCGCGAATTTCATCTGTCTTGTCTTCAATCGCCTTCGTGCGGTTGAGCAACTCACGCATGCAAACCAGATCCAAAGCCTTGGAAGCGCGGCCTTCCAGCACATAGTCATTCTTGGCGCCTTCCCAAATTGCCTTGCCAAAGCGCCGTTTGATGCGCGTGATGATGTGATCTACCTCATGCGCAAGCGAGCCGCTCCAGGTTGCCCCGCCGTTGATGTGACTTAGGAACTCACGCCAAATGCGATCGTTACCAGCACTTCTCATTGGGCTCGCGACGAAAGCCCAGAGATTCTCTTCTTGGAACTTCTTCGCCCACGGTTCTCTCGATTCCTTCGCTGCGTCAATAAATTTGGGCCATTCCTTTGCGGCCAGCCTCGCATTCCGTTTTATCCACTTGACGCCATCAGCGCTGCTGACGCCCGGGTCCGCGGCAGAGTCGTACTCGGTTGCGTCGAGCAAGATCACGCCAAGGCACTGACCAACCAACTTCGCCAGGTCTTCGTTTCGAAAGAACTCTTTCGCATTGCGGAGCCGGTTCTTCAGCCAAGATTCGTACTGGTTTGAAACCCGACCAAGACCGATCGTCGAAACGAGCAGCACAAGCACCTGCATCGATCCGATGAAGAGGCCGAACCAGAAACCCGCGTTTGTCTCCGGCTGAAAGACATTCGGCAACATTCCGATGGCTTGAAGAACAATGGACGCTGCCACTAGAAGCACAAGCGCGACCTGGGCAATCACGCGGGTTCGTCGATCGAGCGCAACCGTCTCAATCGAAACGCGCCATAGATGTTTCGCGCGATCGAACAGACGCGGGCTGGGGTGGATTACCGGACGATTCATCGAACTGCGGCGTAAGAGGCAAACGCGGAAAATCCGCGCGCGAATCTGGGAATGGCAACACGATGGTCGCTAGCCTAAGAACGTAAACCATGGGCGCGCCGCCTGCCACAGCGGCAACGCGCGTCGACGCGGTTCATTGAACGTCAGCGCGGCCAGATTTCCAACAACTCGAATCGGCTGTCTACGCCAGATTCTTCTTAAAGAACTCCACCGTCCGCTTCCAGGCCAGTTCAGCGGCATCTTCGTCATAGCGCGGCGTGGTGTCATTGTGGAAGCCATGGTTGGCGTCCTGGTAGACGAAGGCTTCGAATGTCTTGTTGTTGTCCTTCATGGCTTTCTCGAACCCTTCCACGCCTGCCATGATCCGCCGATCCAACGAAGCGTTGTGTACTTGCAGTGGCGCGGTGATCTTGGCCACGTCCTCGCTGTCCGGCTGTCGACCGTAATACGGAACGCCAGCGTCAATGACGTCCGGAATGCGAATGGCGAGTTGATAAACCATCCCCCCGCCGAAGCAGAAGCCCACAGCGCCGACTTTTCCGGTCGACATTTCATGTGCGTCCAGCCACTTCGCGCCGGCGATAAAGTCATGGGTCATCTTCTCGGAGTCGCGCTGAGATTGCATCGCGCGGCCTTCGTCATCAGTGCCGGGATATCCGCCCAGCGGGGTCAACGCGTCAGGCGCCAGTGCTAAGAAGCCCGCCACGGCCAGGCGTCGCGCGACATCTTCAATGTATGGATTCAAACCGCGGTTCTCGTGAATCACCAGCACAGCCGGAAACTTCTCACCTTCGGCCGGGTGAGCGAGCAAGCCCTTCATTTCGCCAGCGCCATCAGGCGATTCGTACGTCACCTTTTCCGCTTTGATCCGCGGATCGTCCGCTTTTACTTGCTGTGCCCAGGCGTAATTGGGGCTCAGGCTGTTCAGCAGAGACTCCACAGTAACGCCGCCGACGGCGAACGCGCCCAATGCTTTGATGTAATCGCGTCGACTCAGCCGCCCATGGGCGTAGTCGTCGTAGAGGTCCAATACCTTCTGATCAAATTGCGAAGCTTGTTTGCGGTCCATGGTGGGGGTCCTCTCGCTTTTAACTACGGTTGAACAAGACAGGCGATGCGGCACCCCCATTCAACAGTTAACAATTGGTGAAAGCAAGAAACTGGCGAAACGCGAATTTCATCCGGAGGAATCGCACGTGTCACCGCCTGGCAAGAGCGATACAATTCGCCGAGAATCTGCATCCCGACTGAGTTTCCGCCCCGTCTTCTTCAACTGTCGTACAAGGACCGTTTCATGGCTCGAATCTTCATCTCCGGACCCGCCCACGTAATTGCAGATGACCCGCGCGAAGGGGAAATTCTGGACGATCCGGAAACGCTGCAATCTCTGCATGGCATGCGGAGCGCGGAAAAAGTGCGGGACGTGCTTACTCTTTCAAGCGAACTGGACGAGGTTGTGGTCGGCGGCGGGCGGTTGCGATTTGTGTACTCGGCGGAGGAGAATGAGCTGCGAATCTCAACGGCATACGATGTCTCGCGCGAGCTTACTCCGGACGAAAGCCGCGAGTTGATTGAAGCAACCTTCGAGCAATGGAGCGATGGCGCCGGCAGCGGTCAGTTTGGCAATCACGCCTTCCACGTGCTTTCCACGACATTGGGCATGGCGATACAGAATCAAGGCGAGGACATTGAGGACTACGGCAATATCTTCCTCAATGCGTGGCCGGACGTTGAAGAGCGCGACATATTTGTGGAGTACTCGCCCGACGCATCCAGCGACGATGAAATGTTGCAAGAGTTGGTCGCCTTGGTGGAGGCCGGCGATGCGGATGCAATGACTCAGCTGGCGCATTTCTACCGCGCCGGCGAATCCGTCGAAGAAGACCTGCAGCAAGCGCTGCGACTTTTTCAATCCGCCGCCAAACTCGAAAATCCCGAAGCCATGGTGTTTGGCGGATTCATGCTGCAACAGGGTGAAGGCTGCGAGGTCGACCACGAAGCCGCGTTCGAACTTTTCGAACAGGCCGTTGATCTTGGTTTCACCACCGGGATGCATGCCTTAGGAGAATGCTACGCCGAAGGTTACGGCGTGCCGGTCGATGGCCCTCGCTCCGTCGAACTCTATCGCCAGGGAGCCGAATTGGGGGATCCCGCTTGCATGGCGGAACTTGGCGATTGCTTGGAGTTTGGCAAGGGAATCGAGATCGACTTGGAGCAAGCCTTGGAATGCTATCAAGCCTCGAGCGACGCCGGCTTTGATCCGGTTGATCCCGCGCTGCAGCGGGTGAAGGAACAACTCGGGCGAACCTGATCCATCGTCACAAAGATCGATTTTCGGGTGCTGCTGCTTGTCCGGCTTGTCCAGCAGTGCGTCGTGCAAAAGGTCAATGCGTAAGGCCAAGGCGAATCCGAATTTTCAACGGTGGAGCTGCACGAGCCAGCACTTCAAGCCAGGCAGCGTAGTGTTATCGCTTGGGTTCAATCAATGCGCAAACCGCGCCGGCAGGATCCTGTATCACGCAGAACTGCCGTGAGCCCATCGAGCGTGGACCATCAATGATACTTCCGCCGGAAGCCTGGCAGCGTTCCGCGGCGGTGGCCACATCATCCACGGTGATATAAATCAACCATTGCGGTGGCAGCCCAGCGTTTGATCCACGCGCATGGCAAACTCCGGCGACGCCGTCCTGTTCGCCTTCGGCAAGCATGTTGTAATCGCAATAGTCGCCCATCCGCACGTCAGCAAACTGCCAGCCAACGACATGACAATAGAAATCTCGGATGTCTTCCGCATTGGGCACAGTCAAATCGTGCCACTGGATGGAGCCGATGGGTTCTGAAGCTGACATAAATTGACTTCCGTAAGGAGGGAGGTGGGACGGAAGAGGAGGGTTAACCGCAAAAACGGTTGAGTTGCTTTCGGACGATTCGTAATAAGGCGAGAGTCTTGGATTTGGCGGCGAATGGCGGGAGCCTCAATCGATTTTGACGCGCAATGTCTCTGTGTTGCTGGAACTCGGTGTCAGGTGATGCCATGATTTTGCGTCAGGTCGGTCTTTGCCGACGCGAACGGTGTGCGCTCCCTGCTTGTAAACCGGCGGACGGAAGCGGTTGGTGGCTGTGCGAACGGTATAGAGAACTTCTCCGCTTGATTCCTCAATCGCCTGAAACACTGGCCGTTCGATTCCTTCCACAATGATCTCCGGTAGAAATCCAATCGGCTCGCGGCCATCGTTCTCCGCCATGGCAACGGTGATGGGCCAGCCAGGAAACTGCGCTGCGTCGCCGTCGCCAACATCCGCGAATCGCGGCCAGCACTCGAACGTGACCGTGCGATTCTGTTTGTCAAAGCGAGCGATTCCGTAACCGTCAGCTCGCCGCGTTTCGTCAGCGATCCTGGTTGGATTCGCATAAGCCATCATTCGGATGAAATTTCCCAAGCCGTCCTGATATTCGCCGGTCCACGGCAGCGGACTGTCAGGCACGGCGTTTTCGCCAGGTTGTTCATCCGTGGGATGCCACCAGCGGCCATAGATCGTGTTCACAATCGCCGGCGAAGTGAATCCGAACGGGCCGTCGGAAGGGCTTTCGATACCATGTTTGACCACAACCGCCAGGTGTTGATCTCCGCAAAGATGCGGTGCCTGGGCCCGCCGCAACGCTGCCAGCGCCTTGTTGCGGCCAGTCTGCGGCCAGGCATTGGAATCCAAGTCCGCAAGCAGGCGGTTGTTTTGATTGCCGTGTAAGTGCACGGCGCCGCAGAAAGCCGTCTGCGAAAGCGCGACTTTCATCTCCGCGCCCGTCCAATCTTGTCCCCAGTCATCCAGGAACTTGAGTTGGCGATCGCCCAACAGGACCAGACCTGGGACATCCACGGACTTACGGTCGTAGCTCTCGTTGGTAATGTGATCCGGGCGAGGACCTTGCTTGGGGATTTTGCCTTCGGGACCACTTTTGAATTTGCGGTCTTCCAAAATGGCGAA
>CALJLD010000155.1 GCA_937982665.1 uncultured Planctomycetales bacterium
TGGGCACAGAAGCGGCGACGCTGCCGTTGATTTCTTTCACGGCCGCCAGCGTAAGAAACAAATAGCGCCCAGGGTCAACGCACTTTGGAATCGTCGCCATATCCAATAAGCAACGTAGCCTTCAGCCCCGACAGTCGCCGGATCGTTATCGGGGATGAATTTTGGTTTCCGACCAGAGTCGTCGAAGTTGCCACTGGCGAAGTTCATTGCACTCTCGACGGGGGCGGTGCAGCAAGCGTGAGATTTAGCCATGATGCCCGACTGATTGCTGCCGTTACTGTCGGAGGTCAATCCATAGCCATCAGTGATGCCAATTCTGGTGAACTGCTCCGGAAACTGGACGTACCGGTGAGCAAAGTCAACTGCATTGACATTAGCTCCAATGGAAAATGGATCGCGTCTGGGAGCTCCAACGGCACGATTTCCGTTTGGGATACCAACTCGGGCCAAGAAGTCCTTTCGATTAATGAGAATATATCGAGCGTGAAAAGCGTGAGCTTCAGCCCAAACGGAAACTTAATCTTGTCGGGAAGCCAGAACGGTTTAGTCGATATCTGGGATGCCTCCACCGGTAATTGGTTGCGTACGATTCCAACTAGCGATGGTTCCAATTCAACATGCGCCATCTTCAGCCCTGACGGAAGCCGCATCTTGACTTACGGCCCTGGCAGTTCGATGCGGAGTTGGAATGCAGACAATTGCGAACCGTTGTGCACATTCCTCGGACACCAAAGCACAATTACTAGTGCGAGTTACAGCGCTGATGGAATGCGTATCGCTTCTGGAAGCCGGGACAATTCCATCAAGATTTGGGATGCAAATACGGGGGAGGAGCTGCGCTCGCTTGAGGGACATCGTGGTGCCGTGTTTTGTGTTGATTTCAGCCCAGACGGAACACGCATCGTATCATGCGGTGCAGATGCCAAGATCCGAATCTGGGATGGCAACAGAGCAACCGAGCAGACTACATTGCGCGGCCATACTCTTGACGTGCGAAGCGCCAGCTTTGGCGTTGAAGGAAAACGCATTTATTCCAGTTCTGCACGGCCGGCCAATAACACAAGGCAAGGTGGGATTCCCATTACAGAACTCCGGCAAGAAGAACGTTTGGTTTGGGATGCTAAAACAGGGGCGCAGCTTGAAGGTGCAAGATGGCCGACCCAATTGTCTGGGAATCAAGGTTCTCCTGATGGACGTTATTTCGTGGCACCCTCCGGCAACGACGTTCTACTTGTAGACTTATTGTACAAGCACCTTCCCAGCGAAAGGACGTTTCGAGAATCAAAGGCTCGCATCAACACCCATTGGCACCGCGAGCAAGCGGAACAGGCTGCAGCTACCGAGGATTGGTACGGCGAAACATTTCACAGAGCTTGGATCATCAAAGGATCACCCGACGATCAAGACGCCATTCCCCAGTTCAACACAGCATATGATAAGCTGGCTGAGAAGTATCGCCACGAAGCTAAAGACCTCGCACCGTATCTGCCCTCTGTCGTTCGCGAAATGCGCCAGCGATATGCGATGGATCCAAACGATCAGGTCGACCAGGTCCACTAATCCAGTATTCGATTCTGCAAGCCACGCCGCGGCGTCGTCGTTCCTTCCTCGCAAATTTCCTAACGCAGCAACGCCACACTTTCGTCAAACGCAATCTGCGCACGCAACTCTTGCCGGCTAGGAGTTAGTTTCTTGGTTCGGCAATAGACACACACGCGAGGGCATCCGCTAGCCCTCCGCCCTTTGCGATAGTGTCCAGCTTCCAGGGAGAAGTCCAAATCGGATCGGGCTTGCCATTCCCGCATTGTTCTTGACCGTTCAAGACTCGCTCGTCTCATGAGTTGCTCCCTCGTGAAGTATTTGCAACGCGGCAACTTGCTTGTGTCTTCCGTTCGGTCGCAAGCTTATTCGCCTTGAACGTATTCGTCGCAAGCCTTGTTGATCCACACAATCCGTCTTTCGATCGTGCGTTTGGGGACTTGCATTGTCTCGGCGATCTCGCTGACTGTGTGGCCTTGGACTTTCAACCGAACGATCTCAGGCAGGTCTGGGTGGCACTCGGCAAGCTTTCTTCGCACGAGTTCATTCTCGACAATGAGGAAGCACTCGTCGAGTTGTTGATCGGCCACTTGCAATAGTCCTGGCGTTTCGTTGCCATCCGGGCCTGAATCAATTGCAGATTCCGTGAACGGCAGTTTCTTGCGCCGCGCATCTCGTACGCGGTCCCAGGTAATCTGTCTCAACTTCTGCCAAAGCTGATCGCGCGTATCCAAGTCAGGCAGGCTGCCCGTTTCCGCGCGGCGAAATAGCCCGAGGAATACGTCTTGGGCGACATCGTCCGCTTCTTGACTGCGAACTCCGAGTTGCAGCAAACGGTAATTGGCATACGCGGTCACCTGGTGACGATACCTACGCAAGAGCGCATCTTGCGCAGCGTGGTCGCCCGCTGGCAATTTGCCCAGCCAGATGGAGATTGAGCCCGCCAAGTCGGTTGGAGAAGGTTGTTCCGGATTCATCGATCACCTGCCTTGGGGGTCAGTTGTCCATTCGTCGCGGTGACGGGGCGGCGAAGCCACCTCCCAGTGAAGGCAGCTCCGCCGCGATAATTGTGTCATGTTATCCGCATGGCGTGCTTGACCATCAACCAACCTATGAGCTTAGTTGGTTGCCATCGGGTTCGCAGCGAAAGTCGTCATTTGCCGCCAGACCGCTGTCGCGGCCCGACAATCCAATTGGATGTCAATCAGCTCAGCCCCCGTGTCGGAGAGTTCGTAGAGTTCCGAGCCGAAACAGCCAAGAAATCCTGTCAGGTAGAGCCGCCCACCCGCCTGGCTGAATTGAGCCAACGGAGTTGCATACCGATTTGAGTGTGACACAAGGCAGATGGAAGTCTCACTGCCGCGCAGGGCATCGCCATGTGCGCGGGCAATCGTGTACTGGATGAATCCGGACTCCGGGTTTTGGCCGCGTCGTGATGGCAATCGGACTTGCCAGCCGCCTCGGCGTGCGAGTTGCCACTCCGGGCGTTTGTCGCCGGAGTCAGGAGTGTCAATCCAATAAAGGCACTCTGTCGCAAGCCGCTCGCGCAAATCAAGGCCGAGCTGCTTGAAGTCAATGAAGCTGGTCAAGTCGAGCTCACTACCTTTGCCGGCAGGCCAACTGTGATCTTGAGCAACACGTGCGATAGTTTCGCGCAGATTCGGTGCATCGACGACCACGACAGACGACGAAGCTGGTCCAAGCCCGCGCGGACTGCGTTGCCGCTTCTCTGGTCCTGTCATGTGCGGAGTAGGCTCGTAACTGTTGTGCGTTGCCTGGCTTTCGTGATCTGACCGTTCCACGGGTTCAAGACAAAGGGCTGACATTGGGTCCTCCACGGATTGTTGCCTTAGATCTGACTCCGGTCTGACTCTCCCGCCTGATAGCACACCGAACGAAAGCCGTCGAGTCCGCCAAATCTCTTCCGCATCTGTTGGTTTTCTCGATATACGCCTGCTCTTTAGCACACGTACTTCCCGGCAAGGCAGCATGAGACAAACGCTTTGCACGCCGCCCAAGACCCTTATGAATCGAGGTCAGGACTATTCTCTTTGCCGCGTGCGTTTCCTTTGAGGAATTTGGCGATTTCTGGATTTGAGTGGCGGACTTCGCCATTCTCATTCGGTAGTTGCATTGAGCCGACAACCCGGGAGCTGACCATGAAGACTATCCGCATCGCTGGCAAGAACCGCCGGTTGACTTGTCGTTCAGGCGTCGTAGTCGATCTCGCGGATCGGCACTTCACGTCTGTGAATGTCACGCAATATGACGCTTGGACAACCAACGATGTGCTCCAACAGTTCTTCTTACGATGCGGCGAGAAAGTAGTTGGCCCCTTCGAGACGTGGAATCTCGACCTATCTCTGCGCAATGGGCATTTGGCCTCATGGATTAGCGTCGAGGACAAGAGTGGCGCTCCGTGCGGGATTGTGGTTGTCAACCTGACCGTCTTTGGATGGGGGTACTTGCGCTCAGCACGACAGATCGCCAGTCAGGTTGCAAACATCATTTATCCCGGCTTGAAGTCGTTCCTGCTCCTGATCGGCATCGCTTTTCTGGCCACAGGATTCAACCCGCTTGGCATTGGCATCGGTCTATCGACTTGGCTGATGTGGAGGGTGTTGTGCTTCATGCGGATCACGTGGCATTCCATCGGATTGCGTCGCCGCGTGCGACGAGCCGTTGGTTCCTTGAGTCTGCAAGACCTGAACCTGCAACCACCAGAGGTAGCGCTTCTCAAGAAGATACACGCCAACAACGACCATGCCATCGCGATGGCATCTTAGTCTTGTTCACTACCGATGTACGCTAGCTGTGAAAGGATGATCTCGTGAAAGTTCCAGCCGAGAAAACCATAGCAACAAGACGACATCAGCGACCCTTGGCGACGGTTGTCGCTTTTTGCACCATTTGCGCAACGTGGCTCGCTTGCATTCAGCCTCCGATGGCTCAAGCCGAAATCCCCAAGACCTCACCATTGGTCCCGCCGAATGCCGGTGGCAGTGTTTCTGGCACGCCGGTGGACTTTGTCGACGGCGCGACGTTCTTTCAGGTGCCCGGGTGTGCTTTCCGTCCGCGCGCATTTGGCTATCCCGGCGCGCCGACAACAATGCCCGTTTTCTACGGCGGATTTGACGGATTTGCTTGGGGCGGGTTTCCAGCCAGTTGGGATAATGGACGCGTGATCCATGAGAAGGCCTCGGTTCCATATGCGGCGCTTTGGTCCTGGAATTACGACGATTGGGGTGGAATGCATCCCAGTGATCACAAGCGGATCGTCCCGGAAATCATGATTTGTGGGCGACAGATCATTCAACTGGGCGAGTCTGGCGATCTCCAACTCTTGGGCGAGTGGAAGCCCGAATACTGGGATCTGCTGTATCCGTTCCAGGACGCGCCTAAGGGGATCGCTGAGCAATTCCGAGCCGGCAAGTCAACCGAACGAGGCGAAGATCACGTGAAGCTTGAATCGAACGTCCTTCGTCAGGCCATGAAAGCGAGAGTCATGGATGTTTGGCAAAGGCTCTTTCAAGCGGAGAAAGCAGGTGGGGACCGCATTGGGTTTACAGACCCGCTCAACTATCCCTGGGGGTGTATCGGTCTGATGAAGTTGGGCAACAAATGCTATGCCTTCGCGCGCCATGAAGGTAAAGACAACCTCGTCGATTTGACCAACGGTCATCACTTTTCGGTTGAGAAGCTCTTCGGTGTCGGGACTGGCTATGTTCCGAAGGCCGAATTGCGAGAGTTCGCGCTGACAAACGCCGTTGGAACGGCGGATGACGGCATTCTGACTTTGCAAGCATCAGAAGGTAAAAGGTCATTCAACATTATCAAAGTTCACTTGGATGGAACACGAGAGATCCTATCGAGCGGCCACCCGGAATTGCAATTGGAGGCGACATACGGATCCACCTCTGTCGTGAGTGCCAATCTCGACAGGGGAACAGCGAATGGCGCAGACTTGATCAACAAAATCCTGCGCAAGGAGTCTAAAGCTGCTGATGCTGATGGCGACAGACGGGGCAAAGATGCTGTCGATGACTTCAGCCGCATTATTCATCTCGCCACGCAAAGGTCGAAAAGGCTCGGGACTCTGCATAGCAATGGCGAAATCCGATGGCAACTCTTTCCCTTAACGGAACTTGACCCCATCCATGTGCATGGCCTTGATTACTACGGCACAAAACGAAAGTATTGGCTGGTCTCGTATGAGTTCAACGAGGACAAGCCCTACCGAGAAATCTCATTCGAGTACGACCAGGGCGACCAACAGTTGGTAACCGCCTGGGATTTTTCATCTCCAACCAACCATCAGAAGCACTCCGGAGTTGCCTACCGAAACTGGTTCACTCACCACAGTCCATTTGAATGTAACGGCATGGAGCGATTCTATTCAGATCGCGGACCAAGTGTTGATCCCGACATCTTTGACTTCGAGAACGGCGATCTTCTGCTTGACGACGAAGCACGTGATCGGAACTTGCCGCCAATCAAAGCGGAATCTGAGTTGCGGGACATCGCCTATTCGCATCGGCTTTGTTATGCCAAGTTCAAACGGAAAGGGGCACCGGGTTTTCGAGTATTCGATTCAAATCGGCAACGTTGGACGCCAGCTGTGTTAGGCACAGACGAAGAATGGAACCGTTTGTTTAGCAAAGGAGAATCCCTGTGGTCGCCTGTGCTGCATACCAAAGTCGGCATGTGGGTTGCAACGCCCACGGTCAATCCCGACGACCGATTGGATTACTTGCTCGTGTTCGTTGCTCACCACGAAACTCCTTCCGGCGATTAGCGAAAGGCAGACGCGGCTTGCCGCTCGCGCTCTTGAGCGCGAGCGGTGACGGGCAGCTCTACTCGAGCAAGCACTGGGCTACAACCCTGTTTCATTCGACCGGATTTGGATTAACTTCCTGCTACGAGATCATTCGGCCGATTCTGCACAAGTTCGCCACTTGCCACGATTCGTCAAGCGTAATGACACGCCCTCCTGTGCAACTTAGTTGGGCATTGTATCGTCGCGGGTAGGCAAGCACCTGCGAGGATACGAATTGTCGTCAGGGGGCGCAGCGCAGGCGATGTGAGCTACGACAACGTTGACAACGGTCGTTCTCACACGACACACGGCGACATAGTCAACGCGGCGTCGGCGATTGCCATTGGAGGAAGTATTGGCAACAGCATCCGTACAACAACCGTGCCGGCCATTTTGAGTTGAAGGCCTAATTCGCCGTTATCGTGATTGATGGCGATTGAAGTCACCCTTCGGCTTGCACTTGTTTCTGGAATTGGATCTTGCGTCGCGGACATCACCTGCCCCGCGCAGGAATCCCGTCCGGAACTGACGTGACAATTGTCCACGGCGCTATAGCCACAAGAAGACATCCCGGTGCAGCTACGCAGTACGAGGGGTGATACGGACGGACACGAGAATCAGGACCGGAAGCTATTAATGTTACTTGGCTTGAATGTTGCGGCTCCAAATGGATGGCTCCTGAGGTCAGGGAGGTGAATTGAATTCGGTGAACGCGCGCGGGCCGTGTTCAAAGCGAACCGGAAATCCGTACAAGGCTAAGAAGAAGGCCAAGCGGTTGTTGGCAATCGGCTAGCCCTATTCGCACAGCGCGGCGGACTCCACATCCGCCCCGAGCGCTTTCACCATGGAGCGACGAGATGTTGCGGCGGTGTTATCGGGATATGGCCTATTAGCTTTTGTTTGCGCGCCGACTACAACGAAGAACTCGCTCCGCGCCATTACTCATTTCCGCAAAAGGAGTCACGATGATATCGCACCTTTCGCTTCTCGCACTCGTCGCTTCGAGGTCATAGTGGCCCGCATGGCATTAGACGTGGCGTGTTGCCGTCTATTGATCCTTTGGTCTACGAAAGGACTGGAGTCACGGAGAAACCCGCAAATGAAAACGATTACCTTCGCTGCTTTGACACACATCTTCCTGCCACTAATTGCGGTCGCCGATGACGGTGCGCTGGATGCGGTACATCAATGGCCCCAATGGCGAGGGCCGCTTGGCGCAGGCGTGTCGCCACACGGCGAGCCACCGCTGCGATGGAGCGAGGACAAAAACATCCGCTGGAAAACTCCGCTGCCGGGGAAGGGGCATTCCACGCCTATTGTTTGGGGTGATCGTATCTTTGTCACTGCGGCCGTACCGCACGGCGAGGAGTTGAAGCCGAGATACAGCGGCGCGCCCGGAGCACACGACAATCTACCGGTCACGAGTCGCCAGAAGTTTGTCGTCATCGCCATTAATCGCAGCAACGCAGAAATCATCTGGAAACGCACTGCGCGCGAAGGACTCCCTCGTGAGGGGGGCCATTACTCGGCGAGTCTGGCTTCCAACTCACCGGTCACCGATGGCGAGCACCTATTCGCGTTTTTCGGCTCGCACGGACTCTACTGCTACGACTTGGACGGCAATCTTCAGTGGGAAACAAGTCTCGGCTTTATGCAAACCAAGCACGGGCATGGCGAGGGGAGTTCCCCGGCACTGTATGGAGAGACGCTGGTCATTAACTGGGATCACGAGGGCCAGTCGTTCGTTGCGGCCTTCGACAAGAGTACGGGCGACGAACGGTGGATAAGCAAGCGCGATGAGGTCACGTCATGGGCGACACCGATCATCGTCGAACACGCTGGCCGACAGCAGGTCATCATCAGCGGTACGAGCTTCGTGCGTGGCTACGACCTTGCCACCGGGGCAGTTATCTGGCAATGCGGCGGGCTGTCGGCAAATATTGTGGCCTCGCCGGTGGCTGCCGATGGGATGGTGTACACTGGAAGTAGCTACGACACACGCGCGTTAATGGGCATACGGCTGGACGGTGCCGAAGGCGACATCACCGGCACGGACAACGTCGCGTGGAGCAGGTTTCGCGGTACGCCTTATGTGCCATCGCCGCTGCTGTATGAAGATGCACTATTTTTTCTGACCCATTACCAGGGCATCTGCACGCGAGTCGAAGCAAAGACAGGGAACGACTCGCCCGGCGCATTTAGGCTTGGAGGCATCCGCAATGTTTACGCCTCGCCAGTAGCAGCGGCCGGACGGGTGTACGTCACCGATCTCGATGGAGTGACCCTAGTGTTCAGTAGCGAGAAAGACCATCAAAACCTGGCGCTCAACCGACTTGACGACGCTTTCAGCGCATCGGCTGCGATCGTCGGTAATGAGTTGTTTCTGCGCGGAGAACGAAATCTCTACTGCATCGCGGAGGAGTAACTCTGCAGTTTTCCAAGGCATTCACGGTCGCCCGATTTTTGTAGGCGAGCAGCGCTGCGAAGATCGCCCACAACCCGCATGGCACTCCTGAGAACCAATGGGTTGATCGCGATGTACCTCGCTCGCTCGCGTCGCGTTCCACGAGTTTTCCGCATGGCTCTTACGTTCCCAGTCCGCGACGAAGAACAAGCCATCTTTGAGTGCTACGATCCTGGGTCTATGGCGTTTGTTTTTGCGTGAGCCCTCCGACACGGGAATGAGCAGATTCGCCATCGATCGAAAACTGGGGCAAAGTGTTGAGATCGCCAGCCGATTGGCAACGGAATTTGACGTTACGTCAGGCCAACTCAACTCACTAATGCATCGACCGATGGCGATCCGCCCGTGAAGGATTACAATGCGTTGCGATTCTCCACACATCTGTGTAACTGCGAAGCCGACATCGACCGTTCGGTTGCCGCTGTGCAGACCGTACTCAGAACACAGGGAGTTAGTTAAATGGGATCATTGACAGGGATTCTTGGAATCGTCCTTGGAACTTTGCTTTTCCCTCAGGGCAATGACCAGAATCCAACAGCACCCTTCAACTATGTTCCGGCCAAAGCCTTTCACGTCCTCCCGGGAACGCACAACAATGAGTCCGGCTATTTCTCGTTGAGCGAAGGATTGGATGGGAATCTTCATATTGGAACCGCCGCTTATGGTTCTAATGCGTACCTGGTGGAATTCGATCCTCGATACGAGACGCAACGCGTCGTGTTGGATACCAACAAAGTCTGTGGGTTAACAGCGACCGGTTACGCGGCTCAATCCAAAATCCATACGCGGAATTTCGTCGGCCCGTCCGGCACGGTCTATGTCGGCAGCAAACAAGGATACCGACTCGACGAAAACGACACGGCCGACTATCCCGGCGGCTATGTCATGTCCTATGACCCCCGCAACGGCCGCACGCGCAATTTAGGGATGCCGTTGACCGGACAGGGTGTGGCGGACGTGACGGTTGATGAGTCGAGGGGATTAGTCTATGTCGTGTCATGTGAAGAACAACATTGGATGTTGGGCCAACTCGCAGAGGAACCGACGTATCGAGAACTAGGCCCCTTGCTGACACCCTATGCCATGACACTTGTGGCGGCTGATGGTCGTGCTTATGCGCTGACCCACGATTTTCAACTGGCGATTTACGATCCCGACCAGGATCACGCGAGTATCCGCCCCATCACAGTGGACGGAAAACAATGGACGCGACCTAATGAGTCTTCCATACCAACTTGGGTGCTGACATCGGACAAAAAACGCGCCTACCTGACCTTGATGAATGATCCCACCTTGCTGGAAATCGACCTCGTGGGAGATGCGCCAGCGATCAATTACGGCAAGATGATCGAGGGAACGAATCCGGATTGTCGGTGTGGTCTGGACCTGGGCGCAGATGGAAATGTATATGCCGTGTTTCGCATCGATAATGAGACGGGGTTCGGAACGGGCTATCTGCATCACCTTGTTCGGTTTCAAACGCAAGCAAAGCAAATGGAAGATCTGGGGGTCTTGGCTGTTTCCAATCCCGATTACTTTGACTGGGATGCAACCGGCGCCGATGCACAGCCCCCGAAATTCGCGCATGGCTTCCATCGACTTCCTGACGACACGTTGACGCCACTTCACGCGCACATGTCCCTCAAGGTCACTCATGACAATACGATTTACATTACGGTCCTTTATCCATTTACGATGCTGCAAATCGATCAATACCGCATGGATGTGCCTGCTACAGCAAGCGCGACCTATCTGGAATGGGCTGAGCAAACAACGGCCGACGTAGAACAGAAACTGCCGAAAATCACCGAAACGGCAGAACTCATCGCGCAGCGACATTTGCAAGGGGGTCTGATTGGATTTCCGTTTCCTCAACAAGCAGTTGCGCAGGATCTGCACGGCCGAAGCGGGGGGATGGTTCACATTGGCTTTGATCGCCCCTGGAAGAAAGAGCGTAGTGCGGTGGAGCAATCCCAAGATGTCGCGCTATTCTCTTACGAAGCTGCGCCGCTTGCGGAAGATTTAGACCAATTGCGGCAGCTAAAGGACCGCGGAGTCTTGCTGGTTGGGTTTGGGCCCGAAGCAATGCCGGAACTTCAGCAGTCAATTGACATCAGTGACATCTGGTTCGACACGGGAACAGACTGGCAAGAGCCGAGTGCGGCGTCCGCAGACCAGCCTCGTGGGGATGCACTTCTGATAAACGTCCTGCATTCCACGACGTTGATCGCGGAAGTTGTTGCCGCCCTTACGCGGCATGGACAGATGCCGACGATGTGGAAGAGCTATAGCTACGACGATGGCCGCGAATGGGGCGATCAATACTTTGGAAAACACCAATTCCATCCAGATTTGCAGATCCCACCAGTGGCGGCCGGAGAACTCGGGCGGCGCTATCTTACTCAAATTCGTTATCCGATACGTGAGATCGCCCGCCAAGAAAACAAACTTCAGCAGGCCGCGCGATGGCTTGATGAGGCCCGCGGGACTCAAGACGTCATCCCAGTCGCCTGGCAAGGTCATATGCCGCTTTCCTATGTGGGCAAATGTGGCGATGACAAATGGGCACAGGCAGTAGAATTCCACCCGTTCTTGCCAACACAGGTGGAAGCCTACCGCGCTGCGACGCCGGACGGGGCGCGTGTGCTTAGCTTGGGCTATCACGGACTCGATCCGATTCAAGCCGCAGTGTGGCAGCAAGAACAACAGCAGGTCATTCACTTATGCGGATCGCACCCGGATCCCGCATGGCAACCCGGTCCGGAATTGGTCGAACACATTGACCTGGGCTTCGCATTCGGAGACGCTTGCGTCAGTCTTAAGGGGTATCCACTTTGCCTGTTTGCTCCGAGTGGAGTCGCTCAGTGGGTGGCCTATCAAGCCATCCTGCGAGAATTGAATAATCTGGATGACTAGAAGCTAATCACAAGAGTTAGCCGCGGTAATATTTGACATAGCGACATTCGACCAAGCCCAGACAAGAGCCGTTTGCTGACGTGGGGAACCGACAAAAAGGTCATGATCTGGGATATCGCAAAACCGGTTGCAATCAATCGATCGTTCAAGGAGGCAACTCCCAACTGCTGCAAGTGCATTGAACGCCAGGCGGACCGATATTGTGACTGCTTGATCTGACGGAGCATCGAAGTCTGGCGTGGCGCAACGCGTAAGGACTTGGAACGGCTCGCGGAAGTCGAACCGGGTAGACTTGGAGAAGAGTTCAATCGATTCGCTCGATGTACATGAATACGAGTGCGAATTGATTAACTCTTGATTCAAACTGAGTGTAATTGTCAGACGCAGGTTGACTTGCTTTTTTGCACGTTCACTAAACCCTGCAATCAGGTCGAAATGCGCCCTCAACTGCCAAGTGCTGCAATACGAAAGGCCGATACAGCTACAATCCTTGTGGAGCATAAGGACACGCCCTCCTGTGCAGTTTCTTGCGGCATCGCCGCCTATTTGTGAACATCACATTGATTGAGATAAGCTGTGATAGTTCCGAGAACGCGCTGGCGCGCTACTGCACGACGTGGGTTCGCTGGCGCAGAGCTTGTGCATTCTTGGTGAAACGTGGCGAGACGTACATGCTTAAGGACGACAAGGGAAATCCCAAATGCGTGATGCCGTTTCCCGAGGTGGCGATAGCTAACAAACTTGGGACGGAACTCCTGCGGTTGGAACAGCAATTCGGGATGACGCCGGCGAGCAGGCCGAACCTGGAAGTCGCACCACCCCCATATGATTCCAGCAATCCGTATTCGCTGTCAGGACCGAGGATCAAGAAGCGCATTCGGCAATAAACCGACTGCAAACGAATGCTCCTGATGCAGTCGCCTCTTTGCGAACCGTACGTTGGCAGAAAGCTGCTATTCCTCGCTGCTCAGCGCACGTAGCCTAACAACCGCCGCAGCCGATTTCGGCGAATGGAGGCATACGTTCTGGCAAATTCCAGAACCCTACCCCGCGCTGAACAAGCGAGGAATAGCACACTTCTTCGGCACTCTGCCAACCGCCTGAATCAACTGGTGTGCAAGAAAGTACTCCCTCTACGTAAAGAAACGCTGAGGTCTTACAGAAAAATCTATCTCGTAAGAATAGTCTCCATCTTTTGTGCCCGATCGACCTAAGTCTTTGGGAATTATCAGGTTGTTGGAACGGGCAACAGTCGCGAAACATTCGCCTTCACCAACTTGAGCAACTAAAATCCGATTTTCTGACAGACGGCCGCGTTTCTATTTATGAGGGGCAAGTTCTTGTCCTAACTGCAGCGGCGTTTGTCGTTCCCCACCCGACTCCGAGGCAGGCAGGACATGACGGAGAAAACGGAAAGCGGAGCGTCCAGGTCCCGCATTGGGACGACCTCGATGACGCTGATCAATGCGGCCAAGAACCTTCGCTCGAGTTCTGCTTGGCACCGCCTTGTCGAGATGTACTCACCTAAAGTTTACGCAGCCTGCCGCAAAGCAGGAGTTCCACCGTCAGAATGTCGAGCGGTTTGCAATGACGTCTGGCTTGCGGCTGTCAAATACCTTCCGAGTTTTGAGAAGGACGAAGGAGAAAAAGGACAATTCCGTTGCTGGCTTGGCAAGGTCACCAAAAGCAAGGTTGGTGACTATTTCCGCAAAAACCCTCAAAGGCAATCGTTGCGGTCAAATCACGAACTCAACCAGTTCGCCTGGCCACAGGAGGAAGAATCAAGCGAGGACTCGGACGACGCCAACTTAGCCAAGCGCGTGCTCAATGCCATCCAAGCTCGCTTCGGTAGCGACGGATTGGAAGTCTTCATGCGTCTGGTAGTTGAAGGGCAACGTGCCGCGGAAGTCGCCGATGCGACAGGGAAAACCCCCGGTGCGATATATACACTGAAATCAAGAATCTTGGACT
>CALJLD010000156.1 GCA_937982665.1 uncultured Planctomycetales bacterium
AACAAGAAACGCCAACATGCGACACACTTCAACGGCTTGCCGGTGCATTGGATCGATGAAATCAAACCGTTGACTGCCGACCATTGGGGTTTGTGTGCGCTGGCAACGCCCGCCCGAGATGGCTTCATCCAACAAGCCGAGCTACACGGCCTGCGTTTTGCGACGTTTGTCCATCCCACGGCTGTCGTCTCGGCAACTACCCGCCTGGGCGAGGGGACAATTATCTCCACGCGCGCGGTTGTCGCTTCACATACAACCATTGGCTGTCACGTTCGCGTCAATCGCGGAGCGCTGATTGGACACCACGCCGTCATCGACGACTTCGTCACAATTCAGCCTGGCGCGAACGTTGGCGGATGTTCGCATATCGGATCCGGCGCGACAGTTTCGATGGGCGCGATTGTGTTGGATCGTGTTTCGATCGGTGAGGATGCAATCGTTGGCGCGGGTGCGGTTGTGACCAAAGATGTGCCGCCGGGCGTTCAAGTGTTGGGCGTTCCGGCGAAAGTGACGAAAGCCGTGGAGCGGCAAAGGCGCGCCGCTTGATGAGGTGTGATCCGCTTTGGGTATCCGCTGGCACGGAAGCGAGAGTCGCATGGAAAAGTTGATCATCAACGCCGCTCTGACCGGGATGGTGCCCACCAAGGCCCAGAACGGCGCGGTCCCTATCTCGCCTGCTGAGATCATTGCGGATGCTCGACGCTGCCGGGATGCCGGTGCGAGCATTGTTCACATTCATGCCCGCGAAGTTGACGAAACGCCTTCGTACAGGAAAGAGATCTATCGCGAGATCATTTCCGGCATTCGTGACGCTTGCCCCGAATTGTTGGTTTGTGGTTCCACAAGCGGACGGACTTTCAAGGAGTTCGCGCAGCGGGCGGAAGTGCTCAACGCTGGCCCTGGCTGCCGGCCGGACCTGGCGTCGCTGACCTTGGGCTCGCTCAATTTTCCGAATCAGGCTTCCGTGAATGAGCCACAGATGATTCAGTCGCTGGCCGAAGTCATGCGCTGCGCCGGCATTGTGCCGGAGTTGGAGTTGTTTGACTTGGGCATGGCTGACTACGCCAGGTATCTCATCAGCAAGAACATTCTCGCGCCCGCGTTTTATGCCAACATCCTGCTCGGGTCTTTGGGCACTCTTTCCGCCGCGCCGGAAAACCTGGTTGCTGTTGTCCGCGCACTGCCTGAGGGGACCATCTGGTCCGCAACCGGCATTGGGCGGTTTCAGTTCCAAGTGAACTGCTTGGCGATTGCGATGGGCGGGCATGTCCGCGTCGGGCTGGAGGACAGCTTGTACTACGACGCCGGTAAGACACGGCTGGCAACCAATGCAGGGCTGGTCGAGCGGCTCGTTCGCGTCGCGGAATCCATGGAGCGCGAGATCGCTTCTTGTCAGGAAACGCGCGCCGCGCTGGGAATTGGCCATCCGCAGCTGGTTTCCGCTCCCACAAGATTGGCCGCGTGACGGACATAGCGTCAGTGCGATTTTCTTGCCGCGAATGGCCGTCCATGGCATATTCGGTCAGTTCCCGTTCTGGCAATCGGGCAGTGATCGCCCCGGCGGCGTTGGCTCGTACCGGCAAATGGAGCTGAAATATGAAGAAGAGATCAGTAACGTTCGTACTGACCGCGGCAACCCTTTGCATCGCGGCACAAAACGCGTCCGCGCAACAAGTCTCGCAGGAAGTTGACCCCAAGGACCAGGCGAAGAAGTCAGCAACCGCTTTCTTTAACGCGTTACTTGCTGCGGACTTGAACGCGGCAATGAAATTAGTGGATGTGCCTTGGTTTATGGACAGGCAAAAGGTCTTGCAAGACAAGTCTGAGGTCGAAACGCAGTTTCAGGGATTTGTCGACAAAGCCCGCGAGGGAATCGTCAAGCTCAATAAGGTGATCGTTGTCGAGGATGTCGAGAACGGAATGCTCGCCCGAGGCGAAGAACAACTGAAGCTGCTGAGATCCGTCACGAAAGAGGGCGATCTTGTTTTGCAAGTCGTGTTCGAAACCAAGGACAGCGGTGAAGAGGCCGCGGCCCTGCTGGTCCGTCCCGGCAAGGACGGGGCCAAGATCATTGGCATCAGCGATTGAGCGCGGAAGACCGATCATCCGATCAGCCAGCAAAACAACAAGCGATGCGCGCATAAGAAAGGAGCCGCCGAACATGCGTTCGACGGCTCCGGTTGAAAGGCGAAGAGAGCTGGAGAACTTCGCCTGTTTGTTACTCAACAAGTCTTACGAGTTGCTGGTCCTACCAGTGGCAACCGCCGTAGATCGGGTAAACCGGATAAATCGGCTTGTAGATCTTGTAGACAGGAGCGTAGTAGTACTTTTGGTACCAGTACGGGTTGTAGTTGTAGTTGTGGCAACCGTAGTTGTAGCCATAACCGTAGAAGCCGTGGTGTCCGCCAGCTTCCGCTGTGCTTGTGCTGGCGCTCAGGGCGAACATGCTGGTGAAAGCGATAGCGGCCGCGAGGGCGAGTTTCTTGAACGTGGTCATTTCTTTTCTCCCAGTTGGGAAGGTGTTCTTGTGTTTCAGTTGGCTCCTTTGCCAACTGTTCTGCAATGCCAAGCGGAACCTCTCGCTGACCGTTACAAGCGAATCCAAGAATTCAGCATCTCGCGGAAGCACGCGACCTAAAACACGAAGCCATCGTCACTTGCGCCTATCGGGCAATTGTGCAAGATTGCGCTGATCCCCCACTGTCCCCTTGCGAAATCCCACGAATTGGCGGTTTCCCAAACTTCAATTTCCTGGCATGATCTTCACGACAGGGAGCCAAGCTGAACAGCGAATGAGGGCGAAGGTATGTCGAAGTCCGCGAACACCGAGCATCCAATCATGGATGCCCAATCGCAGCGATTCAGTCCGTACGCATTTTCCGATGCCGGTGTTCCTCAAGAGGATCTGCAATCTCTGTTTGAAGCGGCCCGTTGGGCGCCGTCCTCATACAATGAGCAGCCTTGGGTTTACATTGTCGCCCGGAAAGAAGATGGCGACCTGTTTGACCAAGTGCTTTCATGCCTGGTAGACGGCAATCAAGTTTGGGCGAAATTCGCGCCAGTCTTGGCGCTGGGCTGCTACTGCAAACACTTCAAACGAAATGACAACCCCAACAAGTGCGCACAGCATGACTTGGGTCTCGCCTCCATGGCCTTAACCGTGGAAGCAATGTCCCGCGACCTTTACGTCCATCAAATGGCGGGCATCCTTCCGGACAAAGCTCGCGAAGTCTTTACAATTCCCAGCGACTACGAAGTCTTGACGGGCCTGGCGATTGGAAAAGTGGGCGACGGAGCGAAGTTGCCGGATGATATTCGCGCCCGCGATCAAGGAGAGCGCGCCCGTAAAGCCCAGACGGAATTTGTCTACGGCGGACAATGGGGACAACCGGCCACTTGGACGCAATAGTCTTTGCGAGCGTCTTGTGCCGTCGTTTTCAACCACAACACACTCTTTGTTTTCTCCAGCCACGAACGTACGCATCTGTGACGCATCGAGTGGTGATTGTCGGTGGCGGCTTTGGCGGCCTGGCCGCGGCAAGAGGGCTTCGCCGCGCTCGTAATGTCGCCATCACGCTTGTTGACCGCCGCAACTTCCATCTGTTTCAGCCGCTGCTTTATCAAGTTGCTACTGGCGGACTTTCCCCGGCCAACATTGCCGCACCGCTGCGAACGATCCTCAAGCGGCAACGTAACGTGCGGACTCTGCTGGGCGAAGTTGCCACCATCGATCCAAAGCGGCGCATCGTCGCTATGTCCAATGGCGAGGAACTGCCCTATGACTCGCTCGTCCTGGCCACTGGTGCGCGACATCACTACTTCGGCCATGATGAGCAGTGGGAACCTTTCGCGCCTGGCTTGAAGACCATTGAAGATGCCACGGATATTCGCCGTCGCGTCCTAGCCGCTTTCGAGCAGGCAGAGCAGCATGCGGAAAACAAATCGCAAGGGGTCACGTTTGTCGTCGTTGGAGGTGGGCCAACCGGGGTCGAGATGGCCGGCGCTTTGGGCGAACTTGCCCGCTACACCATGCGGGGCGAATTTCGCGCGGCCCGGCCGGAGTCGGCGCGCGTCATCCTTGTCGAAGGGTTGGCTCGGCTGCTTTCCGCATATCCCGAGAAACTCTCGGCAAAGGCGCTCGCCGCGCTTGAGCGTCTCGGCGTCGAAGTCTGGCTCAACTCGACAGTCTCGGAAGTTGGCGATGGCTTCGCCGTAATTGATAAGCAGGGCGATGTCCGTGAACGAGTGGAGTGCGACAGCGTTGTTTGGGCCGCCGGTGTCAAAGCCAGTTCTTTGACGGATCGAGTTGCTGAGACGTTCACCGCGGAAACGGATCGCGCTGGGCGGATCATTGTTACCGATCATTGCGAAGTTCCCGGGCAGGAATCGGTCTTTGCGATTGGAGACATGGCACACTTCGATCAAGCCGGCAAGCCGCTCCCCGGCGTGGCTCCTGTTGCCGTTCAGCAGGGGGCGTATGTCGCGCGCGTGATTCGTCGCCGTTTGCGAAACCAGCCAACCACGCCGTTTCGCTACAAGGACAAAGGGCAGATGGCCACCATTGGCCGCGGCGCCGCGGTTGCCCAAATTGGCCGCTGGAAATTCAACGGCTATCTCGCCTGGCTGGCGTGGCTTTTCGTGCACTTGATGCAGCTCGTCGGCTTTCAAAATCGCGCGCTGGTGCTGGTGCAATGGGCTTGGAATTATTTCACCCGCAATCGCTCGGCGCGATTGATTACGCAAACCGACGATGATCCGCCCCGCGCGGAGTAGCTCTTTC
>CALJLD010000157.1 GCA_937982665.1 uncultured Planctomycetales bacterium
TGCACGATCAGTATCGCCGTGCGCCGGAGACCACAGCCCGAGATTATGTGGTGCTGGATGTGCCGGATTGGGTCAACGTGATTGCCGTGACCAAGGACGAGCACGTTGTGTTTGTGCGGCAGTTCCGCCATGGCGTGCGCGAAGTGACGTTGGAGATTCCCGGCGGAATGGTTGATCCTGGCGAGCAACCTGGCGAAGCGGCAATTCGCGAGCTGCGCGAGGAATGCGGTTATGCCGGGGCGAATGCGATTTGCCTTGGCTGGGTGCACCCGAATCCCGCCATTCAAAACAATCGCTGTCATACGTATCTGGTGCGCGATGCGGAGTTGGTTGGCGAACAACAGCCTGACCCTTACGAGCGGATTGAAGTGGTCACCCGCCCGATGTCGGACGTGCCGCGGTTGATCGCCGCCGGCGAGATCTCGCATACGTTGGTGGTAACCGCGTTTTCGCAATTCGGCATCGCCGCGAAGGCGGAGTACAATCGATAGCGGTTGTTCAACATGCCGTTGGCTTGATCGTGGTTCGTCCCATTGAACATGTCATTGTTTGCCACAGCAAAGACAGAACTTGCCGGCAGTCCGCCGCTGCCAAAGCCGTTGCGTGCGCGACAGCGGATTCCGCGAAGAGTTCTTGAGCGTCATGTGTTGGCGGTCGCGCTGGGCTGTTTCTACTTCTTTGTGTTTCTGCGGATTCAACGAAACGAGTCGTTCTTGGCCTGACTCCGGTTAAGCGGAAGTTGGATGGAATGGCTGGCTGGCCGTTTGTTACAACCGATGGTGATATGCGACTTGGCGGCGAACTGCTGTTGATCAACGCAGCGATTGGTGGAATGCTTGCCGTTGCTGTTGGCTTGATGATCAATCGGCTCGGACGGCAACGCTGGCGAATCAATCTGCGACAGGCATTGCTCGTGCTCACATTGTGCGCCATACCGCTGGCCTATTTTTCCGCTCCGGGGCAAGCCGTTGGCGTGTACCGCCCGCCAGCCACGCTGCATTTGACGGAGATCATCTTTCTTGGCATCGGACTGGTGTGCGCGTGTTGCACAGGTTGTGGTCTGCCAGGGTTGTTGCGGGAATATCGCCGCAGAATTCGGATGATGAACCAAGAGGGGTGATATGCCGGACAACAGAAATCGAGCATGGCTCCAGCAGGCGGCAATCGTCGGTTGCGTTCTTGTTTGTCTTGCCAGTTCTGCGTTCGCGCAGGATGCGCCGACGCCTTCGCAAGCAATCGAGCGCGGCGTGGCGTTTCTCGCTCAGGAAGTGCCTGCCTGGGCGGCGGATCACAATTGCTATTCTTGCCATAACAACAGCAACGCGGCGCAAGCGCTATATCGCGCGAAAGCCTTGGGCCATGAAGTTGCGCCGCACGCGACCGCCGACACGACGGACTGGCTGCTGCATCCTGGTCGCTGGAAAGACAACGGAGGCGATCCGGCATTCGCCGATGAAACGCTGGCCAACATTCAATTCGCCGCGGCACTGGTCACAGCCGTTGAAAGCGATGTGTTCGCCGATGCGGATTGCGAATCCCAACAACAAGTTGATCAGCCGGTGCAGGACAAGTCAGCCATGGCCGCAGTCCAAGAAGCTGCTGCGCTGATCGCCGCGGATCAGCAAGCAGACGGCTTCTGGCGAATTGGCGGTGAGACCCAAATCGGCACACCGGCCACTTTGGGCAACACGCTGGCCACGCGGGAAGCGTTGCGGACTTTGCGCATGGCGGAAATGGATCAGTTCGCTGCGCCAATCACCAAGGCGGAAGCGTGGCTTTTTGAGCAACGACCGCAAACCGTGTTTGACGCTGCCGCGCAACTTCTGGCATTGGCGGATGCAAGAGCCAGCGGGGCTCGCAAAGAAGGCGATTCCAATTCGCAAGACAGTGTTACACAACATCAGATGGATGCACGAAAGGCCGCCATTGCCGCGGCCGCGAACCGTGCGCTGGATGTCGTCGGTCGAGGCCAGCCCCCCGATGGCGGACTTGGGCCGTATCTCGTATCGCCGCCTGAACCGTTCGACACGGCGATTGTCATCCTGGCGTTGTCACGCTGGGGCGAAGACGAAGATCGCGTGCGAATTCTCAAAGCGCGGGATTTTCTGTTGGCCGAACAATACGCCGAAGGAGACTGGCCGGAAACCACACGCCCTGAAGGCAATGAAAGTTATGCCCAACGGCTTTCGACGACCGGTTGGGCCGTGTTGGCATTGCTGGAGGTTGAACAGGTTCAGTCAGCGAAGGGCGATTAGTTGCGTGCGAGTTCTCGCGGTTCGCCCGCTCAGGTTCGTTCGCGCACCTGAATCTCATCGCCTTGCACGTTAACTTCGTAGCATGTTGTGCCGGGGCCTTTGGGATTGTCCCGCCAGGTTCCGTCACAAATGTCATATCGCCAGGCATGCCAGGGACAAGTGACCACCGTTCCTTCGACCGTCCCTTCCGCCAGCGACGCGCCCATGTGAGGGCAAAAGTCGTCAATGGCAAAGTACTCGCCACCGGGACGATGAAAGACGGCGACGATCTTCTCACCGACAGGGAATGCCTTGGCTTCGCCTTCGGGAATCTCGCCAACTCGGGCGATAGTGGTAAACTCAGACATAAACGTGCGGGAGACTTTGGGTTAGTTCGCTTCAGCTGGCGCGGTGCTGGTCAACAGTGCAGCCTTGACGGTGCGGCTTTGTGTGAAAGTCGAAACTCGCATCATAGCGTGCAAGTTGCCATGGCCACAGGTGACACGCCACACGACTTGCTGCCCGATTGAGATTCGCGATGCGATTTGTTTTGCTTCATCACGAAATGCCAGAGGACGCCGACCGCGGCAGCCACTGGGATTTGATGATTGAAGATCCCGAGAGAGCCGGGGGGCATGATGAGAATGAGCACCGGTTGTGGACCTGGAGTCTGGAAGAACTACCGACACAGATAGAACGACTTCTCGCAGAGAACGCCGCGGATTCAGCGCTGGACAAGCCAGCCGTGGCACCCGATGCGGAGCCCGTCGTTTGCGTTCGACTTGATGATCACCGTGCAACGTATTTGACGTACCAGGGTGAAGTCTCTGGCGGTCGGGGGCGCGTGACGCGCATCGACGGCGGTGATTGCCGCGCGATTGCGTCGACAACGAGCGCGGGCGGTTCGCAAGCAAAGCTGGTTGTGGAACTTCGCGGGCAAAAGCTTCTTGGAAGAATCGCGCTTGAGCACCAGGCGGACAATCGCTGGTTACTCAGTTGGAGCGAATAAGCTCCGACGGCGCGAAGGCCGCATTCAGCCGGGCGCGGCTCGGCTCGTTGGTCGTGCCGGCGACGTAGACCTCGCCTTCACGGAGTTCCAGAACTTTGACGGCGACTTTCATGTCTTCCGCGCTCTTGGGCGGCGCGATTGTAATCATGGCGACGGGGTCATTTTCAATCGTCCGCCATTCCACTTTGAGCTTCAGCCGCTGGGCGCCTTCGGCGACGCCCTTGAGAACTTTGTTCAGCGGAAGCGGTAGCGCGCCGGCTTTCGCATTGCGGATTCGCAAGGCAATGACATTCTCTTCCGCCAGATACATGTCCATATCCAGCGAGAAGATTGTCGAAACGCGCTTGGATTCGTACTTGCAGCCAAGCTTCAAACCTTTTTCGTCGATATAGACGCGCGGTTCAAAAACGTAATCGGGAAGCAGGTCGGGATGGTTCGCCTGCATGTCCACGGCCATCCAACCGTTGATTTGTTCCGTTGTGAAGATGGCTTCCCAGTCGCCTTCTTTCTGAACGTCGTTGTAGAGTTCGATCGCCTGATGAAGCATTTCGTCGCTGGCGACTTCTTGCACTTCGCGATCAACGGCCAACGCCTGACGGTAGAACTCGGGCGCCGTCTGGCTGGCGTCATAGGCGTAATAGCCAATGGCGCCGCAGAGGATCAACACTCCGCAGGCAATCACTGCCGGCCGTCGTCGAGGCGGACTTCGCATCGCGGCGTCCCTCAATTGGACGAAAGTTGGGAGCGCAAAAAGAAGCGCTTTTGAATCCCGCCGCTAACTCCTGGCTGTTTTGCTCATCCTTGAAGCCACTTAATAAAGCCGAGGAATGTTAGGCGGATGCGGGAAACGGGGTCAACATGAGTTGATTTTGGCCAGCCGAGAAGCGATCGGTCTCGGCAGGTCGGTGGGGAAATGACCAACAATCGCGGCTAAATGCGCGCATCGCTAGCACAACAACTATACGTTACTCAACCAGAATTGGTTGTGGTGCGTGTCTGGTTACACAATTGGTGCGGAGCGTCAGTGCAGAGCATTGGATCGCAGCGGAAACGCCTTACAGCGGCACTTCGCTCGCTTGCAGTTGCACATCGGCGAATTGGGCCGAGTGCAACAGGATCGTGGATTCGCTGCGGCCGGCCAATCGCTGGATGTCGCCAGCCTCGTCAACATGCACGAAGTGCAAATCCTGACATTGGTCCTCGTCCAAGTTGGACACCAGATAGACGCGAGTTCGTTCCAGAACATGCGCCAAGCCGATCGCCGCGACAACGTCCGCGCTGGTTTCCGTCTGCAACGGAGCGAGAACTTCGCCGGGGGATTCAACTTGCGTCAGCCGACCAACCGCTCTGCCAGGCGGCGATTGCAGTTCGGTCAGCAGGACGATTGAACCGTCATCGTCAACCAGCCGCGCGGCCGCATTTGCAGCGGTGGCGACTTCCAGCCACGATGTGAGTTGGGCGTCGACTGCCGCAACAACCAGTTCGGCCGGCTCCGCAAGACGGTAACGCCAGGCTTCTTCAAATGCGGTTTGCGCCGCGGCCGCAACGGCATCATGCTTCCCGGCAATCAACTGCAGGACCTCACCGTTTACGCCAGGCACGGCTTGCAGCGTGAAATTCGCACCCAAGTTCCAGGCAGCTTCTTCCGACTTCTTGTGAGTCCAGCGAGTGGACTGCGGTTTGGATTGGCCTGCATGGAACGTGCGGAACCGCCGCATGGTTGCGGAATCGCCAAATGTATGGCACAGCAAACCGGTCGCGCCGCAATAGCCCAAGGCGGCATTCCCGCGCGTGACCGAGACCAGCAGCACAACATCGGCATCGGCCAGATAGCGGTTGACCATCAGGGGGTCGCCTTCTTCCGTGGCTGCGACGTAAGCCAATTCCGCGCGATTCTCTGGCTGATGAATCACGATGTTCACATCCGCAGCCAAAGCGCTTTCCGATTGCCAGCTTTCGCGAACCGAAACGCCATCGTCCGGCAACCCTTCATAAGCCGCGAATAAAACCGTGATGTCGCCAGCCGAAACTCCATTGGCTTTGGTTGTCTCAATGATGGCGTCAAGAATGCTTCGCGTTTGCGGAAGCTGGGCGTCCACGGCAATCACCACGCGATCACCGGGATAGACCGTTTGCGACCAGGGCGGGTGCTCGCGCGCGTCCTGCAGCGCAAGCTTGGTGGCTGCGCCGACATCGGCCAGTGGCTCAGCCCTGGGGATGCAGTCCGCCACAAGCGAGTCGGAGTCGAGTTCAAGCCGCAGGATCTGATCCGCGCCAAAGTGCAGGTTGGACGTGTGCTGAGACATAGACGAAGAATTCACGAGAAAGCATGACTGACTATGCTCATGTTATCTCATGAAGTTCCCACGTGGCAGCCTTGTCATTGTGCGAAGGCATCTTTGCCCCGCGATTGACGCTAACTGTGTCCGCGGTGTCACCGGACACTTTCCAGACGCCGGTCTCAGGGCACTTCTCGCCAGTCCGGGCTTTTGTCCCCAGCGGCACGCGGGGCTGTTTTTTCTTGGTCTCGTAGCTGTCCCGCAACGCCACGGTTCGGTTGAAGACGAGGTTGTCGTCTGTGGAATCGGGATCGACCGTGAAGTAGCCCAACCGCTCAAACTGGAAGCGTTCGCCTGCCGCGGCTCCGGCCAATGCCGGCTCCAATTGCGCGTCGGAAACCACTTCCAGTGAGTTGGGGTTGAGGTTGTCCCGCCAGTCCCCGCCTTCAGGCACGTCGCCGGGATCGGCTGTTTTGAACAGCAAATCGTACAGGCGAACTTCCGACTTGAGCGCATGTTGCGCACTGACCCAGTGAATGGTGGCTTTGACTTTGCGGCCATCAGGAGCGTTGCCTCCGCGCGTTTCCGGGTCATACGTGCAGCGCAACTCCGTGATCTCGCCGGCATCATTCTTGACGACGCTTTCGCACTTGATGAAATACGCGTAGCGCAACCGAACCTCGCGCCCTGGCGCTAGGCGGAAGAACTTCTTGGGCGGCTCTTCCATGAAGTCATCGCGCTCAATGTACAACTCGCGACTGAAGGGCACTTTCCGCATCCCGGCCGATTCGTCCTCCGGATTGTTGACGGCTTCCAGCTCTTCGGTCTCACCTTCGCGGTAGTTCTCAATCACAACCTTGAGCGGACGGAGCACGCCCATCACACGATTGGCGCGCTTGTTCAGGTCTTCTCGAATCGCTTGTTCCAGCACCGGGAATTCAATCGTGCTGTTGAACTTGGCCACGCCAATCCGCTCACAGAAGTTGCGAATGGACTCCGGCGTGTAGCCGCGACGCCGCAGCCCTGAGATGGTGGGCATCCGCGGATCATCCCAGCCGCGGACATGGTTCTCTTTTACCAATGCCAGCAACCGCCGCTTGGACATCATGGTGTAATTCAGATTGAGTCGGGCGAACTCGATCTGGCGCGGATGATGGATGCCTAACTCTCTGCAGTACCAGTCATACAGCGGGCGGTGGTTCTCAAACTCCAGCGTGCAGATGGAGTGCGTGATCGCTTCAATGGAATCCGACTGGCCGTGGGTGAAGTCATAGGTGGGATAGATACACCAGGCGTCGCCAGTGCGATGATGCGTGGCATGCAGAATTCGGTACATGACCGGATCACGCATGTTGAGGTTGGGCGAGGCCATATCGATCTTCGCCCTGAGCGAATGAGCGCCATCGGGAAATTCGCCAGCCCGCATCCGCGAGAAGAGATCCAGGTTCTCATCGACGGCGCGGTCGCGATTTGGGCTGTTTCGCCCCGGCTCTTTGAGCGTTCCGCGGTACTCGCGCATCTCTTCCGGCGAGAGATCGCAAACAAAGGCTTTCCCGGCTTTGATCAGCTTGACCGCGTATTCGTACAGCGTCTCAAAGTAGTCCGAAGCAAAGTACAGCCGGTCTTCCCAGTCAAAGCCCAACCAGCGAACGTCGTTCTGGATGGAATCCACGTACTCCGTCTCTTCCTTGGTTGGGTTGGTGTCGTCAAACCGCAGGTTACACTTGCCACCAAACTTCTCGGCCAGCCCAAAGTTCAGGCAGATGCTCTTGGCATGACCGATGTGGAGATAGCCGTTGGGCTCCGGCGGAAACCGTGTATGGATAGGCGGCGTGAAGCGGCCAGCAGCGAAGTCCTCTTCGACGGCGGTCTCGATGAAGTTGGAAGATTTCATGGGGAAGAGGGAAGAGGCAAAGAGTTAAGGGGTAAGGGTAAAGGATAAAGGGAAGACGGGGATGGAGATACTAGCTACGAGAGCGGCTAGTCGGTGTGGGTTCGCAGGAGGTTGATTTTTGCCTGGGGAAATTCTTCAAAGAGGCGATTGTACAGCGGGCGCTGTTGCAGCAATCGACGAATGTTTCCAACCGAAGGGGGTTTCTTGGGATTTGGGCTACAGAGGTGGCAAACTCGAAAGTGAGTTTGCACAGTCCGTCGACGCCCTTGAATGACCGCCTCGTCGTCAAGATTCTTCGATTTGGAAACCACGTGCAAAGCACCAAGCCATCCAAAACAGGCGATCCAAACCAGATCGCGGAATCGCCCCGGCGCATGCTTGACGACTTGCTGTTCGCAAACGATTTCGATGTCGATTTGCGAGTGCCCCGCACCTCCGCAAAGCAAACAATCTGTGCCAGCTGGCTCTCGGCCGGCGTTATGTTCTGAGGTGATCTTCTCGGCCGAGTTGGTGATG
Source organism: uncultured Planctomycetales bacterium (assembly GCA_937982665.1). GTDB lineage: Bacteria > Planctomycetota > Planctomycetia > Pirellulales > S012-138 > CALJLD01. The sequence goes on from CALJLD010000157.1 coordinate 7,933, forward strand.
TAGGCGTCTTGGCCTACGGACTGTCGCAACTTACTCAATCCGGGGATGCTGACGTCCGCGCCGCATTCGCATGACACGCTGGTCCCGGCAGCCGCGGCCGTGACGCTGAGCACCTTTCCGCAGTCACAATCAACCGCGTATGTGTTTGCCATGGTGATACTCAATTGCAGGGTTGCGGAGCCGGGCTGGTTTCGCGACTGGTTGGGTTATAGCGAGTATCCCAGACACGCAAAACAATCGGGCGCGGAAGGACGGAAACTTCGCCAGATTGCGATAGTCTACCTAATCGTTCTGTATTTACTCGTCGATATGTCTTTTCATCGCACAACCTCTATGCCTGAGAAAGGATGCACGATGAAAAAGACAATCCCGCTTCTTGTCCTGTTGGTCGCAACAATGACGGGTTGCAGCTGCGGGTGGGGCTCGCTTTTTCGCGGCTATGATTGTTACGACGACTGCTGCGGCTGCGATACCTGTTATTCGGGTCCAACCCTGATCGGCCCTGGTCCTTCCAGCATCGGGCCTGGACCCGGCGGCGGCATTGGTCCCGGACCTTCAAGCATCGGCCCTGGCCCTGGTAGCGCCTAGCAATAACTTCGTGGGCAAACAAAAGCGGCACAGGCCGGATGATTGCCTGTGCCGCGATGACGTTGATTGTGGTTGCCGCTGTCGGAACGGCTAGTAAGTGGTGATCTCTCTTGGCCGATGCTTCTTGATCACGGCCTTGCCCATCGGCTCCCAGTTGCTGTTGGGATTTGGGCGAATCCATACGCTGGGAAGACTCTTGCCACCGATGTGGAAAGCGAACTTCAGGCCGGGATAGACGACAGAGTCATAAATCACGAACTGGTCGCCCAGGAAGTTCGGCGGAGTGACAGCGGCGAGCTTGCCGTTTGTTTCAACGACAATAGTCCCGTTGGACATATAGATTCCGTCACATCGGCCTTCATGCGGCGGCCCTACCAGCTCATTCAAGATGATGTGAAACGTGCCTTGAAAGTAGCCGTGGTTGTCATGTCTGTGGCCGCTGACGACATACGTCCAATCCAGCAGACGCCGATGTGGCCAATGGTGCTTGGGCCAATGCGTTGAGCTCGGCGCCGGCAGATAGCCTGCCTGACTTTCCGAGGCGGAAGAAGCTTCCGTGCTGATGAATTCGTCGTCCTCAACGTCAAAGCCGTTTGACGTCTCGGACTCGCTGGCAATAAGTGCTTCGTCCACAAGCGCCGCGCCGACAGTTGTTGGTGCAAGGGATGCGGAGACAAGGCCCCCAACGATTAGCAATCTCCAAATAGATCTTGAACTGATATTCATAACAACTCCCCTTGGTTCGATAACTCGAAACAAACCCGTCCGTTAGAAAACTAGCTTCCCGGACAGCCTAGTTGGGGGAATTGCCGCAAGCAACGAATTTCGGTCTTGCGCGAAATCTGTCGATACGAGTGATGCTCAGGCTTGTTTCGGCCGGATCAATCGTCGATCGCCATGGGTGTATAGGGATCAGCCGGGCGAACCTTCAGGAACTTTGTGTAGGCCTCTTTGTTCCCTTTATAGAGCTGCTCATAGACGGGGATCTGTTTCAGCATGCGACGGATCTTCCGGCGCGATGGCGGCATGTGCGGGTTCGGCAAACATCTTTCGCACATGCGGAAAAAGGTTCTAAGGTTCTTGGAGCTCGTGTGCTCAAGCACTTTATTGCGCCGCCGAGTTCGTATTAGCCCGAAGGTCAACATTGCAATCAAGACGACTGTCGAAACCAAAACTGTCGCGCCGACGATCAGGCCAAATACCAGCGCGAATGGCAGTTGCATGAGCCCAAAGATCACTGCCAATGCGATTGCAAGAAGTAAGGGAACCAACACGACCAGCAGCCACATTAGCGAGTTAAGATTCATCTCGCTTCGCTCGCAAAGTATCTTTAGGTCAACAACTTGCTCTGCAAGCCCGCCGCAATACAAGCACTCCAACCCCGCAGGTTCGCGTCCGTTGTGATGTGCATCAGCTATAACGTCTAAGGTATTGCTGGCGTAGGACTCTTGGCCTTGGGATTGCCGCAACTGGCTCAAGCCGGGCACTTTGACTTCTGCACCGCACGCGCAGTTGACGGTTGTACCCGCGGCCGAGGATGTGACACGGATTTGCTTCCGGCAATCGCAGGCGACGATGTATGTGATTCTCATCTGCTTGTGCCGAACTGCGAGTTTCGCCAGCGCATGCTAACTTTGCGCCAACTCCAGCGTGCGATCAATCCGTGCCAGGCAACTCTCTTTGCCGAGAATCTCCAGCGTTTCAAACATGCCAAAGCCCACGGCTTTGCCGGTTGTCGCCACGCGAAGCGCGTGAATGATTTGGCCGAAGCCGATGCCTTCGGCCTCCATGAAACTCTTGAGCGTGGCTTCCAGGTTGGCCGCCGACCAATCTTCTGTATCCGCCAGCACGCCGCGGAACTTCGTGAGCAGCGGCACGGCATCGTCCGGCTTGGTCAGCCGCTTTTCAAACGCCTTCTCATCATACGAGAGTTCGTCATCGGCCGTGTAGAAGTCGGTGTAATCGAGGATGTCGCCGGCGACTTTGATGCGTTCGCCCGCCGCTTCCACGATCGCTTTGAGTTTGTAGCTCGTTTCGCACGGAGGCGGCGTGGCCACAAAGCCAGCCTGCTGTAGATACGGCAGCACCATGGCCACCTTCTGCTTGACCGACAGGCGTTGCATGTAGCGATCCTGAAACGCAAGCAGTTTGGCCGGATCGAAACTTGCCGGGGCTTTGTTCACGCGTTTCAGGCTGAAGTTCTCAATCATCTCCTCGCGCGTGAACTCTTCGGTATGATCATCCAGGGACCAGCCCAATAGCAGCAAGTAATTGACGATGGCGTCGGCCAGGAATCCAACCTGCTCGTAGAAATCGACAATCACCGGGTTGAAGGTGTCGGCAGCGGTGGTCAGCCCAATCCGCGCGGCAATCGCCTGACCCAAATCATTCAACTTGGCGAACTCTTTGTTCTTGAGATATTGCGGCAGCTTGCGCTTGCTGAGCTTGTTGCGACTGCCTGGCTCGGCCACGTAGGGCACATGGGCGAACTTCGGCAGCTCGTAGCCCAACCCTTGCGCGATGAAGACCTGTCGCGGAGTATTGCTCAGGTGCTCCTCCGAGCGGATCACGTGCGTGATCCCCATCTCGTGGTCATCGACAATGCTGGCCAGGTTGTAGAGCACGGAACCATCCGCTCGGGCGACAACCGAATCCTGCTCGCCGGCGCAATCGAACTCGACGCTGCCGCGAATCAAGTCATCGACAACAATCTTGCCTTCTTCTGGCATCTTCAAACGCACCACGGCCGTGCGGCCTTCGGCCTCGAAGCGGGCAGCGTCTTCATCCGTCCAGGCAGCCCAAGTGCGGCTGTAGCGGAAGTTGCGTTTCTCGCGCTCAGCGGCCGTGCGTTCCGCCTGAACTTCCTCCGGCTTGGAATAGTCTTTGTAAGCCACGCCGGCGGCCAGCAACTTCTGCACGGCTTGCTTGTGCGATTCGCTCCGCTGCGATTGATAGTACGGCTCATGCGGTCCGCCAACTTCGGGACCTTCGTCCCAGTCCAGACCCAACCAGCGGAAGCCATGCAAGATGGCTTCAAGTGCCGGCGCGACTTCTCGCTGCGCGTCGGTGTCGTCAATTCGCAGCACAAACTGTCCGCCATGCTTGCGGGCGAACAGCCAATTGAAGAGCGCCGTGCGAACGCCGCCAATGTGAAGGTAGCCAGTGGGGCTGGGAGCAAAGCGAGTGCGAACCATGGATGGACTTGTGGCTAAGGAAGGACCGTAATGTCAGTGTGCTGCATCGCAACGCGCCGCGCAGTAACGCCTTAGGGAGGACACGCGGAAAAGCCGCATTGTTCGCCTGCCGCGGACAAGACGGTCAGCGTAGACCGGAAGCAGTGGTCTCGTAAAGCCTTGGGATTGGTGCAGGGACAATGCGTGGCAAGCCAGTCTCTGCCTGCCAGATGCCGATATCTTTCGCCGCGATCCGTTGTCTGATCAACCGGCTTCGTGCACGCCTACCCGCTCAAGGTCTTCGGCCGTGACGGTAATCACGCGGGAAAAGCCGGTGTGCTGGCGTTCGTAGCGCATTTCGGCCGCTTCATCCGGCGAGGCGTGCAGCAGAACGCCGACCTTTTCCTTGTCGGATTCGTCCCAGCCATCGTATTCGTCCGGCCAGACGGTGGATTCCTCAACAACCAGGGCTTCGCGGTAGGGATCGTATTCGTTCGCCATGGAATCGTCCGGCAGTGAAGGCTCAGCGCGGCAGCCAAAGTGGAAATCGCCAGTATAATGACCTGCGGCGCGGCGTGAAGTGCAGGCAATGTCACGAATTCCTGTTTCTGACTGCCCTGCCCAAGATCGAGTCCAGCCTTCGGCACTTTCTAAACGACCCAATGACAACTGCCAGCAAAGACACAGCCGAGACCCAGCCCAATTCTTCGCGGACTGGTGTCTGGATCGTGTTTTCCGTCTTGGCGCTAGGGGCGGTCATGGCCGGCGGAAACTTCCTCTTTCAGTACTTTTCCACCTACGAGGCGCTTGAGTATTGGGGGCATGACGCGGCAGCCCTGTTCCGGAGCGAATCCACCATGACGGTCGCTTTGTTGGAACCGTCCCAGTCCTCCGCGACAAGCAACGAGAGCGGTTCCGCAGCGCGGACTTTGACGATCGCCGGCGAGCGATATGTATTGACCGAAGAACGCGACGCCAGCACGGCGGGCGGCAACTTGCATTTCCGTCGGGCTTTGTTGCAACAACGGATGTATGACTGGACTGCGTCACCTCGAGTTGTCACGGGAGCTAACCCGGAGTAATGGCGATACGCAGTCACGTTCGCCGCGAATGAGAGTGAAGTGACGATTGTTTTCTCAGGCAATGCCTTTGAGGTTGCCAGGGTCTTCGGTGATGAGATTTCATCCCGTGGTGAATTGCTGCAGCTATTGCCCAACGAAGATGGCGTCTCGCCTGTCAAAGCGTTTCTGGACGAGCAGTTTACCGCAGCCGGTTCGGGGCAAGCCCGCGAGTTCTGAAGCTTGATTTGTGGGGCGAGTGGCGCAAATTGCACGCCTTGTGAATTCAGCTAAAATGCCAGAGTTCTTAATGCCGGATGTCTTCGCGCGGCAAAAACAAAGCGCAACAACCGAGAATGATCCCCGACGGACTTAGCTTATGCATGCGTTTGAATACTCGGCGCCGCACTCACTCTCCGATGCGGTGAGCCTGCTGTCTCAGGCTAACGGCAACGCGAAATTGCTGGCGGGGGGGACGGACCTGATCGATCAAATGCGAACAGGGCGATTTCGTCCGGCGCTGGTGATCGATGTGAAGAAACTGGCCGAACTCAATCTTTTGGAATTCGACTCCGATGGTTTGCACGTGGGCGCGGCTGTTACGTGTTATCGAATTTATGACGAGCCGGATATTGCCAACGACTACACTGCCTTGGCGGACGCTTGCCACATCATCGGTGGCGTGCAGATTCAGAGTCGCGCCTCGATGGGCGGCAACTTGTGCAACTCCGGCCCGGCGGCCGATTCCACACCGGCGATGATTGCGCTGGGCGGGCATTGCGTGATTGTGGGCCCTGGCGAAACACGGCAAGTGCCTGTTGAAGACTTTTGCACGGCACCTGGGAAGAACGTGCTGGAGCGCGGCGAACTGCTCGCGGAGATCTTGTTCCCGCCCCGTCCGGCCAACAGTGGTTCGCACTATCGCCGGTTGATCCCGCGAAACGAGATGGACATCGCAGTCGTGGGCGTTGGCGCATCCGTCGAGCTGGACGAGGACAAGCAAACGATCAAGAGCGCTCGCGTGGCCTTAGGAGCGGTCGCACCGACGCCGCTTTTCGCCAAAGACGTGAGCGAGTCACTGGCGGGAAAAAGCGCGACGGACGAGACGTTTGCCGCTGCCGGTGAAGCGGCCAGGCAAATCGTCTCGCCAATTGATGACATGCGGGGTACGGCCGACTATCGGAAACACATCACAGGCGTGCTGGTGAAACGCGTCCTCGCCGCCGCCACCGCACGAGCACGCGGCGAGACGATCAACTACAAAGCCGGGCGTGATTAGCTGCTGCCGTTAGTTATTCGCACTGCCAACAACCGGAAGCTTACGCATCTGGCTCGCCAACAAAAAACTTCCTAGCCTCTAGCCTCTCCTCCACTCCATGTCCGACAAACAAGTCATCTCGTTCGAACTCAACGGCGAGTGCGTCGAGTTCTTGTGTGAACCGCGGCAGACCTTGCTGGAAGTTCTCCGCGACACGCTGCACCTGACCGGCAGCAAAGAAGGTTGCTCCAACGGCAACTGCGGCGCGTGCACGGTGTTGCTCGATGGCCGGCCGGTGGTGAGTTGTCTCGTGCTGGCGGTGGAGTGCGAAGACGCCCGAGTGCGGACGATCGAAAGCGTCGCCTGCGACGGCGCGTTGGACGAAGTGCAGTCGGCCTTTTTGGAAGGAGCGGCGTTGCAGTGCGGGATCTGCACGCCGGGCTTTATCGTGCAGGCGGAAGCCCTGCTGGACGCCAACCCCAACCCCAGCGAAGACGACATTCGTTTCTACCTGGCTGGAAATCTCTGTCGTTGCACCGGCTATGACAAGATCGTCCGCGCAGTGCAGTCCGCCGCGGAGAAACGCCGCGAGGCAACGGCCGCTGGTTGACATCTCGCCCTCGCCGGTTGAATTCGGCCGAACCCTGACGCCAAGCCCCGCGTATCGGGTGATGACGCGATCGACGCGCGCGTGCTGATCTGCTTTATGAAAAGGGGCGATCGATGGATCTCAAGCAGTTGGACAACGCGCAGTTGATGGAGCGACTGACGATCCCGTCACCTTGCACAGTCCCATGGGATTCAATGCACGGCGATGACCGCACACGCTTCTGCGATCAGTGCGCCCTCACCGTCTACAACCTGGCCGCTATGACTAAGGAAGAAGCTGGCCAGCTCATCCGCGCGAAAGAAGGGCGATTGTGTGCGAGGATCTTTCGCCGGACGGACGGGACAATCTTAACATCCGACTGCAGTCGGGAAGCGCCACGTCCGCTGTTCAACGGCAAGTCGTATGAGCCCTCCGCGCGAACTCGTGCGGCACGCCCAATCCAGTTCAGTCTGAGAATGATCTTTGCCTTTACGCTCTTCTGCGCGACAAGCCTGGGCGTTGTCCGCATCATTCCCCAAAGCTGGATTGCGACGGCTGTGAGTTGGTTTGAATCTGAGCCTCCACAAAAAGCCCAGCCAGTCAATCTTTGTGGCGCCCCACCGCTGGACGACAGCGGGTGGGAGGGTGGCTGTGTCGCCGTTGATTAGATGCGCAATCCTCGCGCAGAAATGCTGGCTCGGGTCTCCATTTGATCGACTACTCGGCAGACTCTGGCCTGCCCAGCCAAAAAGTCTTACGCTAAGCAGCGCCAGCTTGGACATACACGCTCCGCACACGGTTGGGCCTGGCCGATCAGAAAACTGCACGCAGCAAATCGCGCAGCGTGACAAGCACGAACACCAGAATCCGAGATCCTCATGGCGACAGCAGACAAGCCGAAATACAACGTGATTGGCACCCGCCCCATTCGTCATGATGGCGTGGACAAAGTCACAGGGCGAGCGATGTACGGCGCGGACCTGCGGCTGACCGGGATGTTGCATGCCGCTATGGTTCGCAGTCCGCATGCCCATGCGCGGATCAAGAACATCGATACCTCCAAGGCCGCGGCACTCCCCGGCGTGAGGGCTGTAGTGGCTGCGGCCGATATGCCGCAGCAAGGGGACCGTCACGTCGAGCTTGGCGAAGGGGCCGTCAACATGCGGCACCTGGCCGCCAACGTGCTCGCCCAAGACAAAGTCTTGTATCGCGGTCATCCCGTCGCGGCGGTGGCAGCGGACAATATTCACATCGCTGAAGAAGCCGCCCGGCTGATCGAAGTCGAATACGAAGTTCTGCCGCCCGTGCTGGATGTTCGCGCGGCCATGCAGGCGGACGCTCCCATCTTGAACGATGACGTGCGGACAGTGGCGGCCGGCGCGCCGGAAAGCGATCAAGACAAACCTTCCAACATCGCCAAACACATTCTCTTTGAGAAAGGGAGCCTTGACGAAGGCTTCGCCGCTGCGGATGTCGTCATCGAGCGTGAGTTCGACACGACCATGGTCCATCAAGGCTACATTGAACCGCACAACGCCACGGTGCTGTGGAACGCGGACGGCAAAGTGACCGTCTGGATGAGTACGCAAGGCTCGTTCACCGCGCGACAACAAACGGCCGAACTGTTGCGTCTGCCGGTCTCCAGCGTCAAAGTCGTTCCGATGGAAATCGGCGGCGGCTTTGGCGGCAAGATCTCGGTTTATCTGCCGCCGGTTGCAGCCGTGCTCTCACGCAAGACCGGTCGTCCGGTCAAGTTGTTGATGTCTCGGACAGACGTCTTCGAAGCGACGGGGCCCACGCCTGGCTCGCACATTCGTCTCAAGTTGGGCGTGACGAAAGACGGAAAGATCACCGCCGCTGATGCTTGGGTGGCGTTCGAAGCCGGTGCGTATCCCGGCTCGCCGGTGGGCATGGCCTGCATGTGCGTGTTTGCCTGCTATGACATTCCGCACGCCCGCGTGGAAGGCTTTGATGTCTGCGTGAACAAGCCACGGACGAATGCCTATCGCGCGCCTGGCTCTACGCAGGTGGCCTTTGCGATTGAAACCGTGATTGACGAAGCTTGCGAACAACTCAAGCTCGACCCGGCTGAGTTCCGCCTGCAGAACGCTTCGAAAGAAGGCACGCAGCGAGTGGATGGGCCGAACTTCGGCCGTATCGGCATGGTCGAAACCGTCGAGGCGATCAAAGCCAGCGATCACTATCAATCGCCGCTTCCGCAGCCGAGTTCGCCGGAACACAAAACCGGTCGTGGCATGGCCAGCGGTTTTTGGTTCAACGTGGGTCTCAAGTCCAGTGTCACAGCCACGGTTAACGGAGACGGCACCGTCTCGCTCGTCGAAGGCTCGACCGACATCGGCGGGACGCGGACGAGCATCGCCATGCAGTTGGCCGAGACCTTGGGCATCGCCGCGGAAGACGTCCATCCAACCGTCGCCGACACCGAAGGCATTGGCTACACGGACGTGACCGGCGGCAGCCGCGTAACGTTCTCCACCGGTATTGCGGCCGTTCGCGCGGCAGAGGAACTTCGCAACAAGCTGGCCGCCAGGGCTGCGGCCTTGTGGGATGTGCCTGACGATCAAACGAAGTACGAAGACGGTGGCGTTACCGGCCCTGACGGCAAGCGAATCGCCTTCAAGGAACTGGCCGAGAAGTTGCACATGGTCGGTGGACCAGTCATCGGTAACGGCACCTCCGGCGATCAAACGCAGGGCGGCGCGTTCGGCACGCATTGCGTTGATGTCGAAGTCGACACCGAAACCGGTAAGGTGCAGATCCTGCGGTACACCATCGCTCAAGATGCCGGCACGGCCATTCACCCCAGCTATGTGGAAGGGCAAATGCAAGGCGGCGTTGTCCAAGGCATTGGTTGGGCCTTGAACGAAGAGTACTTCTACGACGGCGAAGGCGCGATGCGCAACGCCACCTTCCTGGATTACCGCATGCCGACCTGCTACGACGTGCCGATGATCGAAACGATCATTGTGGAAGTGCCGGACCCCAATCATCCCTACGGCGTCCGCGGCGTGGGCGAAGTCCCCATCTGCCCTCCGCCGGCGGCCATCGCCAACGCCATCCATCAAGCGGTGGGCGTTCGCATGCGGCACCTGCCGATGTCGCCACCGAGATTGTTGGCCAAGATGGTGAAGGCTTAGATCTTGCTGCCCAAGATGGCCGATAGTCGTCGACCTCCCTCCATCAACCTCGCCCGCCATTACGCAGGGGTGATCCACCACGCCACTGCCGGCATCGATCTTGGACGAAGTTCCTCCTCTTCGGCGGAATTTGGGGAACGTGGTAACCGAGCCGGACTGGCAGGATTGCTTATAGAATTCGCCCGCCAGCCTTTTTTGGTGGCATCCATTTAACCCAAGTTACCGAGTTTATCTTGCATTTACCTCTGTCGAGGGGGATGATGTGCGAGACGAAGGGGGGTTCGTGCCTCAACCGGGCTGCCGAAATCGCGCCCAATTCAGCCAGCGGGTGCTCACAGCCTGGCTTGCGATGACAGGGGAATGACAAATGAACGTGCGGCTACAAGAGATTCGCGGGCGGATCACACAAAACGTTGACGCCAACTCCGGCATCGGCGAAGTGCTCAAGGCCTACAAGGTTGCGCATGCGGACCGCAAATACCTGATCGCAGAGTACGAGAAGGTTCGCCTCCGGCAGGTCGAGCTGATGAAGCGCGTGGAAGAGCTGGAAAAAGCCTGCGGCGAAGCCGTGAAAGAGATGGAAGCCTTCGATCTGCGGCAAGGAGCTTGGGACAGTTGCTGCCGTGCGATGAAGGCGGCCGGGTAGGTGCTTGCCGTAGTCAGCTGGCTATTTCCGATCTCAATTCAATGTCTTCCCCAGCAACTCCGCCATGTTGCGCAGCTGCTTCGCCACGGTCGCATATTGTTCGGGCAGGAGTGCCTGATCGCCATCGGAGAAGGCCATCTCCGGCTCATTGTGAACTTCGATGTGCACACCGTCGGCACCTGCGGCAACTCCGGCCAACGCACACGCGGGGATCAAGCCGGGCTTGCCCGTTGCGTGGCTGGGATCAACGATGATCGGCAAGTGCGAAAGCTGTCGCACCAGCGGAACGGCCGCAATGTCAAAGACGTTGCGTGTCGCCGGGTCATAGCCTTTGATGCCGCGTTCGCACAGCACAACTTGGGAATTGCCGCGAGAGAGAACGTACTCCGCGCTCATCAACAGATCTTTGACAGTTGCGCTCATGCCGCGCTTGAGCAGGACCGGCTTGTTCGCCTGACCCACTTCCGTCAGCAGGTTGAAGTTTTGCATGTTCCGCGCGCCAATCTGGAACATGTCGGCATACTCGGCCACAAGCGCCACTTGACGCGTGTCCATCACCTCGGTCACCACCGGCATGCCATGTTTCTTGCCGATGTCGCGGAGCAACTTGAGTCCTTCTTCGCCAAGCCCTTGGAATGAGTAAGGGCTGGTGCGCGGCTTGAACGCTCCGCCGCGAAGAACGCCAGCGCCGGCTGCTTTGACCGCTGCCGCGATGGAATCCAATCGTTCTTCGCTTTCAATCGCACATGGCCCGGCGATCATGCCGACATGTCCGCCGCCAAACTTGACGCCGCCGACATCGATCACGCTGGGCTCGGGATGAGCTTCGGCACTGGCCAGCTTATATGCCGGCAAAATTGGAATGACTTGGGCAACGCCGGGAATGGCGGAAAGCGGCTCGGTCTGCAGTTTCTCTTCATCGCCAATCACGCCAACAATGGTCCGGTGCGAACCGCGGCTCAGATGGGCTTGAAAGCCGAGCGACTCCACACGCTCCACGACGTGTTGGATTTGGTCTTCGGATGCGCCTGCGGAAAGAACGATAATCATGACCGAACCTCAATCGTTGCGTCGGGCATTGCCGACCTCGAGAAAATGCTCAAAAAGAGCAAGCGGGGAGTATAGCAACGCCGCGGGACGCCTTCTACCGACGGGCGAGCGGTCACTCATCCGTAGCGTCCAGCCGCGCTACAACTGCTTGTGTTAAGCGTTGCAAACCCGCGCCTGTTACGGCCGAAATCACCAGAACTTCCTGGTTTGTTTCCTCGGCCAGAAGTTCCTGCACCGCCTCGGCGTCCGGCAATTCCCCCTTGGAAACGGCGATGATCTCCGGCCGCTGCGTGAGCTTTGTGCCGGGCAGATTCTCGTCGTGCAGGCGGATCTCCTCGCGAATCGCCTGATAGTTTTCAATCGGGTCAGTGCCATCCATCGGAGTCGGCTCAACAAGATGCACCAGCACCCGCGTGCGTTCCACATGCTTGAGGAACTCAAGCCCCAAGCCCACGCCGGCGTGCGCGCCTTCAATCAAGCCGGGAATGTCGGCCATGACAAAGCTGCGATCCACATCAACCTGCACAATGCCCAAGTTCGGATGCTTGGTCGTGAAAGGGTAATCGGCAATCTCCGGCCGCGCGCGAGACAAGCGACTCAGCAGCGTGCTCTTGCCGGCATTGGGTTTACCGAGCAAACCAACATCGGCAATAACTTTCAACTCCAACTTGAGTTGGCGAATCTCGCCCGGCTCGCCAGGCGTTGCGGTGCGCGGCGCTTGATTGGTGGCCGATTTGAATCGCGCGTTGCCTTTGCCACCGGCGCCTCCTTGGGCGATGACAACTTCTTCGCCAGGCGTGGACATATCCTTGAGCAGGTTGCCGTGCTCGGCGTCAAAGATCATGGTCCCAGGCGGAACACGCAATGTGATATCCGCGGCCGATTTGCCGTGACGACCATACCCTTGCCCATGCGCACCGCGCTTGGCTTTCCAAATGTGCTTTTGCGTGAGATTGGCCAGGCTGTCCACGCCAGGCTCCGCGCGAATGATAATGCTGCCGCCGTTTCCACCATCGCCGCCATCAGGCCCGCCTTTGGGGACGTACTTCTCCCGACGAAAGCTGACGCAGCCATCGCCCCCTTTCCCGGCTTCCACTCCGATTTCGACGCGATCAACAAACATGAGAGACAA
>CALJLD010000158.1 GCA_937982665.1 uncultured Planctomycetales bacterium
TCTTTTCCCTGCAGATTGAGATCAGCGAGCGCAAAAGATTGATGGAGCGCCTGCACCAACTGGCCTATCAAGATGCACTGACAGGACTGCCCAATCGGGCCGCGGTGCTTTCGACAATTCAAGAAGTGATCGACCGCAAAGACAAGAAACACTTCGCTTTGCTGTTTCTTGACTTTGACCGATTCAAACTAATCAACGACAGCTTGGGGCATGATGTTGGAGACGAATTGCTTAAGCGGATTGCCCAACGCTTGCAGGGGACATTGAGATCTTCGGATCGGATTATGCCTGCCAGGCTTGGCGGCGATGAGTTTGTCGTCCTGTTGGATGACCTGAAACGCCCTGGCGATTCTCTGCACGTCGCCGACCGCTTGCTGGATGCATTTGCCCAGAAACACGAACTCGGCGAATACACAGTCTATTCTTCGGCGAGCATTGGCGTTGTCACGAGTGAGCATGAGTTTGAATCAGCGAGCGAGATGATTCGCTACGCTGACATGGCAATGTATGAAGCCAAGGCACGCGGTAAGGCTTGCGTTGTTGAGTTTGACGATGAGCTTCGGGAAAAAGCGCAAGCTCGCTTGCTCCTGGAAAGCCAACTCCGTGAAGCCGTCGAAAGCGAGGACTTCACCTTGGCGTATCAGCCGATTGTCTCGCTGGAAACGGGCCAACTGGGCGGCGTTGAAGCGCTCGCGCGATGGGTTCATGCAGAACGCGGAGTAATTCCGCCAAATGAATTCATTCCCGTGGCCGAAGAAACCGGCGTGATATCGGATATTGGAATCTGGGTTTTGTCCGAGGCCTGCCGGCAACTCGCACAATGGCGGCAGCGATTCGGCGAGCAGGCTCCCCCTTGCGTACACGTGAACGTCTCCAGGCAGCAACTCATTGGACCTCGATTTGTCGAACAAGTGCAGGAATGTATCGCACAGCATGACCTCCCCCCGGAGTGTTTGCACCTTGAGGTGACGGAAAGCATGTTGATCGGCGATCACGAGGCGATTGCCACACCGCTGCGGCGTCTGCGCGAGCTAGGCGTAAAGATCGACATGGATGATTTCGGCACGGAGTATTCCTCGTTAGCATGCCTGCACGACTTTCCCATCGACGTACTCAAGATCGACCGAGCGTTCACGAACAACGCGGAGCAGGCGAGCGAATTCGCCGCGGTACTCAACGCCGTTGTTGCATTAGCCGACAATTTGGGCTTGGCCGTGATTGCCGAAGGCATTGAAAACACGGATCAGCTGGCTCTCCTGCAGGGCTTAGGTTGTACATACGGGCAAGGAATGTTCTTTGCCGCTCCACTTTCTCCAGAAGACGCACACGAATTCTTGGCAAGCGAGAAGAAGTCTTACTTGCCTTCTGGAGCCACAAATCTGGCTGACTCGAAGAAGTAGTGCAATGGCCGTCGAAGCTGAGCAAATTGAAGGTACCGAAAGGCAACTCCCGCAGATTGTCACGGAATGCTTGAAGAAACCGGGTAGCGTGGCAAGCCTACCAACGGTGGCCGCGGAGCTGATGCGTTTGGCCGATCACCCCGAGTCCGACTTGAATGAAATCGTAGGTGTTATCAATACCGATCCGGCACTTTGTGCGCGCGTGCTAAAGGTCGCAAACTCCTCGTATTATGGCTTTTCGCGGACGATAGCATCCATCAAGCACGCGACAACGCTGCTAGGTTTGAACGCCGTCAAGAACATCGCCGTAGCTGCCAGTTTGCATAAGGTTTTTCGTCCGCATCATAATCTCACAACGCTCAACCCTCGCGATCTTTGGGTGCATTCGCTGGCGGTGGCAATTGCCGCACGCGAAATCAGCAAAGCGACTGGCGTTGTCGCTGCTGATGAAGCTTTCCTGGCGGGATTGATGCATGATGTGGGCATCATTGTTGAGATGCAGGCGTTTCGTGCAGAATTTGCTGCGTTTGAGAAGTTGATTCTGGAACGTCCGGAGATTGCGTTTCGTGGTGCCGAGCGACATTCGTTTGGTGCCTCGCACGAGGACTTTGGCGCCGGGCTGTGCCAGATGTGGAAGTTTCCGCGCACCATGGAAGACGCGATTGCCAACCACCACGCGACCGACATTTCTGTTGAGTTTGGAAAACTGCCACTGGTGATCCATGTTGCCGAGTTGGTAGCAGCCAGGGCAGGTTTTGGTTTTTCTCGCGAGGCCGATAGCTGCTCAGAACCAGCTCAACTGCTTGAACATCTCAGCGTGAGCGAGGCGCAACTCCAATCCATTGCGGATGAACTGCCAGGAGACGTCAATGAGTCGCTACCGTTGTTTGCTATGTAGCGCTTTAGATTCATCCGCTTCATGCACAATAGACTCCTGCTGCTGCGAGTTACGGTGCGACAACTCGGTAGAGGCTTCAATCGGGGATGCACTGAATTGATTCGCCGAGTCAAATAGCTTGAGTTCCGCCTAATGGCACCCCTACACTAGGATTGTGCGCACCTCTTTCGGTTGCGCGTCCGCCGCCCGCCGATCTGATCGATGGTCGTCGACAGACAGACTTCGCCGGGTTCTGGTGTGCAACTCTAAATCCAGAGGCTTGCATAATCGCACGCCAAGTCAGTCCGCGACATTAGGCGAATCGACAGATATGCCTACTGCAAACCACGAGGTTTCGCCAACGTGAGTTGCGACACCCCGATCTGACCTTCGGCAAAGCCGGCTTCGCAGTAGCACAAGTAATAGTGCCAGGTTCGCACAAATCGATCGGCGAATCCCAACTTGCGGACGCGGTCGATGTTCGCCCAGAAGTTGTGCCGCCAATCGACTAAGGTCCGCGCGTAGTGCAAGCCAATATCCTGGAGATTGACGATGGTCATGTCGGTCTGCGTTCCGACGCAACGTGACATCACGCCCAGGCTGGGGAGGAAGCCGCCGGGGAAAATGTACTTGCGGATGAAGTCGACCGATCTGCGGTAACTGTCGTATCGCTGGTCGGGCATGGTGATCGCCTGCAGGGCCATTCGCCCATTGGGCTTCAGCAGTTTTGAGCACTGCGCGAAGAACTTTGGCAGATACTTCTCGCCGACAGCTTCAATCATCTCGATGGAAACAAGTTTGTCGTAGTGGCCTTGCAGATCGCGATAGTCCTGTTTCAGTAACGTCACGTGATCCGTTACGCCTGCCTGTTCAAAACGTTGCCGGGCGAAATCGTGCTGCTGTTGCGAGATGGTTGTCGTCGTAATGCGGCAACCGTAGTTCTTTGCCGCGTGCACGGCAAATCCTCCCCAGCCCGTGCCGATTTCCAAGATATGATCGCGCGGCTGCAAGTTCAGTTGTCGACAGATGCGATCGTACTTTTCGCGCGACGCTTGTTCCAATGTGGATTCCGCTGTCGCATAAATCCCTGACGAATAGGTCATCGTGGGGTCGAGCATCAACGCAAAGAACTCATTGCTCAGGTCGTAGTGCGCGGCGATGTTTCGTCGACTGCCAGCCTTGGTGTTGCGCTGTAGCCAATTGCTGAAGCGATGTAGCGGCGCGATCCAGCGCGAAGCGCCCACTTTCGAGATGCATTCCTGATTTCGCGCCAGAATCCTCATCGCCGCCGTCAAGTCCTGGCAACTCCAGTCGCCACGAACGTACGATTCCGCCGCTCCCAGACTGCCACCGGAGACAACCGAGCGATAGAAGCGCGGGTGATGAACTTGAACTGTGGCAGCCGCCGATGAGTTTGCCGGTCCGAAGGAATGCGCACCGTCGGCATCCACAAATGTCATTCGTCCCGATTCCAAGGCTCGTAGTCTCTGAAAGACGACTCGACGGACGAACCGTTGGTGCGGAACAGACGGTTCGCGGGCAGCGGCAACTCCGTGCCCAAGCGATTCCATCGGCTGGAGGGGGTTGCGGCCGTCATTGAAGTGGCCGATGCATGTTTCCGCGGGTGTGGATAGAAGGGACATTTTTTCCGCCAGAGTTTCAAAGCTTGGAAATAGATTGTGGCAATGATCCGCAAGGTCATCATGGGATATCGCCAGGTCAGGCGACGTAGATTGGCCGGCGTCAATTCGCAGCGCTCCAGGTTCATGCCGGCTGTGAACAGCCGTTCGTCATGCTCATGGCTTTGCAATTGCACTTGCAAAGACTCGCCCGGCGGAGTCACGTGCCAGCGGTATTGCTGCTCCAACCCCATGAAGGGCGAGACGTGAAAGTTCTTGTTGTGGGCGAATCGCAGTTCACCTTGCTCTCCGGGTAACTGATTGCCGGACCACAGCACATAGCAGTGCTTTTCGCCCCAGGGGGTGTTGCTGACTTCTGCCAGGATGGTCTCGATGTTGCCGCGCGAGTCGAAAGCATAGAACAAGTTCAGCGGGCTGAAGTACAGGCGGAAATAACAGAGTTGTGTGAGTAGGCGTATAGGACCTTCCGGTCGTTGACCGGTGTGCTGCTGGATGATCCGGCGAACTTCTTCGTCCAGCGGCAAGTCAGGTCGAAACAGATGATCGCCACGCCGGAACGAGCGGCTGGTATTTTCACCGGCGCCAAATAAGTCACCTCGCGACAGCAAGTCCGGTAACTCATCCAAA
>CALJLD010000159.1 GCA_937982665.1 uncultured Planctomycetales bacterium
TCAAGGAGAAACTAAAGTCGTCTTCCTACACCGTGGACCAACCGATCGCAGGCCTACTGAAGGATCTCAAACAACGCAATCTGCTCGATGAGACACTCGTCCTGTGGGGCGGTGAATTCGGACGCACGCCGACGTCGCAAGGCCCGGACATGAACAGCCGAGCGCACTACCCGACGGCCTTCACGATGTGGATGGCGGGCGGCGGAGTAAAAGGAGGGCACATCCACGGCCAAACGGACGAACTCGGCACAGCCATCGCCCAGGATCGCGTCCACGTTCACGACCTCCACGCGACACTGTTGTGGCTGATGGGCATGGACCACCAGAAACTGACGTATCGCTACGGCGGACGCGACTACCGGCTGACCGACGTTTATGGCAAGGTCGTGAAGGATATTCTTTCGTGACGACGCTCGTCAAAGGACGTAATCCCAATCTGAGCCCCAAACTACAAAGAGTTAAATGACCACGACTCCCCACGCCAGATTCTCGCGGAGTACTTCGCTTGAACGACATCTGAGACATCGGATCGTCTCTTCGATCCTGGCGTTGTTTGTCGCGCCTTCGATGGTCTTCGCGGACAACGGAATCGACTTCTTCGAACAGAAGATTCGTCCGCAACTGGTCCAGCATTGTTACCAATGTCACTCTGCCGATGCCTTGAAAACTGGCAAGCTGAAGGCAGAACTACAATTGGACACCCGTGCCGGCATCCGGAAGGGCGGCGAGAGTGGACCAGCAATCGTACCTGGAAACGCGAGCGAAAGTCTGCTCGTGTCGGCGATCAAGCACGACGACTTCGAGATGCCGCCCAAGGGCAAGCTGCCTGACGAGGTCATCGCCGACTTTGTGAAGTGGGTCGAGATGGGCGCACCCGATCCGCGCGATGGGAGCATCGTGACTGCCAAAGAGGAGATTGACATCGAAGCCGGCCGGCAGTTCTGGTCGCTTCGTCCGCTGACCCGTCCAACCGTACCCGGCGTGTCATCGAACTGGCCTGTGTCGGAGATTGACCGGTTCGTCTTGGCGAAGCTCGATGGAGCCAAGCTACAGCCAGTGGTGGACGCGCAACCGGGCGAACTCGTGCGACGACTGCATTTCGACCTAACGGGACTCCCGCCGACGCCCGAAGAACTCAAGCGATGGACTGACCGGTTGTCAGACGGCAACGCGATCAACCAAGAGGGCGGTGAGGATCTCGTCGATCAACTCTTGGATTCACCTCAATTCGGAGAACGATGGGGACGGCACTGGCTCGATGTCGCTCGGTTTGCGGAATCCAATGGCGCGACGAAGAACACGATTTGGCCCGATGCCTGGCGCTACCGGGACTTCGTCATCAACTCCTTCAATGCCGACAAGCCGTACGACCAATTTCTTAAAGAGCAAATCGCTGGTGACCTGCTGCCATCCGAATCCGAAGAAGAGCGCTGGGAAAGAATCGTCGCCGCTGGATTTCTGGCTTTGGGTTCGAAAGCAAACAACGCCACGCGGATGGAAGTGATTGGCGAACAGCTCGACGTGATGGGTCGCGCGATGCTGGGATTTTCCATTGGTTGTGCGCGTTGTCACGATCACAAATATGATCCAATACCGACCCGCGACTTCTACGCACTCGCGGGAATCATGCGAAACACGGCGATCCTCGATGGCAAGCCGTTCGCTTCGCCCGAGCCGAGGTTGGACAAGAGCAAGTACCAAAAGGCGAAGACGTTCGAGCGAGCGATGGCCACGGCGACCCGCGGCATCGTCCAGGCCAACGAGCGGCTCGAAGAACTCGCGGAACAGCAAAAGATCAGGCGGCGCGCCCGCGAGTCGTGGGAAGACGTAATCTCCCGTTTCACGGACAAAGGCCGGATTGAGAAGGCGCAACAGACCTTGCAGCAATTGTCGAACGCTGAATTGGAACTCGAAAAGTTGCGTGAACAGGGACCACCCGATGTGTTGCTGGGCGTCTCGGTGACCGACCGCGCGGCAAAAGGTAGCAAATGGCTCAACGCCCGCATCCATATTCGCGGCAGCGATAGCAATCTTGGCGACGAAGTACCGCGAGGTGTGATGCAAGTTCTATTTGCTTCCGACGAGCAACAAACCGTGATTGGCGAAAAGGAAAGCGGTCGATTGCAGTTGGCTGAGATCGTCAGCCGACATCCACTGGCGGCGCGGGTGATGGTGAACCGCATCTGGCACCATCTATTTGGGCAGGGGCTTGTGCGGACGGTCGACAATTTTGGAACGCTCGGAGACCGGCCAACGCATCCCGAGCTATTGGAATGGCTCGCGACGAAGTTCGTCGAAGACGGCTGGTCAATCAAGAGAACGATTCGGCGAATCTCGCTGAGCCGCGCGTATCGGTTGAGTGCTGACTCCGGCTCAAAACAAGTATCTGTTGATCCCGATAACAAGCTGCTATGGCGTCACAGTCCACGGCGGCTCGATGCCGAAGCACTCCGCGACGCAATCCTGGCGGCCAGCGGCGCAATTGACCTGAAACGACCTGACCGTTTCGACAACGCGGCTGCAGCTTCACAAATGACCAACACGAGAGTGGCCGACTCAACGTCAGTTCGTTCCGTCTATCTGCCAGTCGCGCGCGGCTATGCGGTCGATATTTTCGATGCATTCAATTTTCCGCCATCCGATCTCGTGGTCGGGCGGCGCGAGACACCGTCCGTTCCGTCGCAGGCCTTGTTCATGTTGAACAGTCGGTTGGTAACTGAACACTCGCAGATCATGGCTCGGCGGCTGTTGTCGGAAACTGAAACAGTCAACGCGAGAATTGAGCGAGCGTACCTACTTGCCCTTGGTCGTCGACCGAGCGCCGATGAATCAAGGACAGCGGCTGAATTCATAACGCAGTTCCAACAGCCAACGACAGTAGGCGATACCAACGAGGAATCGGCTCCGGACCTTCAGGACGCCTGGGCGGCGTTTTGTCAGTCCTTGTTCGCATCGTCCGAGTTTCGATTCTTGAGATAGAGAGTAGGAGATCGAGCATGCCAGATGTTTTTTCCCGCAGACAGGCGCTGAAGATGAGCGCGACCGGATTCGGCTATCTTGCATTCAACGCGCTAGAGCAACAGTCGTTAGCTGCCAATGTCACTCGACAATCGCCGCACTTCGCACCCAAAGTGAAACGAGTCATCTTCATGTTCATGGAAGGTGGCCCGTCCCATGTCGACTCGTTCGATTACAAGCCAGCCCTGTCCAAATACACGGGCAAGAAGCCGCCCTACGACCAGCCGAAAGCAGGTAGTACGGGACACAAGGATTCGGTGATGCAGGAGTCGCCGTTTAAGTTCTCCCAGCACGGCGAGAGCGGTTTGTGGATTAGCGAGCTGTTCCCGGAACTTGCCAAGCACGCCGACGATCTCTGCCTGATCAACAGCATGTATCACGAGACCGGAATTCACACGCCGGGATGCGTCATCATGCACACCGGTGATTTCCGCTTCACGCGTCCTTCGATGGGGTCCTGGATCACCTACGGACTGGGAGCTGAAACTGAGGAGTTGCCTGGCTATGTCGTGGTGAACCCGCGCGACCGCAACATTCCTGCGGGCTGCTATTCGAACGCGTTCCTGCCGGCCAGGTATCACTCGACGATCATGCGCAACGTGGGCCTTGATCCGGACCTTTCGAAAGCCATTCGCAATGTGACAAACGGGCACATGAGCGACGAGCGGCAACGCCGACAGCTTAAGTTTATCCAGCGAATGAACGAGCAGTATCGGAAGAAGCAAGACGATTCGCAGGTCGACGCGGTCATCGAATCGTACGAGCGAGCTTACCGTATGCAAACGGCCGTCCCGCAACTATTTGATTTCAAAAACGAAAGCAAGAGCACGCTGGATTTGTACGGCATTGGTAAAAAGGCTCCGCCGTTTGCCGTCCAATGCCTGCTTGCCCGCCGCATGGCCGAGGCTGGTGTGCGATTCATTGAGATTAGCCGAGGAGGTTGGGATAGCCATAACGATCTCCAGCGCAACCTGGCCGGCGCAGCGCGAAACGTTGACGCACCGATCGCCGCACTAATCACCGATCTGAAACAATGTGGCTTATGGAAAGATACGCTGCTGGTGTGGGGCGGAGAGTTTGGCCGCACGCCGGCCATTGAAGACATGAAGGACAAGAGCTTCGGTCGCGACCACAACGGAGCCGGATTTACCTACTGGCTGGCAGGTGGCGGAGTCAAAGGCGGCATCCGCCACGGCGCGACGGATGAACTCGGCTGGTTCGCCGCCGAAAACAAAGTTCACGCTCGCGACCTGCACGCCACGATCTTGCATCTGCTGGGCTTGGATCACCAGCAGCTAACGTTCCGCTACGGTGGTCGGGACTACACTCCGACGGACGTCGATGGCGAAGTGGTGAAAGGCATCATCGCGTAGAGAGTCGATTCTCTGACACTCGAGTCCCAAGTGACGAACTGAAACGATATGACAATGACTGAAACTCAAAACGCAATGCCTGCTTCACGACATGTCGGATTTCAAATTTCGTGCTTCTTTGTCACTTTCTCGCTTCTTCTGCCGTCATTTTCCCGCGCCGACGATCGCGAAGCCCTCATCGGCACGTGGAAAATCACTGTTTACCAAGACGATGGCAATGATCGGCTAAGCCGACTCGGAGCGGGCCCGGCAAAGAAAGGGAAAGAGCCGCGTGTGGCGAAGCTCGTATTCACCGCCGACGAGTGCTATCTGATACGCGGTGACGGCCGCCGGGAGATGTCTAACGGCCTAACGAACGCCGGTTGGAAATCTTGCTCGCTCGACGACTCCACAACTCCCAAGTC
>CALJLD010000160.1 GCA_937982665.1 uncultured Planctomycetales bacterium
CGCGGAAGTGTTTGCTGAACACACCAACGGGCGTCACAAACAATGGCTCATCAAACGCATCGCCTGGCGGATGCAGGCCAACGAAGAAGGTGACCTGTCCGAACGCGCACGCCGGCGCGCGATGGAACTGGCCAACGACGCCGACCTGCGGGTGACGGCCCCGCGTCAACGCAACGTCGTCGCGCACACCAAATCGCCGCCAAAGGCGCTGCCCAATACCCAGTTGCTCCCAGGCAGTTCGCTGGTGCGCCACTACAAGGGGCGCGACGTCCACGTGACCGTACTGCGCGATGGATTCGAGTACGAAGGTGAACGCTACCGTTCGCTGACCGCGGTCGCCAAAGCAGTCACAGGCAAGCACTGGAACGGATACCACTTCTTCGGTCTCCGCAACAAAGGAGGCAGCAAATGACAAAGACATCCAAGTCGCCACAGAAACTCAGGTGTGCGATTTACACACGAAAATCGACGGAAGAAGGCCTGGAGCAGGAGTACAACACGCTCGATGCGCAGCGCGACGCCGGCGAAGCCTACATCAAGAGCCAGCAACATGAAGGTTGGACTTGTCTTCCCGACAGGTACGACGACGGCGGTTTCACGGGCGCGAACATGGAACGCCCGGCGCTACGCAGGCTTTTGGCGGACATTGAGGCCGGCAAGGTCAACTGCGTTTGCGTCTACAAAGTCGATCGCCTGAGCCGCAGCCTGTTGGACTTCGCCAGCATCATGGCGACGTTCGAGAAACATGACATCGCTTTCGTCAGTGTGACCCAGGCGTTCAACACCGCGTCTTCAATGGGACGCCTGGTCCTCAACGTGCTGTTGTCCTTCGCGCAATTCGAGCGGGAGATGATATCGGAACGGACGCGGGACAAGATCGCGGCGGCGCGACGCAAAGGGAAATGGTCGGGCGGCATGCCGGTCCTAGGCTACAAGGTCGTTGACTCCAAGCTCTTGGTCGATGCCGCCGAGGCCAGTCGTGTTCGGCAAATCTTTGGCATGTACCTGGAGCAGCAGTCTCTGCTGTCTGTTGTCAAAGAACTCAAGTCGCGCGGCTGGCGGACCAAACGTTGGGAAACACGCAAGGGAACGCTTCGCGGCGGACGCGTCTTCGACAAAGGCTCGCTCCACCAACTTCTGACCAACGTCGTTTACACCGGGAAGGTCAAGTACAAGGACGAGGTGCATCCCGGTGAGCATGAGCCGTTGATTGACGCAATGGACTTCCAGCGCGTCCAGGAACTTCTGAAACAGAATGGTCGCGAGGGCGGACGAGCGGTGCGGAACAAACATGGCGCTCTGCTACGCGGTATTCTGAGCTGCGCCGCGTGTGATTGCGCCATGAGCCACTCCTTCTGTACGAAGGGGACTAGGCGATATCGCTACTACGTCTGCACGAACGCGCAGAAGCATGGTTGGAACGCCTGCCCATCACCATCGGTCTCGGCGGGCAAGCTGGAACAGTTCATCGTGGACGAGATTAGAAGCATTGGCCGCGATCCGCTGGTCATCAAAGAGATGCTGACACAAGCGCGTATGCAAACGCAGGAAGCGATTCAGAATCTCAAGCTGGAGCGCTCTGGTCTGTGCGACCAACTACGGAAGGAGCACGAAGAGTTGTCTCGCATGGCGGCGACGTCGCTACCGTCGGATCCAAGGTTCGCTGACGCACATGATCGCATTCGGGATGCCGAGCGGCGACTGACACAAGTTGACGACGAGTTGGTCGGTCTGCAGGGCAACTTGGTTGAAGAGTCTGAGGTGGCGGCAGCGATGGCCGACTTCGACGCCGTGTGGGCGTCTCTGACGTCGCGCGAACAATCCCGAGTGATTCACCTACTTGTCGAACACCTAGCGTACGACGGCGCCAGCGGCAACGTGGCGATCACGTTCAAACCGACGGGGATCAAAGTCGTAGCGAATGAAGTAGCACAACAACGGGAGGAAGCAGCGTGATCACAATTAAACGCAAGATGAAAGTAGGCGATGCCAAGCGTAAGCGGCGTCAATCCGTTACCGAGGGCCGAGTGCAGCGCGTGGCCAAGCTGATGGCCCTGGCGATTCGGTTCGACCAGTTGATTCGGGATGGTGTTGTGGCGGACCAGGCGGAATTGGCGCGGCTGGGGCATGTATCGCGCGCTAGGGTGACGCAAATCATGAATCTGCTCAATCTTGCGCCAGACATCCAGGAGGATGTGCTTTTCTTGTCGAAATCGACCACAGGCAGTTGTGTCGTGAGTGAGCGCCAACTGCGAACGTTGACTGCTCTTGTTTCCTGGCGACGCCAAAGATCTGTTTGGCGGAGTCCCGCCGATGTCTGACGGACGGCAATATTCAATGCTGCAGTTTGAATTCTATCCAATATGCAAAGCGGACTTCGCGGCTCGGAGCTGTGCACGAACCCAATCTGGAGTGGTACACGTGAGAGTCGCAATACGCTGCCTCCAATCGGTGACGTCGGCCTCGAATTGCCGTCGCTGACTCCCGGTCAATAGCATTCGGATTGCGCTGGTGGAGTTGAGCGAGATGGACGCAGTCATTGTGAGGGCGAACAGAATCGATTGCCTCTCGGCCGATTGTGATTCCGCACAGGCTAATGCGATATAGTACGGCAAATACGCTCGTAACTCGTCGTCCATTCGAGACAATTGAGCTGACTCCACTGCCCCTTGGCACACAATCTCCAATGAATCAATGCTTGCTCCTAGCAGCACGTCCTTTCGCCAGTCTTGATCGGAAAACGCGCTTAGAATTCGTTCATGTGCGATCTTTCCCAAGCAAGCTTGGAAACGAAATTGGTGAGCGGCAATGCGTTGGGTGTCTTCGTTTGTCTCCCGCAACCGAGCAATGATCGCTTCTCCATTCTTTAGCGACTTTACCGTCGTATCGATTTGGGCTAGCAAAGAAGCAGGGTCAACGGCGATCACTCGCCGGACAAGTTGTTGCAACGACTGCTCAAAAGCATAAAGCCCGTCAGGATGACCAAAACACCAGAATTGCTCATCAGCCAGCTTGGCGGCGACGGGGGAAATCAAATCTGTGCTCGTTTCCAATACTCGCTCGAGATCATCTGTGGATGACAAGTCACACAAGACTGAGAGAGTCCAGAGTGACGGGCAGTGTAGTGTCGCATATCGTAGGGCGGAGCGCGTCGCCTGTGGTTGAATCACTCGCCATTGTTCTTCTACGGACGACACTTCTTGGTCCAGTATAGCCTGGAACTCCAGTTGTGTGCCGGTCGGCAATCCATCCCAGAATCCTCCAAGAAACTCTGCCAACCACCAAGCCATCGCGGCGATGCGATCCCCGTCGGTCGCGTTCCCGATGAGATTTAGTCGCAGGCAGAAATAGCGCGCCAAAGCACACCGTACCTCCCAGCCCGGGTCACTCGATGGCCCTTGTAGCACGGTGGAAAGTTCAGCTCCCAACACATGCCATTGGTTCCCAGGCACCCAATCAGGATTTTCCAGGAAGACTTTGCAAGCATGGTATTTAGCTAATGGGCTAGCATTGTCATCTGCCCACGCCCAGATCTCTTCCCATATGTCATTCGTCCCGTGCGTTTCAGACCATTGAAACACTACAGCTGCTAAGCTGAATTCACCGCCAAGTGATAAATGCCCAAAGAAGGTGAAGTAATTGACAGCTAGCTCAGAGCACGTTGATGCCTGGGCGATTGTCGTCTGCAGCCGTTCTTGAATTTCTTCGTATTGGCGGTGCGGGTCCCAGATTGGAAGTTCGCTCAGGAAATCTGCCATTGTCTCGTTTATCGCTAACAATCGCGCGAAGTGATCCTTTGCGTCAATAATGCTATTCAACGCGAGATATTGCCGCATCGCAGCCACATTAAAAAAGAAGTCCGAATTCAATAAATCGTGCACCTCTATTCCCACGCCGATACGCTCTTCGAAATCGTCGCCACACAACGAAGCCTTAAGTAGCTCAATCCGCTGCCATGATTGCGGTGAAACTAAGCGACGGCCGACATCGCGATGCGCATCTCTCTGGCGGGTCAACTCTTGGAGTAACGCCGCGCGCAGTTTGGCGTTCGGATCCAAGAACGCAGTCGCCAAATCGAGAACGCGTGGCTTTTCCGCGTCAATTGCATCAATCAAAAGTGGACCAACACCCGAATGAACACGAAGCCTATGGGCAGGATCGCATATCAAGTCCACAAGAATGTCCGGCAAGTACTTCTCTTGCACCTTTTTTAGCAAGCCGTTCTTTGGGACGAGCATCGCGGCGCAAGGATCTTGCCATTGTCCCGCTCCACCGAGCGCATGGTGAAGCATTCGGACTTTCAACGCCCGCACATCAAGGTCGTCCGCAAGTTCCTCGGCGTCAGACATCTAGATTGTCGATCGCTTCCATAGCGACTCGCTCGAAAGCCCTATCTCCTACCCCAAGGCCTGTAGCCATGGCGTGCAACGCTTGATTCCCCAATGAATAGTCCTTTGTCTTACAGAGATGAAACAAGGCGTGCTGAAACACTGCTAGCTTAGTGAATTTTGCCACGCGCGGTGCTATCGCACTCAACGCCACTGGGACTGAAGGCACAAGCTCGGCGATTGAAAACTCAGATAGTTGGCTTTTATTTGCTTCGCTAAGCGATTCATCCAACCAAATGTCGATCACCAACCGCACGACGTTCTCAAGCCAACCCTGAAAGTAGAAGTAGGCGACCGGGAAGGGTGGGTGTGTGGGTTCTCTTCCGCCAAACATCCCCTGATCTCGCATACAGTCATGCACATACCAAGCGACGCTTCGCAGGTCGCGAGGTGCAAAGTTGACAGCAATTTCTTTGAGGACCGTCACCGGCGGTATGAGGAATCGGTATCTCCAGTTCATTAGTTGGAGGAAAGCGCGCGATGCTTCCGCAATCGAGATTTGGCCGCCTTCCAGCATTCGCGCTACCACGCAATCCGTGCCAAACGAGGCTGAGGCGTCTGTCTCCCGTTTTCTCAGCAACTGGTTTTGACATACTCGATCGTCAATCAAAAGCGGCAGTCCTTCTTGCTCTGCCAAAGACATTGCGTCGAACGCGCGAAACTGAGTACGTTCACTCTCGTTCTTGTCTCCTTCAGAAAACGTCGCATTGAGAAGCAGTGTGGTTGAATCGACGCGCGAATCAGTACCAAGTACTGTCCAGAGATCTTCGTGCCATGATTTTGCTTCTGCTAAGTGGCTGAAAGCTCGCAAGTCGTGGTTTAGCTGGTCATTGTCGGCCTTTGTCAAGACCACGGAATCAAAAGCATTTACTAGTTCTTGGTGCAGGTTCTGA
The DNA here is from genome assembly GCA_937982665.1 of uncultured Planctomycetales bacterium. Classification (GTDB taxonomy): domain Bacteria; phylum Planctomycetota; class Planctomycetia; order Pirellulales; family S012-138; genus CALJLD01. The sequence goes on from CALJLD010000160.1 coordinate 5,282, forward strand.
CCAACCAAAGTCTGCATTGTAACCAGATCTACGATGACGGCCTGCTTGGCACTGAGCTGCCTCGTACCTGTTTCAGTCGCAGGCTGATGGGCGACCGTGGCCGCGAGTTGAGCGCGAGCTCTGCTTATATGCCCACTTCTATCGAGGAATGCGATCACATCCTTTAGCCGATAGTTCGACGAAGAGTCGGAATACTCACTGATGGTTATATCGTCATGTTGTACTTCGTCGCCCACGAGGATGCGACCGGCATCCACAAATGCCTTGATTGCATCTAGATGCGATTTTCGCGACAATTGGTGTGGCTGCAGTCGACGGGAGTCGTCCAGTACTCCCGTCAAATAGGAAGGTGGGATCAGGATTTTCCCAAAGAAGCCAATCGTCTGTTCTAACATGCCCAAGCGATGCAGCGTGATTAGCGCTGAGAGATCTACTACACATGTACTACCCACACGCGGGCAAGAAACTCGTGTCATTGAAGCGATCCCGTTCTCGCCGATCACAGCATAGCTGTTCGTTGAATAAATCGAATGCGTCGCTCGCGCCCTTGGCTCATCAGCCAGCCAATTGAGCGGTTGTGTTCGGACTCGCCATCCCCAAAACGGGACATTGTTGAACAAGTGTTCGACAAATAGCCATGGCACTTGGCCCTTGAGTGATTGCGCTAGAAGGGTGCGCCGAATGTCATTGTGCTTTGAAACACTATCTGTAAGTTCCTCGAGCGATTTTCGCTGCAGCAGTCGATCGGGGGCATTGTCCGCGGGCTCGAGTTCAGCTAGTCGGAGAAGTGCCGTGTGCGCAATTTGGTCTGATCCGGCGGCATAGGCGATCCTCATGTAATGTGCTAAGAAAGGCACTTGGTCCCAATACCGAGATCGAACGGTGTCCAACATCCTAATTGCCTGGTCGGGCGAGCCTGTGTCGGCCAATATCTCCGCGCGAAGTAAATGCGCTTCCATCAGCGCGTCAGTGCCCTCGCACAATCCATCGAGAATGTCGAGGGCATCCTGGGGCTCATTGGCAAGGCTATGGCATCTTGCATGATTCAGCGCAAACTGCCAGTTGCTCGGCGCTGCAGCCCGCAGGCGAGCGTAGCACTCCGACGCGTTGGCGAATCCATTGAGTTGAACGTAGGCGTTGGCAAGCAATTCGTTTGTTTCAATATCATCGTCTCGCAATATTACTGCAGTTTCCAGTGCAGATAGAGCAACGTCGAGGCGCCGTGGTTTTGCAGTTAACGCGAGGTGGGCAGCGAGCTTGAGTAATTCTGGGTCGGCAAGATCGGTTGCCAGTTCTAACAAAAGCAATGCTGCCGCGCCGAGGTCACCCTGTTTGCGAAGTAAATGGACCCGTAATTGCTTCACAAACTCCTGGCCTTCGGAAATCTCTGAAAGGATCTGCTCGCACTTTACGGTATTGCCATTTTCTAACTCGTGATGCGCCGCAATTAAGCGCGGCAGAAAATGGTCATCTCCGACGAGAGAAATGGCGAGCTTATGAGCACGGTCAAAGGTCGCGTCCTCAAGCCGCGCAGCGATGTTCAAAACGTGGACGGCGAGTCTTTCCTTTTGCTGCAACTCAACGGCGTTTGATGCGAGTTGCTCTGCATTGCGAAGCAGAATATCTGGAGTTGTTTCAGACCTAAAACGAAGTGCCAATGCGAGCAGTTGAGCATCAAAGTAGTTGGGATAGTCAGTCGCAACGGCGTGAGCAATGCACTCGTCGAAGTCAACGTCGTTGCGGAGCATTGCCTGCGCGTACGCAAGGCTCGTTGGGCGGTGCGACGATAGGGCCATTGCGGACTTGCGGGAATCGCTGCCTCTGCCTAGTAGCCGGTAGCAGTTATAGGATATCGCCAGAGCTTCGACATCCAGGCCTGACAGTGCAGTCGGGCGGAGTCGTGCTGACGTCGTCATGTCACTGATCAGCTCAACTGCACGCTCGAGTAGAGCCGCTTGTGCTGTTTCGAGTGACAAACTGGTTGGTGTACCGCTCCCTTGATCAGCGATCACACGCAGGTGCAGCGCCTTGGCACACGCAACTCGGCAGCGTTTGTCGAGTTCTGGATCGCCAGTAGAAGACGCCCATGACAAGACCGCGTCCGCGGCGACGTCGTGACCAGTTCGTGAAAAAACGTGCACTGCATGTTCACACCACTTTTCGTCGAGCGGCAAATCTATAATGATTGGGACGCACGGTTCGCAATCGTCCTCGTCAATTGCGATTATGAGCCAAGTAGACACTGAACTCGCGTCATGCCTTCCCTCCAATAGAGATCGGGCCTTTTTGCAATCACCGTCTAATGCGAGTAGCTTCGCCTCGAAGCACAGCAAACGGGCAGAGTTCTCTTCTGTTGGTTTTGCACCAAAGGCACTAACTGATTTATCAAATAGTGCGCGGGCCTTCGCTCCGTTGTCACGAAGCACTCCCAATTCCGATGATTCAACAAGTGCGACGTGTGCCAAGAGCAAATAGGTGCGGCCTCGAACTTCGCTCGACAATTGCTCTTCGTTCTCCTGCAGCCAGTCATTGATCTCGGCCGATTTCGCGATGGCATTTGAGAAATTTTGGTGGCGTAATTCCGTCTGAACTACGTCCCAGGCAGACTGGGCCCGAGCATCAAGTTCTGATCGAAGCCGAGATTCGAGTTCATCATGCTGCTTCCACACAAGCTCCAGGGAACGGATGAATGATGCGGGGCGAACTCCTAACTTCGAAGAGTCTGGAATCGTATCGTCAGGGCTGAACGCAGATTTGAGCGATGAAGAATCGCCATGTCCCCGCATTGCTGTCTGAAGTGTATCGATGCCAGCTGCAATGTCGTCCATCCTAGTGCCATGCTGCAAGTCGGCTTCAAGCTGATATGCTCGAAACAGCTCATCGTCAGATTGGACGGCAGCAAACACGGCCCGAATTAGTACATTTGCGATACAGGTCCAGATACGGTCAGTGGGATCGCTCTCGGCGGGGTGGTCATATGGAAGAACTATCAGTCGAGCAGATACCATCAATTGTCGGACAGCTTCTGCATCTCTCGTTACAGCTGCCCGTATCAAGTCTTGGATTGCGTCTTGGGTAAGGTTGTCTTTTCGCAGCATCGGTGGCGGATCAACGACAAGTGGATCCCTTTTTAGGGCGGCCTCAATCTCTTTGCGAAGTGTGCTTGGTTTGAAGTAGCGAAAGATCCGCTTCCAAATACCATCGGCGGATTTCCTAAGTAGCCAAGCTTTGAGTGTTGCTGTCAGCATCGTTCCGGTAGTCTCTAAGCATTACCGATTCGGGTATTTGGCGCATTGTATTCGTCGAGCATCTGGTCGAAAGTGCCATATGCCGAACCGAGGTCTTGGCCGTGAGCCAAATAGCTGCCGGAACTCTCTTGGCTGTTAACCCAGCGGCCCGGCTAGGTCTGAGAGTGCGAGAGTTCCGGCACAATTTGGCACAGGAGCGGCGCAGTGAGGAGTGCCCGCACGATCCCAGCAAACACTCTCAACGACCACCGTCGTCGCAAACCTCCCCAGAACGGCGTAGAAACAACAAACGCCGGGAGCTCTCGCTCTCGGCGTTGTGCG
>CALJLD010000161.1 GCA_937982665.1 uncultured Planctomycetales bacterium
CCACTGCGCAGCCTTCGTGGGAATTTGCCGTTTCGCTCTTTGGCAATTTGGAAAACAGCTATAGCTCCTCGACAGCACCCGCCGTCGCGCATGATGCAAGACGGCTGGTGTCGGCGACGTTCTACGCAAACAGCCGACGCGGAATGATCCGCGTCGGCTGATGGTGGGTGCAGCCGAGATTCTCTCGGTGCTGAGTGACGACATTACAGCCGCAACGCTGGAGATTGTCGCGGTGGGATGGCGGCAATCTGCAGTTCATCACGGTAAACAATCTGCCCCGGCTGGCGAGTCCACAGCTTGCGCACATGGACGCCTTCTTCCTCTAGCAGGTTGACCAGGCCCCACATATGACTGATGAGGTGCCTGGCATTCGTGCGAAACCAGAAGATTGTCCGCCAATCGCGGTCTTCCAGCCTTGGCGCAGTGAGGTGTTGGCTAAACCAGTCGAGTGCTTCGCGCATACGCTCACGAGTGTACTCCGGCATATGCACGGAATCCTCAAGCTGGCCGGCCGTCACGAGGATACCCCCAGGCCGCCCGGTGGCTGCGCAGCGCTTGCGCGTCTGAAATCGGACGTAGGTATCCACGGTGACTCATTTTCACTCCGTTGAGAGTTAGCGCTTGTGCGCGGGACAGAAAACTCGATGCCGCAAACTCAGATGTGCGCGACGGCAATGTGTCCCTCAGAGATGGCTTTTCATAAGACAACACTGCGGCGCCAGGGTTCGCGGTTGTATGTGTTATTACGCCAAGCCGCCAACGCGTTCTGGAACTTGAGAAGTTGCACCCCGCCGAGGCAAGAGCCAAGGTTCGGGACGCACGTTTGTTGACTTTCGCCCGGACCACGCCTACCTTCACATTGGGCCTACCCTCGCAGAGGGGGTGCCAGTTACCTGCAACACCGGCATACCGCAGCCACATGGATACGTTGCTTCTCATCATCACGATCGTGTTGATCATCGGCATGGCCGTTGCGTGGTTTCTGGTGCGAAATCGCTCCGCGAAGCGCACTCGTCTGGTCAAGTCAGAGCGGCTTGATGAGAACGGAAACGCCAAGCGAATCTACCTGCGACGGCAAGGGCTTTCCGCAAAGGTCTGGTTTGAGCAGTCGACAACGTCGCAGTCGACTTTCGAGATTCACCACAGCGGTGATCTGCAAGGCTATTCCGTCTCGACGTTGACGAACGAACCGCTGCACTTGCTGGAAGCCCGCGAAGGTTTGCACGACCTGGGTCTCGACATCGACCAGTGTTCGTGGAAGCAGCTGCTGAGAATTGCGGAATAGAAGCAGCTGCATGCCAGCCCGCCCTCAGCTGGCCTGCTGACATTCCGCCAAGCGCCGCTGCAAGAAGCGGATTTCCGGCTCGCTACACCCGGCATCAATCGCTCGCTGAAACTCGCTGGCCGCTTCTTTTGCGCGGCCCAAGCGGCGGAGCAAGTCCCCTTTCGTTGACGCCAGCAAATAGTAATCGCGCAGTGCTTCTTGATGTGGCATTTCTTCCAGTGCCGTTAAGCCTGCGGCAGGCCCATCGATCATCGAGATGGCAACCACGCGGTTGAGAGCAACCACCGGTGATGGCGAAATTTCCATCAAGCGATCGTAGTGCCAGAGCACGGTGCGCCAATCCACTTCGGCAACGGACGCCGCGCTCACATGCAAGGAAGCCAGGCCGGCTTGCAAATGGTATTCGGAAAGTTCATCGCCAGTGGCGGATTCCGCCAAGTGAAACATGCCACGGCGAATCAACTCCTGATCCCAACGTTGGCGGTCTTGATCGTCAAGCAACAGCAACTCGCCAGATTCATCTTCACGCCCGGGAAAACGCGAAGCCTGAAGCAGGAGCAACGCGAGCAGCGCTTGAGTCTTCGGCTCATTGGTTTCCTTGCGTGTGGAAAGCAGTGAAACCAGGCGAATGGCTTCCGCACACAAGTCACGCCGAATCAGCCGATCGCCGGCATGGGCCGTGTAGCCTTCATTAAAGACGAGGTAAAGCACGCGAAGCACGGTGTCCAGGCGGGCCGAGCGCTCGTCGGCATCAGGCAAGACCAACGCAATGCCGTTCTCCTTGATGCGGCGCTTGGCACGGACCAGCCGTTGTGCGATCGCCGTCGGCGCGGCAAAGAATGCTCTTGCGATTTCATCCACTGAAAAGCCACCCACAGTCTTGAGCGTCAACGCTACCTGCGCGTCGCGCGGAATCTGCGGGTGACAGCAAGCAAAGATCATCGCCAGCTGGTCATCGGCCAGGGCATCCTCACAAACCTCCGCAGGCTGCGCGATTTCCGGACGCAGCGGATGGGCGAACTCTTCTTTCTTTTGCTCGAAGTTCGCCTTGCGACGCAGCACATCAATTGCGCGATTGCGGGCGACTTGTGCCAGCCAGGCCGCAGGATTCTGCGGCACTCCGTGAAACGGCCAGCGCCGCAACGCCTGAATCATGGCGTCTTGCACGGCTTCTTCCGCAAGATCCAGGCGGCTCAAACCAATCGTGCGAGCAAGATTGGCAACCAGCCGCCCCGACTCGTGGCGAAACAAGTGTTCCACAAGCCGGGGCACGGATTGCGTCGCGGCGGTGTCTTGGCCGGAATGGGGATTGGCGGAGTTCACGTTCTTGCGTTGTAGGAAGTGCCTTACTCAAGAAATGATCCGCGTTCCCTCGCAAGTACCAGAGAAATACTCCGCACGGTCACCTCGCCTTAGAACATGTCCACTTCGCGGACTTCCATTTTGCCACCGAACTCCAGCTGAGGACAATCCGCACAGATCTTGATTGCCGCGTCGTAACTGTCGGCCTCGATCAGGAAATACCCGCCGACCAGTTCCTTGGTCTCCAGGTAGGGGCCATCCACAACTTCAGGCTTTTTGCCGCCAGAGAGCATGACCTTGCCGGGCTCGTCCTTAAGCTTGTTGCCGCCCTTGTGGATGCCTTGGCTTTTGAGTTGTTCCGCCCAGGCGAAATACTTGCCGATCGCGGCCTGCATTTCTTCCGGCGAGAAGCTTTGAAACTTTTGGCCCATCTCCGGTGTGTCATACAGAATGAGCATGAATTGCGACATGTGCATCTCCAGAAGTTGTAAATGAAGGTGTTTCCAGGTTAACGATCAGGCGGGGGCAGCATCGACAAGTTGTTGAAATTTGCCGGCGGATATTCTTTGCCTGAGCAAGTCACAACAACGCCATCACAATCCGTCCACCTGGCGGATTTCCACCGCGCCGCCAAATCCCAGTTGCGGACAAGTTCGCGTGATCTCGCAGGCATGATCGTAGCTGTCGGCGGTGATCAAGAAGTATCCGCCGACGAGTTCCTTGGTTTCAGAAAATGGTCCATCCATGATTTGCATCTCGCCCGCAGCGCCGTTGAGGACTTTGCCTTGTGCTGGCGCGAGGCTGGCGCCGCCCAAGTATTGGTCGCGCGATTGCAATCCCGCAGCCCATTCCTGATAACGCCGACCAGCTTGTTGCATGTCCTCATCGGTGAAGTTCGCAAGACGCTCTTGCATTTCCTTCGTGCGATAGAGAATGAGCATGAAATGTGGCATAGGCAACTCTCGCTGCGAACGGGTTTTTGAAATCGCTCGGGCGTCTTCTTCTCTGATACATTGACGAATCAGCCATTGGCGAATCGACGCCGGAACGAAATATTTCGCATTCCACCATCAGGATGACGCTTTGAATGCACTGCGAAATTCCTCGCATTCGGCTGGTTTTTCTCACGGGCAACTAGGACGTTTTGCCGCCGTTTGGCATACTTCTGTGCAGACAGGGCCCGCCACCGCACAGCCAGGCTCACGAGCCCTGTATCCCAACTTATAAGCCAAGTGCGCGACGGAGATTCTCGTGTCATCCTATCAGCCCATCACGGACGCGGAGACCAAGCGGCCGATTCTCACGGTTCAGCATCATATCCTCCGCGAGCAGGAACGCTTTCCCGGCGCTAGCGGCGAGTTCTCCTGGCTGCTGTCAGGCATCACGTTGGCCACCAAGATGATTCAAGCCAAAGTCCGTCGCGCGGGGCTTGTTGACATTCTCGGCGACTACGGCGACGTCAACGTGCAGGGAGAACAACAGCAGAAGCTGGACGTGTACGCAAATCAGGCGATGTTCCATTGCCTTTCCTTGCGGCAAAGCGTGCGCGTGCTGGCCTCGGAAGAGAATCAACGGCCGATGACTTTCGAGCGAGATCAGAAAGGAGGCAAGTATGTTGTCGTCTTTGATCCGCTGGATGGTTCTTCGAATATCGACGTCAACGTCTCGGTGGGAACCACGTTTTCCGTCATGCGCTGCGCCGCGCCTCCGGACGCGCCTGCGGACGATCAAGTCTTGCAACCAGGCGCGCAACAGGTCGCGGCCGGCTACGTTGTTTATGGTTCCTCGACGATGCTGGTTTACAGCGCAGGAAACGGTGTGCACGGCTTCACGCTGGACCCGACTGTCGGCGCGTACGTCCTCAGCCATGAGAACATCCGCATGCCGGAGAAGGGCAAGTGGTACTCCGTCAACGAAGCCCATCGCGATACCTTCCCGCCGATCTATCGTGAGTATCTGGAAAAGCTGCGAACTGGCGCTTTCGGGCAGCGTTACGCCACGCGATATATTGGCAGCATGGTGGCCGATTTCCATCGCACCTTGCTCAAAGGGGGTGTTTTCATGTATCCGCCCACTTCGGACTTTCCCGAGGGTAAACTGAGACTCCTGTACGAAGCGAACCCGGTGGCATTCCTGGCGGAACAAGCCGGCGGTATGGCCAGCGACGGAACGCAACGTTTGCTGGATGTTGTGCCATCCAGCATCCACCAGCGCACGCCGCTGATTGTTGGCGGTAAGACGGAGATGGAGGCGTTCAACGCTTGCCTGAGCGCGGCGCAACCCCAGGCCGCCGTTTCGTCGACTTCGTAAATTTGATCTGTTCCCGTTTTACTCGCATGCAATTCCACGAGCCGATGTTCAGCAAGTCCGCTATCGCCGTTTTGATGTTGATTAGTATTTGTGTTGCTTCGGCGTTCGCCGTCTACGCGAGCGACGTGATGGCACAAGATGGCAATTCCCAGCAGACCGGCACCGAGGCGTCTGATTCGCAATCCGTCAGTGACATCCTCCGTGGTTATACAATTCCGTTTATTGATCTCGATGATCAGTCGCAACGGCAAGTCGTGATCGACTCAGAAGAAGGCGTCTACATCGGGCATCCCACAACGGTCTTGCTTGAAGACAACCGCACCATGTTCTGCGTCTATCCGCGCGGTCATGGCCGCGGGCCGATCATCATGAAACGCAGTGATGATGCTGGGCTGACGTGGAGTGAGCGGTTGAGCACTCCGGAGAATTGGGCGACGAGTAAAGAGACGCCCACCATTCATCGCGTGGAAGATTCCAGCGGCAAGAAGCGACTCATCATGTTCTCAGGGCTGTATCCGATTCGAATGGCTGTCTCGGAAGACAATGGTGAAACGTGGTCTTCGCTGGAACCGATTGGCGATTACGGCGGGATTGTGGCCATGGGCAGCGTTGAGCGACTTGCCGACGGCACATACATGGCCTTGTTCCACGATGACGGGCGGTTCATCAGCTACTCCGGCCAGCGCGAGAATCCGCCAATTTTTCACGTTTACAAGATTCTCTCCACCGATGGTGGACTGACTTGGAGCGAACCTGAAGTGATTGCCAGCGCTCCGCCGGTTCACTTGTGCGAGCCGGGCTTGATCCGTTCGCCCGATGGAAAGCAGATGGCCGTGCTGTTGCGAGAGAACAGTCGGCAAAAGAACAGCTATGTCATCTTCTCGAACGATGAAGGGAAGACGTGGAGCGAACCACGCGAAGTGCAAGGAGCCCTGACCGGCGACCGGCACGTGGGCAAGTACGCCCCGGACGGACGGTTGTTCATCACCTTCCGCGATATGTGCCACGACTCGCCGACGCGCGGCGATTGGGTCGCCTGGGTGGGAACATATGACGACATCGTCAAAGGCCGCGAGGGGCAATACCGCGTAAGGCTGCGCGATAACAAATCTGGCCCCGGCGAAACCGGCTATCCCGGTGTGGAAGTCTTGCCTGACGGGACGATCATTGCGACCAGCTATTGTGACGTCCGCGACAATGACCAGCGCGATCCGATGGTGATGTCCGTGCGGTTGAAGCTGGAAGAGCTGGACGCAATGGCGAAATAAAATCCGCAAGGAAAACTCTGGCGAAGAGCTTCGTCGCCATCGATGGGCGAACCCACGCTCGGCAGTTTTCCTGACCATCATGCTTTCTCTGCGCGCCCATGTAAGGCATACATTCGGCAGCGCCACTACGAGTTTCCGTGCGGTGAATGTGCGGAACCGCCCGCCTTCGCATTCGTGCAATAGGCGCACGGCACGTCTTGCATTTGTCAGGCGTTTTTTCTGACGGCCGGCCTGCCGCAACCAATATTGAAGCAGAGGCTACCGCCTTTCCTGGTTGCTTTGTGGTTTCCCACTTCGTCGTAGATACGTGCCGCTATACGTCTGCTGAAGATGTTCGCGGCGGTTGCGGAGTTCGTTTGATGGCTAGACCGACTGTTACACCGACGGGTCGCGAGCAGACGTTTCGCGACGATGAGATCATCGTCAGCAAAACAGATCTCAAAGGGATCATCCGCTACGCGAATCAAGTTTTTGTGCGCATCTCTGGCTTCACGGAAGCCGAGTTGCTGGGTGCGCCGCACAACCTGATCCGCCATCCACAAATGCCTGGTTGCGTGTTCAAATTGCTATGGGACACCATTCAAAGCGGATCGGAGATCTTCGCCTACGTGATCAACCTCTGCAAAAACGGGGATCACTATTGGGTCTATGCGCATGTGACACCGAGCTTTGACGATGCCGGCAACATTATCGGCTATCACTCGAGTCGCCGCACACCCGATCGCGACGCCGTTGAGAAGGTCATCCCGCTGTACGAAGAACTTTGTCAGATTGAGAAGTCTCACTCCAACTACCGCGAAGGCATGCAAGCCGCAACGGACGCGTTGCTCGGCAGGCTGGACGATGCCGGCGTATCGTATGCGGAATTTGTTTGCACCCTCTAGTTTTGAACGTGCGCAGTTATTTTGAAGACACGAACATCTGCTTCTGAGTGTAACCATGACCTCTGCGAATACGTCGGTTCTTGATGCGGTTGAAAATAGCGCTGTTGTCGAGCGCGACACTGAAAGCACACTCGATTGGCTGAAGCGTGCCGCCGACGTTTGCGAACAGGCAGCTTCAGGCAACCTGGAAGCGCGGATTCTGCACATTGACGCCGAAGGCGATCTGGCTCGCATACTGCATGCGATCAACTCGCTGCTGGACAATACGGATTCTTTCGTGCGCGAGTCTCAAGCGGCTTTGGAAAGCGCCGCGCGGGGTGAGTTCTATCGTCGCGTCTTGCTGCGGGGGATGAATGGGTGTTTCCGGCATGCGTCGGAGGTCATCAATCGCTCGTCGGATCTCATGCACGAAAACACGGAAGCAATCGAGCTGGCTGCACAGGAACGGTTTGCGATCGCCGGAGAATTTGAAACGACGGTCAAAGAAGTAACTTCTACTGTTGCGCGAACCGCCAACCAGGTTCAAACGACAAGCTCCGCGTTGCAACAGAGTGCTCAAAGCACAGCCACAAAATCGGGCACCGCTTTGGAAGCTTCGCAACTCACGTCAGAAAACGTCAAGTTGGTAGCGGATTCCTCCGTTGAGATCTCGCAGTCCTTCGCCCAAATTCACCAACAAGTCGATGACGCGGCGAGCGTTGTCGGCCGCGCAGTCCAGGAAGCCGAACAAGCCAGCGAAATTGTTGCCGGCTTGGCCGAGTCCTCCAAGCAGATCGATTCCGTCGTGGAGACGATTACGGCAATCGCCAAGCAAACAGATCTGCTCGCTTTGAACGCCGCGATCGAAGCGGCCCGCGCAGGCGATGCCGGTCGCGGGTTTGCGATCGTCGCGGCCGAAGTCAGGAAACTTGCCGAGGCTACACGATCAGCCACGGACAGTGCCAAGCAGGAAACGCGACGTGTCCAGGAAGCCACTCATCAGGCCGTTGGCTCCATCAACAATTGTCGCGCTACTGTCACGGAAGTAGATTCCATCAGCGAATCGATTTCTCAGCTTGTCAAGCAACAGTCCGAGGCGACTCAGGTCATCAGCGAGAACGTCGCCGAGGCGGCACGCCGCACGGAAGACGTGTCGTCGAATATTGGCGAAGCTTCACGCGAGGCAGCCGAAACTGTTGTCGCGACGGATGACCTGCTCAACGCGGCGACCGAACTGTCAAAGCAGTCAGTTACGCTTGCTGATAGCGTGGACTCCTTGCTGAAGACGATTCGCCAGGAAAGCAAATAGGCTCCCGGCCACGAGACCGAGCTCCTTCAAGTGCGCTGTGTTTCACATTGCACGAAGCAGAGGTGACTTAAACTGAGGTCACCTGGGCACTCACGAATTCCTGGCTAGGTGTGGAGGAGTAACGGATGCAAACGCTGCTAATGGGGCTGCTGGCAACGTCAACCATTCTGGTTCAAACTGGTTCAGAACGATCAGCCGCGGAGACGGAGCTTCGTCAGGCGATCGACGAATTCTCCGAAGCCATGTCCGAGAAGGGGTTTGGCTGGGAGGGACATGCCGCGTTTCTCCACGAGGACTATACTCGTTGCTACAACGGCGGCGCAACGGTCGATCGCGCCAAGCATATCGCGGGAATTCGGCAATGGTGGGAAGCCGGCAACCGCGTCCAAAAGAGCGAACGCCGCATTGAATACTTAAAGATTTCCGGTGATGTCGCCGTGGTCCGCATCGCGATCATTGAGCATCATGCCGATCCCGCGGGAGAAGTGAGCGAAGCCTTCGATGGCCATGTTTCCCAAGTGTGGCTCCGCAATCAGGAGGAGTGGGAGTTGTTATCTAACGAAGTTATTGCGCGGCGAGAGTAGCGTTCGCATTTATCGAGAAACGCCAGCGGCCGCCTGAGCCGCGAGTTCCTCTAGTACTTGATTCGTAGCTCTGCCCGGAAGCCGGGGATGGTGTTTTGGCTTTCGCGTTTTGCGGTATAGCCATCCAGCAGCAAGATGTAGCGCTGACCAATGGCTCGTTGCCAACGCACGGCGGCACCCAGGGCGCCGGAGTGTTCGCCCTTGGTTTCTTTGTGGCCGCCGATTTCGAAGATCACCTGTTGTCGCGTGTGATCGTAGAACAGTTGATAGCCTAAGCTGCCGCCAGCACGATTGTCCGTGAGAGGCCCCAACGGTGCGTCCAGGTTGCCGATTCCCGGAGCGGAATAGAGCACGCCGGTTTGGCCCAGCGCGTTCCCCGCCAGCGGACCGCGGGCTGGTGATGTGAACTGGTCGATCGCCCAAAAACCGTTGAGGTAGATCAGATCTTCCGTGCAGTGCGGCGTCCATGACGTTTGTGCGAAGAGCAACTCGCCTTGATCCGCGTAGGCTGTTCGCCCGCTGATGGGATAGCTGGCCAACAAGTGTAGCGAGGTGTTGTACGTGTTGTGGTGCAGATAATGTCTGCGAATGCTGCTGACACCGAACGCGACGAGATCGCCGGTGCCGAATTCGTTGCCGAACACATACGCAGCATCGATGTTGATCGTGCTGTGTTTGAAATCGCCTTCGGTCAAGAGCGCAATCATTCGCGAAGCGCTATCATAGGCATTGCCCATTTGTGTGGCGCTGTTGCGGTTGACGTTCCCCCAGGCGTAAACAAAAGTGGCTCGCAAGTTCAGCAGTCGTCCGGCATTGATGGTGTTTCGCGTGATGGTGATGGCATCCAGCATGTCTTCATTGATGAGGAGCCCTTGTTGCGCCAACAGCGGCATTCGCCCCACGGCAAACCCATAGTCCAAGCTCAGCGAGTCAAACGGGTCCAGGCGCGGGAAGAGTTCGCCGAAATCGCCTTCGAAGAACAGCGTGTTGAAGCGAAAGTTGGAACCATCAAAACCATCGCCGTTGCGGAAGTCATAGCCGCTGAAGCTGCGCACGGCTCCTTCTTCTTCGTCGAAGGGACGGAATTGCATCAACACTCGCTCCGTGCCGGTCAAGTTCACTTGAGCAAATAGATCTAAGCGGTGAGCCCACTCGGCGACGGGATCAACCGGGCGGTGCTGGTCCGTGTACTGGATGGCAGATCGATACTCGCCGAACACCCACAATGCCGGACGCCAGATTGCGCCGGTGTGCGTTTCAATCCCGTGCGCCAGTGGTCCGTTTGCCAGGAATCCCTCGTTCCATTCAATCAACAGCGACGGCCGTTCCGGAATGGGCTGAATGCCAATGGGGAACTCGCCAAGTTCCGTCTCGATGTGATCATGATGCCCTCCGAAGATGTGACCGAACGTTCGCGCTAAGGGTTCGGCCGGTTTGGTGAGCAGCGTTGGGCCAAACTCGATGATCCGCAGGTGCAACGGTGCGTGCTCTTCACGCGGGACAAACGTGTGCAGCTCATGCGGATTGACGAAGACCTCCGGCGGGAGTTCCTCGAAGAGTTGCTCATCCTGCTGTGAATCAATGACCACATCTTTCAGCAGAGGAGGTGCGGCCTGCGTTGGCGTTTGCCGTGCCTGACTGCATAGCGCGAGCGGCCATGCCATTAGCATGAGCACAAACGTCAACAAGCCCGCTCGTTTCAGCAAAATGGAGTGCAACGTCCTCTTCCGATGAGGTTAGGTCTTTATCGCTCATGCACACGAAACACGGCTTCGCGTGCGTGCAGCGTCAGGTGGCCGGCGACGATCGCGTTGGCGACCTGGCGGGGGCTCATGTCGTAATCGAAGCCGACTGAGGAAATCTCGTGAACCAGATTGACCGGCACCATTCCGGCAATCAGTTCCACGTGCGCAGAGTAAGGGCCAACACCCGTGAGTTGCCGGGCGTCAACGTGGTAGTCGGCATAACGCCAGCCGCGGTTGGCGGCCAGGTTTTGCTTGTGCTTGCGTGCCCCCAGTGGCCGCCCCAGCACGGTGAACGGCCGAGTTTCCGGACGGGTATAAGGCAGCGGATCCAAAGAGTACGGCACATTGAGGATCTGCTCGCGCTCGCCACCAAAGACGTTGCGGGTGATGAACTTCGTTTGCAAGGAAAACAACTGCCGATCCACCGGCAGCTTGCCGTTGTGAACATAAAACGAATGGCTATCACGAACGTCACCGTTGGGATCGAGATCGCCGGACACGAACACGAGCTTGCCGGTTGAGTCAACAACCGTGACGCGAAGAAAGACCAATCGCTCTGCATCAAAGCCGGTTGGCACTCCGTGGCCATCTGTTCCGTTGTAGACAAGGACGCGAAAGTCAATTCCGCGATTGTCACATTTGACGAGCTCGATCTCGCCGAGTTGATAGCCGGTGCCCAAGACTTGATGTTGCAGGGCTCGAGCCTCGGCCAGTAACTCAAACTGCTTGCGAAGGATGTCCGCCGCGCGAAATCGTCGCCCCGCGTCCTGCCAACATTCGGGGAAGACGTAGCCCTCGGGGATGTTGTGCTCGAACTCCGGTGTGCCCCAGCCGGAGGAATAGTCAAACTGCAGCCACTCCCGCATTGTCGCCAGCCCGACATACGGAGAGTCCGCTGCATACGCGGCGTGTTCCTCACGCACGGCATCCGGGTTGTGGGGGAAAATGCCCGGGTGAACAATGGAATAATCCGGGCCGACAATCATGTGGTTTGTCCGCTTGCGCGGCGGCGTGGCCACATTGCCAACTTGTGCTGCCGGTTCGCAGCGATAGCCGCTGGCGCGACCGGGCTGCGCGCTCATGTGGCAATCCTGGCACGATTGCTGTTTCTCCCTGGCAGCCGGTGAGCTTTTGAATTCGCTGAAAGCATCTTCCAACCGGAAGCCATTGGGGGCGAAGACATCATGACATGCTCCGCAGAAGCCGGGGGTGCTCAGCTCAAAGAAAGGTATCGCGGTTTGGTGAATGTCACGCCCACGGACGTCGTCATTGGGAACCGGCTTGAGGACGCCATATGCATCCGGATTGGCGATGACCTGCTGCAAAATCTCGCTGCCGGTGGGCCCATAGATGGGAGCGTTCAAGTTGCCGGCAACAAGTGCGCGGCGTCCGGAGCCTTTCCCCCAAGCTTGATTCACTCTGTGGCAGACTACGCACGTGACGCCTTCCCGCGACGTGGGGTGGCGGTCCATGTTTGACATCACCAGTGGCTCGCCGATTGTCAGCCCAACCGGCGTATGGCAACGAATGCAAAAGTCGCCCAACGTCCCGTTGTTCAGCTTGTTGAGCTTGTTGTACATGGTGTTGAACACCGGACTCAGTTGCGCATACGCGTGCGGCGAGACGGACCACTCGCGATAATGCCCAGGGTGGCAGGTCTTGCACTTTGCCGCGGAGGGGAACGGGTCGTTGATGTAGCAGTCCGCGTGAGCCTGATCGATAACGTGCTGCAACGGCTCCGGGCGAGGAACATGTGGCGCATTCGCGGGAGTCCCCGTTTGATCGCCGTTTAGCAAGTGCGGAGCCTCGGTTGTTGGTTGCTGCCAACTGATCGGCACAACTTCCGCATGACTGTGTGATGGGGTGGCGCGCAGTTCCGTAGTGGCGCCACAACCAGGAGGAAGCTCTGCCAGAATTGCGTCAACGTCAGCGGGAAAATGTTGCGGCTCTTGCAATGAAGAAGAGTTGCCGCGATTGGCTTCTGCCGGGGGGTCAATCGCCGCGCAATTCTCGACTCGTAAACCGGAGCCGCTGCTGTCAGCGCCGTTGATGCCGTGGAACAGAATGGCTACCAACAGCCCGAAGGCGGTTGTGCCAAATACACAAACGCGGATTGCCATGGGTCATTGAGAATCTGGGTCCGGGTTCTCGCAGCGCACGAGTTCCTTCTCGTGACTCGAATGCGGTACGCGCAGCCGGCGATGGGCGCGCACCTTGCCCGGTAGATCTATCGGGCTGGGAAATCACGGCCATTCAATGTTTTGAATCTGGCCGGAAGAGTCTCCGCCTTTGGCTGTCTTGAGTGCCGGCAGCGGGTGCGCGAACCTCGTCATGTAATATTTATTTGACTTAATGTAATATATTTTGTACTATGCACTGAAGGGCAATCGGACGAGATATTTCGGGGGATTTACCATGTCACCGCAATTGGCCTGGGTCGCTTTTGTCGGCATAGGCATCATTCTGTTGCTTGCGTTAGCCGTTCTGCTGACTCGCTCACAAATCCGCGAGCGCCGAGCTTACGGCCCCGCGGACGAGTCTGGCGAGCCGATGCGTTTGCCCATGGCTCCATTTCAAAAGCAGGCCCTTTGGAGCCTGGGGATTGGCGTCGCAATTTCGTTGGCAATCGTGATCGTGTTCCTCGTGCATGGCTCGATTTCGCTCGCGGACGCACCCGGAACAAGGCACTTCATTACAGGGCTGTTTCTCATTGGTTTGGCGTCGTACGCCTGGTTGCTGTTCCGCACGCGCGGTCGCTATGGATCAAAGCTCGACGAGCGCGAGCAGGCGATCCTCGCTCGGGCGGCAAACGTGCAAGTCGTCGCAATGATCGTCGCTCTCGTGATCTGGAACATCGTGTTGACCGAGGTCTATCGGGATGAGGGAGCACTGCCGCTTGAGTATCCAAACCTGATCTTCTTCTCCGTGTTTATCATCAACATGCTGGCCAACGCGTGCGGCATTTTGCTGGGATACTGGCGGAGATGACCAATGGCCAAAGCGAAGATCACCAACGATATTCGCAAGTTGCGATTTGAGCACGGCGAAATGACGCAGCAGCAACTGGCGGATCAGGTCAGTTGCACGCGGCAGACGATCATCCTGCTCGAACAGGGGAAGTATTCACCGTCACTGACGCTGGCGTTTCGCATTGCGCGGACTTTTGGCCAGACCGTTGACGAAGTCTTTGGGCTCATCGAGGAAGACGAGACCTAGGAAGACGGCCTTCCCGATGCAAACGGCCAAACACCAGCATTTGCGACAGGCGAGAGCTGTGCTTAGAATCGCGACTGTTGGTTCTAATTCATCGTCACACAATTCATCGTTGCATGACGAGCCCTTCGATCTCCGCGGGAGCCCCTGATGCGCTACATCGCCCACACACTTGGAACGACTTTTGTGCTGTTGAGTTTCGTCGCCCTGTGTGCCGCAACACAACAAAGTCAGGCGCGCCAACAAGATCAAGGCCGTTCACAGGACAAAGACTCCAAGGTCGTTTCGGAAAAGATCCAACTCTTCAACGGCGAAGACCTGGAAGGCTGGACGTATCATCTGCGCGATGAGAACGCCAAGATGGAAGATGTGTGGCGCGTGGAAGATGGCGTCCTGATCTGTGTCGGCAAGCCGGCTGGCTACATTCGCACGCTGGACTCCTACACTAACTTCGTCCTCACGCTGGAATGGAAGTTTGATCCCGAGAAAGGGCCCGGCAACAGTGGCGTGTTGCTGCGAATGGTTGGCGAAGACAAAGTCTGGCCCAAAAGCGTGGAAGCGCAATTGCAGCATCAGAACGCCGGCGATTTCTGGAACATCGACAAGTTCCCCATGAAGGTTGCCGAAGATCGCACACAAGGACGCCACACCAAGAAGGCGAACGAAACCAACGAAAAACCGTTGGGCGAATGGAATCAATACCGCATCGTTGTCGAAGGTGGAAACATTCAACTCTTCGTCAACGGGCTGCTGCAAAACGAAGCGACAGAGGTTGAGGAAGTCGCCGGCAAGATCTGCCTTCAATCTGAAGGCGCCGAAATCCACTTCCGCAACATTCAACTGGAACCGCTGGGCGGCTGATCTCTTAAGTTAATGCGACTGCCGGAGCGAATTGCGGCTGGTGACAACGTAACCACTGCCGCGCTGGCCGTAGGTTACGAGAGCACAAGCGCGTTCATCGCGATGTTCCGACAGTGCTTTGGCACAACGCCAGGCAACTACTTTGCGTCTTCAATCGACGCAGCAAACGTAATAGCAGTTTACGTAACCACGCGATAAAGACATCGCCGCGGCCAAGCAGCAACGGCGCTTGACGCGCGAACCGGATTTCGCCCGCGCCTCATAATCCCGGCACACCAATTGTTTGCAGCACGCTGCGCAACTCGCTGCGTTCATCTTCGTTGAGCGCTCTGGCAGGCGGCCGACTGGGTCCACCGTAGCGGCCGCAAAGATCCATCGCCGCGGCCACAACAGGGCTCTCCGCGCCGGTTCGGCCGGCCATCTTCACGCGGAAGTCATACCAAGGCCAATTCGCTTGCGTGATCTTGGTTTGCGCGGCTTTGTACTCGCCTTGCTCGAGCAACTTCCAAACGGCCAACTCATGTTCCGGCCAGATACTGGCAAGGTGCGTGATGTAGCCGGTGCCGCCGAGCATGTGATTCATCACGGTCAACCCATGGTTGTCAATCACAGCCATCTCGTCAGCAAATTTCGCCACACCGCGCAGATAGGTTGCTGTTCCTTCGCCGCTTGACCATTTGAGCGAAACGCTGCGGGGGAATTTGGCCAACTCTTCAACAACGGACAGCGGCATGTCATAGCCTTCCCAATGGGTGTTGTAGATCATGAAGCCGATTGAAGAGGTCGCCTGATGAACTTGCTCGAATAGCCGGCGGCAATCATCAGCGGTTGCCCGGTAGTAGTAGGTTGGCGCCATCTGAATCGCGGCAGCGCCTGCGTCCTCGGCAAATTGGGCCATGGCGATAATTCGGCGTGGGTCTGAGTCTTGCGCGCCGACCACGACCGGAATTGTCTCGCCGGCCACATCCAGGATTGCCTTGGCCACGGATTGACGTTCTTCAAGGCTGAGCATGGGGAAGTCGCCCCCCGCGCCAGCTGCCAACAGCGCACCGGCGCCTGTCTTGAAACCAGCGGTCAACAAATGGTCAGCGCTGGCCCTGGTTGCATCCAGATTGATGCTGAGATCAGCGTGGTAGTGGGTCAGGACGGGAACCATCGGCCCACGAAGAATTGACCTGGCGGTGGATTTGTCCATTGATAGCTGCGGCAAATGAGGGGAGGCGCTGATCGCCGATTGCACCAAATGTTGGGTTTGTGCAGAGCGTAGCAGCGAAACCCCAGTCATGCAAAATCAGCACGACAGGACCAGGCGGGAGAATCCACTGCCTGTGGCGTTGCAAACGGCACCATTGGCCAGATTGCACGGCGATGCCTTCTCGCTTGGGTAAGATTCCCGTCAGAGAATCACTTGCAGGTGATTCTTAAGCTATGGTTTCAGTTGGGAGGTAATACCATGGAGCTATTCTACATGTTGGTCCCCGTCTATCTGTACGCTGCCGCTGTTGCGGCAACCGCAGTGTTTTACGCCCACAAGTATGGGAAGAAAGCCCGCGAACGCGCGGCATGACGTTTGGGAAAGTCACGCCGTGAGTGAGTGTTCGCCACGATGGCGAAGTTCATTTCTCGGCGTGCCAATCCGTTTCTATCCTGGTCAGGCGATGCTCTGCCGCGCGCAACGTGTGCGATGTGTGGGGCAAAGTGATGTCAGGCGTCAATCTGACATGCTCTCGAAGAGCTGATCCGCGGCTGCGCGGATCTCATCGGGCGTCATTTCTTTGATGACGGTAGCGATGTTCCAAGCGTGCCCAAAGGGATCTTGGACGCGAGCGAAGCGTTCGCCCCAAAACATGTCCTCCGGAGCGAGCAGCACTTCCGCCCCGTTGGACTGCATGCTTGCCACCATTGCGTCACAGTCATCCACGTACAGGTGAATGGCAACCGTTGTTCCGCCGAGCGACTGGGGGCTGGGCGTTCCGCCGTGCTCAGGCAGTTCCTCACTGACCAGGAACCGCGCATTGCCAACACGAAACTCACAGTGCATCACGCGGCCGTCAGGCATAGTCAACAGCAAGACAGGTTCCGTTGCAAAGGCGCGCGAATAGAAGTCGATCGCCTGAGTGCAGTTCTTGACGCTTAAGTACGGTACGAATTCTTGCGCTTGCATGATGATTAGGCAAATAAAGTTGGGCTTGAGTTCTTGCTTCGGGTATCAGCCGGAAGTTGGAAGCGTGATCCAGCCGTTGTGGGTTTCGATCGGCTGATCCGCGATTGCCGTGCGGACGGCATGTTGGGCTAATAGCCGAGTGGAGTCCAGCACGGGAAGCGGCGAGTTCTCCGGATTGATGATCAGCGGGATCTCCGTGCAGCCTAAGATCACGCATTCCGCCCCGCGCGATTTGAGGTCTTCAATTGCCGAAACGAACATCGCTGTTGTGGCAGCGGAGAACACGCCCTGGCAGAGTTCGTCAAAGATGGCTGCGTTGATCTTGGCGCGTGTTTGCTCGTCAGGGATCAGGCGTTCCAGATTGCGTGCCGCCAGCGTCCGCTCGTAGACAGGCCCGGTCATTGTCCAGGTTGTGCCAAGTAAGCCCACCTTGCTCCAACCGTGCGAGGCGATCTCTTCGCAAACAACTTCCGCGATGTGCAAGCCCGGCAGCGGCAACCGCGCCGCAACTTGTTCCAGCACAATGTGCGCCGTGTTGTCCGGGCAAACGTAGAAGTCCGCTCCGGCTTGTGAGACCTGTTGCACACCTTGCGCGAGATATTCCGCAACGGCGGCGTGATCGTCCGCTTCCCACGCAGGCATGCTCAAGCCCATTGGAATGGCACTTAGCAAGACCGTGGGATGCATGTGAGGGCCGAGCAGCGCGCCGCCTTCACGGCAGGCCGTGATAAAGCACAGCGCGCCGCCTTCGGCACTGTGCGCGACGATTCCGATGTTTTTCATGGTGAGCCTGGAATCCTTTGGGGAAGCATTCCAAGCTCACAAGTTCGACTGCGTCAGTCAAGCCCGACGGTCAGCCGGCACACATTGCCAGGCGTAGCTAGGACCCGGCCGCGATGCGAAGCATAGCGGAGTTCAACTGTTGTCGCAGAGATTTGTCGCGCTTGTTGGCGATGATTTCTTTTACTCGCGGGACGATGCTCTTGGCGGCTTCTTCCGGCAGGACTTGCCTCCAAATCCAGCAAAGCTGCCAAAGCCGCGTGCGGTCCGTTTCTTTCTCCATCGCGTCGGCTAGGTCCGGGGCGAGTTCGGCGGCGGCCTGCACAGTCGGCCAGTGATATCCATAACGATTGGGGTTGGGCGTGTCCCCACGAATCACTTTGTGCATCATGGCCAAACCAATCATGGGGCCAGCGCGATCAATACGCATGACCGTCAATGCAATATCCACGTGTGCCGGCTCGCGGGGATCATCAAACATCTCTTCAAGTGCGGTGACCGCCGTGCTGGCGTTTCGCCCCATTCGGCCAATCTGATTCAAGAGTTCCTCGCGGTGGTTAGTCCCTAAGTTTTCTTCGGCAGCCAGCCAGGCATAGGTCTTGGGCAACCGTGTGGAGATTTCGTGCGCGTCGATATGGCAGATGGCGATGTGCGCCGCTGGCCGAAGATGGGCTTGCTCTTCGCCTTCTGAGTCGGCGATGGCCTTAAGTTCGTCGAGAGCGTCGTGGGCATCGGCGCCCACAACTGCAAGATTCAAGATTGCATCTCGCTGATAGGATGCTCCTGACACCCTCAAGCCATCAATCAATGCAGGCACAAATTCTGCACTGGGAACAAGGCCGGAGTGAAAGAGTTGATGTCCGGCAGAAGCGCGAATTTCCGCGGAAGAATCGGCGAGAAAGATACGAGTCAATTGCGGGGCAGACTTCAACTCTTTGCCAAACCGCGCGAAGTATCGCAAAGCCAGCGGTTTGTCGGCGAGTTGGTCATACTCCTCCATCAACAGAGCCGCGGCGTCTTTCGCTGCGGCAGATTGTGGTTCACTTGCCAGCAGCCCAATCGCCGCTTGATGACGTATGTTGGCGTCAGCATCTCTCAGCAGCTTGTGCAGTTCGGCTTGAGTAGTTTCTGAACCAAAGGTCTTCCGCATCATCAACTCAACGGCAAGGTGCCGCGTGGAAGCGTCTTCGACGGAGAGCGACGCAATCAGCCAAGGCTCGGCCTCATGCGCCAATTCCGACAGCCCCCATTCGGCCGCGCCTTGCAGTTCATGCTTGGAGTCTGCGGCGATTGCCAACAAGACCGGCACGGTGCCATCCAGCCGTTCACTGGCAATCTCGCGGATGCGGAAGCCGCCGGTCTTTGTGTTTCCCAACTGCTGCAATGCGCGGAGCATGATCTCCGGCACATCTTCCGCGGCCGCAGCGGCAATTTCCTGCTTGAGAAGATCCTTACGCTCGTCAAAGGTCAGCTGAGTGTCTTGGGAGCCCTGCTGCACAGGAGCGGCTTTCGCGTCACCCGCGACAACAAAGATGCATCCCAACAATAGCGCCGTGAGAGTTTTCGAAACTGCTGACATGGGGGCCTCTTCTTGGTGTGGCTTCTCTGAATTCCTGGGGTCTGTTCCTGGCGTGCAGCTCTAGCGCGCAAGCGCTGGTCAAACGCACATCGGCGATTATACCGCGGCAACTATATGACTGAGTGTCACGCGTTTGTAACAGCTGCAACGTGGAGACGTGGATCCCGAAAGATTCGGTCGCGCCGATTCATTCGAGATCGCGTCTCATCAGGGCGCGAGGTGGAGTCACCACAAGATGTAAAGATATCTACGGCTACGACTTCAACGCCGCCAGCTTGTCTTCCGTGATCTGATAAGCCCTGGCCCGGAAGAGGAAGTCGACGATGTTGCCTTCGTGCGGTTGCAGCCAATCCAGTTTGATGGTGGGAATGGGGCCGATGTTCAATCGATCGATGTGCGTGGCGTCGGTGAGTGCACGAGCCAGCTTCTCGTCATTGGTGATTGCCGAGCAAACGAGCGTCGGCCCAATCTTTTCCAGCATCTTATCCTGAGGGCATTCCACCACCGTACTGAAGGGGTACATATACTCTTTCTTGGCGATGGCCTGTTCCGGCGAAGTGCAGTGGACGATCGTCGGTCGGAGGTATGCGCAGCGTTCTTTTTCGACCAGCCGCGGACCATATGGCTCCGTGCAGTGCGTGACGCCGTCTTCCTTGAGGTCTTCCGCAATCATGTCCCAGACCAGGCTGCCCATGTTGCGGTCATTGATCACGGCCGTGAATGCGGCCAGACCGGCATTTTCGTCTTCCGGCGGCAGCGGTTCGATCGGGCCCAAGCGCTCGGCCAATGCTTGAGCGATCTCCTTGGTATGTCGAGACGCCCAAACGCCGGAGCAGTTGATGCAGCCGCGTCCGCTGTTCAAATAAATGCTATCGGCAATGATGTCCAGGTATTGCTCCCAGTCATCCACAACGTCATCTGCCAGGATGAACTTACTGAAGCCGGGCCCGTGCGCTTGGACACGGGGGTTGCCCTTATAGCGTTCCACGGTGGGCGTGCCGCCGAAGATCAACGCGCGGTCAACACTTCCCAATACGGCCGCGCCAATATCACCGCCGCCGGGATAAATGGAGATGGCTTCCGCCGGCACGCCTGCCTGCATAAACGCGGCGGTCATGCGATACGGTGTCCAAGGTTCCTGAGGGCCAGGCTTTAGCACCAGGCCAACTTGCATGGGAATCACCGGCAACCACAAGGTATGCACGCCGGGCGAATTGGATGGAAGCACCAGACCCAGCGCGGACGACTGCGCTTGATAGCTGACAACAACGCCGCGGCTCTCCACACCATAACCGCGAGAGAGAATGTCCAGGTCCAATCCGCGCGTCAGCGCGTCCAGCATCTTGTCCATGTTCTGCAGGACGAAGTGATTCTTCGTCATGTTGAACCGGCACATGTGTTCCGGCAGGCCGGTAGAGGCCGATTGCATGCGGACAAACTCATCCGGCGATTGCGTGCCGTCGCCCATTGGCAGCGTCTCGTTGACGTAGAGATCGGCCGCTTGTTTGAGCTTATCGATCAGGTCCGCGCACGTGAATTGGCGCAGGGCTTCGCGAGCTTGGCTGGCCTTCTTCATGTCGCGTTGCAGCAGCCCCGCGTTCGCTTGATGCACTTCGGCCATGGCCTCGCCGGTGTTGAAGTGCAGCACCGTGTCTTTTTCCAGCGAGTCGTACGGTTTTCCCCAACGCAGGACGGGAAGCGAAAGCACGGCAAACTCCTAAGTTGGAGATAGTTTTGGACTTCGATTTTTTGATCTGGCGTCTTGCCGATGATGTCCACCGTGAAGGCGGGAGCTGAACGCGGATTCATGCCCGCGATGTGGGCATGCCACCCAGATCGCTCGACGTGCCCGACTCACAAAGTGGTCATGTCTGTTCTTCCTAGCCTCTAGTCTCTTACCTCTAGCCTCTCTCCTAGTACACTCCCACCGTTGTTCCTCCGGCGAGCTGCGCGAATGGTCGCACGCCGCTGACGCCATCCCAGGGATACGTAGCAAAAGGCATTTCGCGTTCGCCTTCGTCACGTTCCAGGAAGCCTGGCACAAAGAGTTCCTTGGTCAATGTTGTCAGGCGGACGCGGCCTGTTCCGCCGTATTCCACAATCTCGTCCGGCTCGTCCGGGTTGACCACTTCCGCAACAGCTCTTGGCTGCGGAGCATAGTACGAAATCTTGTAGCCGTCCTCAGCCGTGACTGGCTTGCTGCAGGCCAGGCCCATCAGCGTGTTGCCGTACGTGGGCGTCATGTAGACGCGTTCATCCAGCAACTCTTCCATGGCGAACCGCGTCCACTGCGGTGTGAACTCAGTCCCGCCGGAGAAGATGCCGGTGATGCCGCAATCGGCAATGCTGGTGCCTTCGTCCTCGAGCCGCATGGCAAGACCTTCCAGCAGTTTGGGCGTGGCAAACATGCACTTGATATCGTGACCGGCTGTGAGGATGGTCACCGCCTGATCCATGCAATGTTTCTTGTACTCTTCCAGGTGTTCCATCCAGCCCTTCTTGATGAGCTTGATCACCCAGCGTGGATCAAGATCGATGCAGAAGGAGATGCCGCCGCGGAACTGAGCGAGATGTTCCACAGCCAACCGCAAACGCCGCGGACCGGACGGACCGAGCATCAGCCAGTTGCCGCCGGGCGGAAAGAATTCGTCAGGCAACGTCTTGCTGAAGAGTTCGTAGTCGATGCGAAAGTCATCGATCACAACGCGCGATTTGGGGATGCCGGTTGTCCCGCCAGTCTCAAAGACATAGATGGGACTCTTTTCATAAGCCTTGGGCACCCAGCGACGCACCGGCCCGCCGCGAAGCCATTCATCTTCAAACGGCGGGAACTTGCGAAGGTCGTCGT
Organism: uncultured Planctomycetales bacterium; assembly: GCA_937982665.1. Classification (GTDB taxonomy): domain Bacteria; phylum Planctomycetota; class Planctomycetia; order Pirellulales; family S012-138; genus CALJLD01. Next base: position 22,112 of record CALJLD010000161.1, read on the forward strand.
AGCTCTTGATGTCCGTGAGCGGGTTGAAGTTCAACTCGCCGGCCTTCTGCAGCCAGAACGGACATCCGGTCTCAGGGCTGAAATGCCAGTGGACCATCTCCAGCGTGTGGGCATTGAGCGCATCTTTGGCGGCATCAACCGCGGTTTGCAATCCGCTATCCATGGTGGCCTGATTCATAGGTGATCGAGATAGGCAAGAAAGGACCGTGAGCCATCAGTCGGCCGATTGACGGCGGCGATTGACGGCTTGGAACGTTTGCTGCGGGCGGGCGCGGTGGGACTCACCGACCAAACATACTCAAACAAATTGGGCCCAACAAGCATCCGTCTGGATTGGCGACCGGCGGCTTTCGGGCTGTACCGGACAGGCGAAGTCTACGGCGAGCCAATGTGTCAAATCGCTCACAGTCTCCGCAAATCTCCGATTCGGTGACTCGATGGCTCAATCGACAAGCAAATACCGATTTGCGATCGAGACACCACTCACCAGCGTGCCAATGATCCCGACAAAGCCCTGGTCGGTTCCGCAAATGAAGAGATTTGACAGCGGGGTGCGGCCGTCACGCTGCTTGTTGGGTGCGCCGTAAACGGCACCGTTGAAGTGCCCCGTAAACTTCACAATGGTTGTCGGCGTGAACATATCGCGGGCGACGATGTGTTCACGGAACGGCGGAGTGTACGGTTGAATGGCTTCCAGAACGCGCTCGAACCAAACGTCCTTCTCAGCCAGGTATGCTTCCCGCGGAAGCGACTTCCAGCGTTCGTAGTTTGCCAGACATGTGACGCGAATCATCGACAGGTCCGGCGGTTCGTCAAAAGCAAAATTGCCAGGACAACAAATGACGCCGCTACGCAGGTCAACAAGTTCCTCTGGCGGCTGCCAAGCAATGCGGTCGGTTGCGTTGTAGAAGATGATTGTTGGCTTATGCCCAAGTTCCGCGGCGGGGCAATCCAGCACGGAGAGCGTCTCCACAAATGACAATCGGCCTGGCGGACGTTGATCCAAGGTTGGCGCTTCGCCATTGTTGTTGGTCTCACCGCTCAACAGCGCTTCGGTTTCGCGCCAGCCTGCGGAAGAAACCACTCGCTTTGCCGTCAAGACTTCGCCAGAGTCCAGCACAATTTCGCGAACGCTATCGCCCTTGGTGTTGAGTGCATTCACGCCAGAGCGGAGCCGCAATTCGCCGCCCAGGGCTTTGTACTTGCGCGTCAGCAATCGCAGGATCAGCCGTACGCCTTCTCGCGGTCGGCAGAAGCCTTCCAGGTAAATGCTGCGAAAGAGAATGACAAACTGGTCCGCATCAACGTCGTTCTCGCGAGCGCTGCCGTAATAGAAAAGCGGCGCGAGCAGCATGTCGGCCAGCAACGGATCGCTGATGTACTGCGACACGAATTCACGCCCGGACGCACCTTCGGGGATCTCGCCCAGGTCATCGTAGCCGGGCAACTCGTCCACCAGGCGAACGAACGCATCCGCTTGATGCGGGAACCGTTCTGCAACTTCGCTGATCAAGAGCTGCGGATCGTTCGAAAATGCCAGGCGGCGATCGCCGTATGCAACCTGCGACTCCAGTTGCTCACAAAGCTGAAACTCATCCCAAGAGAAACGGAGTTGCTTCAGCACCCGACCCAGCGGATGCCGCCGGTCTCCCTTTGGCATGTAATTGGTCAAGGCATGCAGCCCGACGTCAAAATTCCGTCCGTCCAAACGATAGAACGAATTCAGCCCGCCGATGGTGGTATGCCGCTCCAGGATGCAAACTCGCTGGTCGTACATCGCCAGACGAATCCCAGCGGCCAGCCCGGACATCCCGGCGCCGATGATGATCGTGTCGTAGTCAAACGCGTTGGTTTCAGAAGCAGGCATTGATATGCCAGGCTCACTTTCGCATCAGGCAATTGCCGTCAGAAGAAAAATGACGGCGGTGTCGACCATCGTACGGTTGAGCCGTACCGATGCGAAGGCGATCAACGCAAGCAAATCGCCAGATTGTCCGGAAAGCTCACGTTGCGTTCGCTACGCGGCACCGGATTTAGGCAAGGGAACCCGCCCAGTCGATGGATGGTGCGGCACCGGGATGGCGGCAGGCGGCGTGGCCTTGCCGGCTTGCTCCAAGCGCTGCTGCAGCCGGGCGACACGCTTCTCGAGTTCTTGTCGATCTTGTCGCCAAGCGGCCTGCAGGAACGTCAATTCGGACTGTCGCTGATCGACGGCTGCCGCCCTTTCAGACACGGCCGAGTGATAATTATCGATCTCACGCATTTGACGTTCGGCCCAATCGGCCAATTCCGCCTTGCGGTGCGACCAGCGCTCCAGCCGCTCGTCCAAGTCCGTTCGCAATTGCTCCAGCTGAGCGCGATAGCCATTGAGGTCTTCGCGAACCAGCCGATAATGATCTGACAATCGCTCACGAATGCGCGCCACCGACCGGTTGACAGCCTCCGGCGGCAAGGCGTCACACAGTTGTCGCCACAGTTCTTCCGTGGCCAACCGGATCTCCAGCGTCTCCTCGCGAGCGGCTGATATCTCGTTGATCCGCTTACGCAGTTCACGCTCACGCTCGGCTAACCCTTGCTCGCGATGCTCAAGCTGCAACTCGCGGCGCAGCTGATCACTGTCCGTCAGTTGCTGCGCCTCTTGCTCTGCATTGCCTTCGGCCGAGTTGCTGGTGGCGGTAATCTTCGCACTTTGCGCTAAGGACTCGCGCTCGGCTTTGAGGGCGCGCTCCTTTTCCAGCAGTTCCAGCCGCGAGGCTCGAGCCTCTCGCTCGAACTCGGCCAACCTGGCGTTGAGTTGGGACTCGCGATGATCCAGGTCCTGCTGCCGGCGCTGCAAGTGAGCTTCTAGCTGCCGCGCTTGTTCCTGCAGGGCGGTCTTTTCCGAAGAGGTTGGCGTCGCTGGCGCGGGTTTTCCCGTGGCCTGGGCAGGCGTATGCGCGGCGTCCACCCTCGTCGTCCGCGTTGGCGAAGGCGTGTCTTGCTTGCGGCTTTGTTCTTCGCGGGAGGGCATGTTCAACCCCGCTGGCATTGCTGGAGCGGAAATGTTGAGCTAATCGTTAAACTCAACCTCACGCTCGATATCGACAGATGGGCATGACATGTTGATTGTGTTTCTGGGAATCTCAGCCTCCCCTTGCCGTTGGCGTAACTTGGGGAGTCCAGAAAGCTCAGGCAACTCAAAAATGCCCTCTTGCTGGCAGAAAGGTTTGCCTGACCAGAACGTCTGGCAACTTGTCAGGCAATTCTCATCCACGTTTTTGCCATCTCCGTATGGTGGAATGCGAATTCCCGGACCCAGGTTGCCGATGGAGTAATCTGTCAACCGGCGAGTTGATCCCAGCACACATTCACTAGCGCAACTGACAGCAACCGCATTTCGGCCTGCGTCATATACGGATGAGCCATTGAAGCGAAACGATCGGCTCATCGCTTGGTTACCAATGATGGCCAGCTCAACTGCGGTCGCGGTCTGCGCCCAGAGGAGAATCTCACACGATGACGAATTGTCCCGTGCGCTTTGAGACACTCAATGACCTGCGGAACTTCATCACACAAACCCTTTGCGAACGCGAACAACTTGAGATCGGCGCCTTTCCGCTCACGGAAAGAATTCTGCGTCAACGAAAACAGCCCATCGGCATGTACTTTTGCCTGCACGGTCCCCGCGCGGTGAAATTCTCCGCGGTGTGGGACGCCTTGCGAAACATCGTCCTCTTCTACGGCGCCAACGGCGAGCGCTACCTGACCACACGGCTGCTGCAACCGCCGCAAAGCGTGTTTGCCTAGGCGGAAGCGCGCAAGCGATAGGGCCAAGCGCGTCCCACTCGCGGAAAACAACAGCCGCGAGCAGGACGCGCGAGTTTCATCAATCCGCGGTGCAGACCCTGGCCGTCGCACGCAGCCGCGTTTGGAAGTTCGATTCAATTGCCAAAGAGCGAAACGGCAAATTCCCACGGAAGCTGCGCAGTGGGCAATGTGAGTTTTCAAAAAAATCTCGACGCGCGGATCTCGCGCGAAGGATGCTCTTCGGCCAGGATCCAAATCCGGGATTACACCCTGGATTACAACCCGGGGTTACCACCCGGCATTGCGCCCACCCTGCCACCCGGGGTA
>CALJLD010000162.1 GCA_937982665.1 uncultured Planctomycetales bacterium
GCGGTCATTACCATGGCGGGAGTTCAAGGCAAACCGCTGCGTGGCTACATGGTTCGCAAAGAAGCCAAAGGCCATGGGCTGAAGAAGTACATTGAAGGGCCGGTGACAGAAGGCGAAGAAGTTGTCATTGTTGAGGATGTTGTCACAACCGGCGGATCCTCATTGACGGCAATCGAGCGTTGCGAAGAAGCCGGTTTGAAGATTCGCGAAGTGATCGCGATCATTGATCGCTTGCAGGGCGGCCGCGAAGCGTTTGAAAACGCCGGCTACAAATTCAGCAGCTTGTTGACCATTCGCGAGTTGGGCGTGGAGCCGCTGCCGGTCGGCTAGCCAGTTTTGGATTCAGTTGGGAATGGACTCCCGCGAATGGAATTCTCACTGCATCGCGAACTCAAAGAGCGTTACGCAACCAGCGATGATGCGGACGTTGAAGTTCGTCACGGCGCGTATCGAGTCGACGTGGTCCGTGGCCGTGAACTGGTCGAGATCCAGCATTCCGGTCTGTCGGCCATTCGCCGCAAAGTCGAAGAGTTGTTGGCGACGCATAAAGTTCGCGTCGTCAAGCCGCTGGTGACCGCCAAACTGCTTGTTAAGCGCAAACGCAAATCGGGCCCTGTGGTCGATCGGCGGTGGAGCCCGAAGCGGCAAACGCTGATCGATGCGTTTGACGAGTTGGTTTCGTTCGCGCGATTGTTGCCGCACAAGCGCTTGACGATGGAAATTGTCCCGGTGGTTGTGGAGGAATGGCGGCGTCCGGGACACGGCCGCAGACGGCGGCGGCGCGACAATGATTTCGTGATTGAAGATCGAGTTCTTATCGAGACGGAATCGCCGGTTGAAATTGTCAAACCTGCTGACATGTTGCGTCTGTTGCCGGAACCGCCCCCGCGCGAGTTTGATACGGCGGAACTTGCCAATCACTTGGGCGTAAAACGCTGGATCGCGCAGCGAATTGCCTATTGCCTGCGCGAGTCAGGCGTAGTTCGGCAGGTGGGAAAACGGGGCAATGCATTGGTCTATCGTCTGGCCGTTCGCAATAGCCGCCCCAAAGCCGCTTGATGGCGAGCGCCACCAAAACGTACATGGCCACGGCGAAGCGAAACTGTAGCGCACGTTCGTCCTGGTCGACGCCAGCCGCGCCAATCGATCGCCAATTTGCCTAGCTGCTTCACCAATCGCCAGGCTATTCGCCAGCGCTGCGTTTGCCGCTGAGCAGCTTTTCCAGCTCTTGTTCCAGGACCGCACCACGTGCTTGCGTAGTGATGACTTTGCCTTCCTGGTCAACCAGCACCGGGAACGGAATGGCATTCACTCCGTACTTTTTGGCCATGGGATGGCCATCGTCATAAAGATTGGTCCAGGGGATTTGGTTCTCGGCAAGGTAAGTCTTCAAGGCGTCCACATCGCGATCCAGACTGATGCCGACGACTTCGAAGCCTTTCTCGTGATATTTCTCGTAGGCCTTTTTCACGTTGGGCATTTCCGCGATGCACGGACCGCACCAGGTGGCCCAAAAGTCAACAAGGACAACTTTGCCGCGATAGGCCGTCCAATCGAACGGGAAGCCATCAACGGACGTCCCTTCGATCTCAAGCGTTTCGCCAACCAGTTCGCTGGTATCGGCGCCAGGCTTCTTAAGAATTCGCTTGGCATACGATTGCATCTCGCGGTCACTGCTCTTGGCGAAGAGTTCACCAAACTTGTCAAACAAACCGCCGCGCGCTTCCGCGTCATCAATGCTGTTGATCAAGCCGATGGTTTCCGACGCAAGCCGCAGATGAATACTGGAAAGCTCGTTGTCTGACAGGTAGGTCTCCAAGTCTCCCAACAACTGGGCAACTTCATCCGTTGTCGCCTGCAAATTGCGGGCGACCAGGACTCGCTGTTCCAGCAAGTGCAGCTTGCAGCGGTCCGCGATTGATGCTTGCGAATCGTCTTTCAGCCTGGCGGCCCAATCCATCAGCCTGGCGTCCGATTCGTCATCGCCCAACACGGCGCGTTCGTGCAGCGTGTCAAACAAAGACAAAGCCGCGACTACGCGCTGCTCATCGTTCGGCTCGCCTTTGAGGACTCGTTCGGCCGCTTCGACAATCGCTTCGCCAAAACCCTCACGGCGACGAATGGTTTCCGGACGGCTGCGCATTCTCTCCAGGTATTTGACGAGTTGTTCGACATTGGCTTCTTTGGGTGCCAGATACGGGTTGCCGCTGATGTCCAATTCCGGGATGGCTTCTTGCGCGGACTTGTCATCTTGCTGAGTGGCGCCTTGTTTGGATTGCTGATCCTGCGAAACGGCCACCCCAGCAAACACGATCAACACGCATAACGAACTCAGCCACATCGCCTTGCCAAGCATCGAATTGCAGCAACGCATCTGTCTCTCCAAATATCCTGTGAGATTGTTCGGCTCGGCGGTGAACCGGTGTTTGCAAACCGTCCCAACAACGTACCGCGCCGCTAACGATTCAAGCAAGCAAAAGCGACCAAAGCAGGACTTTCTGACGGATTCGGCGGTGCAAAGTTCCCAGTAATTGGCGCGAACGTCAAACTTCTCCGCCAGCGATGGAACGGCCGCCGTCCACCGGCAGGCAGACGCCTGTGACAAAGTCATTTTCCAGAAAGAACGCCACAGCTTGTGCAACGTGGTGCGGCTCGCCGGCGCGTTTTAACAACGTGGCGTTGATTGTCGTTTCGCGTTCAGCTTCACTCATGGCGTCCGGAAGCATGACCGGCCCCGGCAGAATGGCGTTGACGCGAACGCGGGGATTCCGTGCGGCCAACTCCACGGCAAGACTTCGCGTCATGGCAGGGATGGCGCCCTTGGAGGGGAAGTACGCGGCATAGTCAAGGTAAGGCCGCGCGATGGCCCAGTCGCCAATGTTCACAATAACACCGCCGGTTTCCTGCTGCACCATCTGCAGGCCGGCCTGCTGACAGCACAGAAATGTACCCAAAGCGTTGATCTCGAAGTGCCGACGAACATCCTCGGCGGTGACCTCCTCCAACAGCTTGCTTTCCCAGATGGCCGATGTATTGACCAGCACGTCAATACGGCCGAACTCGTCCAACGTTTGCTCAAACAGCTTGCGAACATCCTTTTCCTGGCTGATGTCCGCGGCAATTGCAATTGCATTTCGGCCGGCGCTTGTCAGCTCGGCGACAGTTTGCTCGGCGTGGTCCATTGACGAATGAGCATGAACAACGACAGCGTAACCGCGCTCCGCCAAGTCACGAACGACCACGTTGCCAATCCGCGGTGCGCCGCTGCCGGTGACGAGTGCGACGGGAATCATGGCGAACACTTCGCGTTTGTTGAAGGCAAGTTTGTTGAAGGCAAGGAGGTCTCTGACGGCAAGGAACGTGCCCCTGGTCACAAGTTCAAGATGCCGCTATTGCAGAGCGAGCTTGACGCTGCGGCTATTTATCAACCCAGACCGGTGGCGGTTCGATTTCCTGCGCCGGCTCACCGCCGGCATCCGCTCGACCACTGCCTTCCAATCGACTGATTGCACGCACACTCATGTCATGATCGCAGGCAATTTGGCAACTTAGTCGCACGCCGGAAAGCTCACGCGCGGCCAACAGGTCTTTTTCCGCCTGGGTGATCTTATCGGGCTCGCCGGAAATGAATTCAACGCGACACGTCGTGCACTTCGCGTTGCCGGCACAAGCGTGCAGTTGGTCCACGCCAGCCTCTTCCTTCATCGCCAATACCAAGCGTTTACCGGCAGGTACGTCGAATTCGCCATAATTCTCTACCGTCAGTTTCGGCATGATTTATTCCCGCAAGGTTAAGTTTGTGAATCTGGCTCAGCTTACCGCACGAAAAAGTAAAGGACCAGAGTGCCGTACTGATGAAAGCCGCGGGGTCTTTACGTCCGCGGAGACTTAATCCCTTCCCGGAAATCAAGATTGCGAACCTCAAGGAACAACAGGCATCGAGGCGGAAAGCTTCGCCTGGGATTGTGCTGCGCATTTCGCGAGCAGCCGATCAAGTTTCGCACAACGACGGCAGCGGCGATCTCGCGGTTGAGTCGATCAGATGCCTTGGCAAAAATCTCCGCACTGTGTTCGCACAATGCCGAATCATTGCTGGCCGCCCAACAATTCTGCGCGACCCACGGGATCGGCTGTTTCCGCATTAACAGTCAAATCCTGCCACTCAAGACACATCCACAACACGGCTATTGCATGAGCGAGTTGCCAGAAGGCGACGCGGTCATTGGGCAATTCAAGCAGTGTCATGAGTTCTCATTGCAGCACAACCTGCGCACCTGCTTTCACCCGGATCAGTTCGTTGTTTTGAATTCCCAAGACCCCGGCATCGTTGAGTCTTCGCTCCGCGAACTGGAGTATCAATGCGAAGTTGCGGAGTGGGTGGGCGCGGATGTAGTGAATATCCATGGCGGCGGAGCATACGGCAACAAGGCCAAAGCGCTGGCCGATTTCGCGAAAAACCTTGGCCGTCTCTCGTCTCGAGCACGTAAACGCGTCACGGTGGAGAACGACGACCGGATCTATACGCCAGCAGATCTGCTGCCGACATGTGAAGCACATGCCATTCCTCTTGTTTACGACGTGCATCACCACCGTTGCAATGCCGATGGACTCTCGGTGCGGGAAGCGACCGAACGAGCAATAGCAACTTGGGATCGAGAGCCGCTGTTTCACATTTCGAGCCCCATCGAAAGCTGGAATGGTCCCAAGCCACAGCGGCATCATGATTATGTCAACGTGCGGGACTTTCCCGAGTGCTGGATCAGCCTGGACGCCACGGTGGAAGTGGAAGCCAAGGCGAAGGAACTTGCCGTGCTGAAGTTGAAGCTCGCTTTGAGCGCGAAGCGAAGACGGCTGGCGAATTGTGCCAACTCTTGAAGCCCGTCAATTCATTGTTGCGGCGGGGCATTCGTTCCGGACTCTATAGTCGCCGGTTCACCCGGATCCCGTTCGATGATCGCATGCCCCACTTTTCCGCAACTTGGGCAGCCGGCGATTGTGTGCTTCGTTCCCATTGCCGCCACGCGAACGATTCCCGCTTCCGCTGCAGGGCGGTGAGCGTTGCACGCAGCACAACGAATCCGCCAACCGGGCGCATAGCCGCCAAACTTCTTGAGGAAGAACGAGAGCACAAGCAGGAATCCAATTAGTCCGCCAGTGCTAACGGTAATCCAAAGTCCTGTGTTCATTTGATTAGGAGAGAGTTAGGTGGCCATTGCTGATTCGATCAGAAACACAACTTGGCATCGCGACACTCAATAAGCTAGTTCGCCGGCAGTTGAGAAATCTCGCTGATTTCCACCCCCGTTATCTGTTAATCCGCCAATCGTAGTCGGCGGCTCGATTTGGCACTGCACCAGTCCAAAAGAACGAAAAAAATGTCCCCGCTCTCCGCCGCATTGCGGTCCAGAAGCAGTGCTAGCAAGGCGCTGTTCAAGACCAACTAACACTCAATGTACGGAGAAATCAAATGAAACGCCTTCTTGTTTTTGTGGCGGTGCTCGCCTTTGTTTCTGTATCGACTAAGGTCAGCCAAGCCCAAGATTTGTGGGCTGGCGGCCAATCGTTGCCTGGAACGTTCCGGACTGATCGGCAACCTGATGGAATCAGTTGCGGTCCAACTTGCTGCCGGATGGTATTGAATTACTACGGGATCAGCGCCGGGGTCGGACCTCTCAAAACGGATGCGGGTACGCGTTGGTTCCAATCAGGAAATAGGTCCTTCGGTATGACATTGCCATCAGGGATTGAACGCGCGCTCGAGCGCAATGGAGTTGGTGCGACGATCTACAACGGCAACTTGTCAAACATCGTGGATCTGATTAAGCAGAATCGGCCACCAATTCTCTTGGTCCGCAGTGGGGCGGAGACATGGCACTATGTCGTGGCTATTGGATACTCAAACGGGACTGACAAAATCCAAATTGCTGACCCTGGCACAGGCCAAAAAACGTGGCTTTCCGGGAGGGCGCTGGATTTGGGTTGGACATTCTCCGGTGATTACTACGGACAGAACCGATACCAGGGCGCGGACTGCAAATTCTGCTCCGGCGGCTGGTGGACTGAGAAGTATACCGGCTTCAAGACGAAATGTGCGACTTGTAACGGGAAAGGCCGATTCCCGGACTACGCGCGAAAAGCCGTTGAGACGGCGGGAGTTTCCGGGCACACCATGATCGTCCCCGACCGTGCAAGTTCGAGCGGCTTAGCGACCTACAAGATTTGGATTGAGAACCCGACGAAAAACCGTGTGAGCTTCAAACTAAATGGGTCTAAACACCAGCTAGAGCCAAACCAGACAAAGTGGTTCTCGCGGGTGGGAAACTCCGATTTCAATATTGAATTTGACTGGAGTTTCCAGGAGGGGTACCAAAAGCGCGGCTTTCGCCTGACTGCGGGTCGCCGTCATTTCTTCAAGATTGAAGGTAATGGATTGAATTTCTATCACCGCGAGTAGGCGTTTGAGAGCTTGGGCTCCGTTCATATGCTCACCGGCTTTGTCTCTCGCAAAGCCGGTGATTTGCTTTTCTTCGACCAGAGGTGGCGCGGCGCAAGTCGTCCTGCAAGCATCGCAACTGTGGACCGGACATAACCTTGCAAGTGCCGGAAAAGTCATGACTAAGCGGCGAACTCTTTTCGGCCCGGTTGAACCAAATCAAGCCGGTCGTGGCGGATGCTCGCAGCCTGTCGTATAATCAAGGAGTGCGTTCGATGAGGTGCCCGTCACGTCATCCTTTCGCACACGAATCGTGCCTGCCTTACTCATTCCCGCCTGAGTTGTTGGAGTTTCCCATGGCATTTGTGCCAGTCCGTTTCTCACGAGTACTTGCCTGGTGCTTGTTCGCGTTCTTGGTTTCTGTCAACTTTGCGTTTGCCCAAGACTCGACAAAGCAAGACCAACAAGATCAGGGTGCGATTGTTGCGCCGCCAGCTAAGTTGATATTCGATGCCAAGCTGGAAGCGGCGCTGCGACACGCCGTGTATGAAAAGCGCGGCACCAAGGAGCCGCTCACCGAGGATGATCTCCGCAAGGTGTTTGTGTTGGAGGCCGACGGCCAGGACATCGCCGATTTGCGAGGGCTGCAATACTGCCGCAACCTGCACTTGCTCAAGTTGTCCAACAACAAGATCACCGACATCTCGCCGCTGGCCGATTTGCCGCGGCTGCAATCGCTCGACTTGAAGAACAATCAGATCGAAGACATTTCACCATTGGCCAGCGATACGGCTCTTCAATACCTCGAGCTCAGTGGCAATCAAGTGGGCGACATTTCCGCTGTGGCGAAATTACAGAATCTCTCGGCACTGTACCTGGCCGATAACAGCGTTGCTGATCTGTCTCCGTTGGCCGAGTTGCCGAAGCTGAAGTCATTGTACTTGGAGCGCAACCAGGTGACGGACCTTTCGCCGCTCAAGAACGTGACAGGCTTGACGTCTTTGGACCTGACTGGGAATCAAGTTGCGGACTTGAGCCCGCTGAATCAACAAACGCAACTACGGTATCTGTTAGTTGAAGACAACAAGTTGGCCGACCTGGCGGCTTTGGTGAAGTTCGCGAGCGAGGATGCCGCCGGCTCGCGCCGCGTGGCCCCATTCCTCAATCTGTACATCGCCGGCAATCCGCTTTCGGAAGCTGCCAAGAGCGATCAGCTTGCAGCGTTGAAAGAAGCTGGCGTCCGCGTGCATGAAGAACCGGCTCGCTGAGTGTGACGGTCAACACGGACGCGGCGTATCGAGTTTGCTATGCTCAAGCGTTGAATCAACCACAATACGCGGAGGCTCCATGCGCCACACAACTTCACGAATCGTCTCCGCACTTCTCACCACAGCAGTGACGTTCAGCGTTTGTTTGTTCGCAACAACCGCTCGTGCGCAGCGGCCCTATCGCCTTGAAGTTGGCCAGAAGCATCCGGACTTCACGCTCCCCAACACGGCCGATGGCAAGCCGGTTTCGCTCTCGGACTATCGTGGCAAGAAGGTGCTATTGATTCACTTTGCCAGTTGGTGAGCTGGCTGCCGCCGACACGTGCCGGTCTGGCACGCAGCAATGAAAGATTACGTCGAGTCGGGCGAATTGGTCATGTTGGGCGTTGTGCAGGAGCAGCATCCCGATCGCACGCGGCTGTATTCCCAATGGCAAGAGTTCAACTGGCCGATCTTGCACGATCCGATCAACATCATCGAGATGTCGGCCGTGCCGATGTTCATCGCCATCGATGAGCACGGCATCGTGCGTTCACGGCGGCCGAATGTGCGCACATTCGCGGATGAATTCTTGAACAAGACGTTCGCGGATGATGCGACGGAGCCTGCCGAGACGTCGTTCACGGCAGGCGCAGAAGATTGGGAGACGGCGACGAGCTCTGCTCAATCAACTGCTGATGCGGCAGCTATGCGTCGCAAGGCCGACGGCGCGATCTTGTGGGGAGGTGCAGCAGCTGTAGACGACGCCATCCGCATGTACGAGGCGTCCGAATCGCTCGACCCCAAACCGCTCACACGCTTCCGACTGGGCGTGGCTCATCGCATGCGTTACGAATCCGCAGCCGGTCAACCCAGCGACTTTCAGAAAGCGATCGATTACTGGAACTCGGCGCTCGCGGAAGATCCCAATCAATACATCTGGCGGCGCCGCATCCAACAATACGGACCGCGGCTCATCAAGCCGTATCCGTTCTACGATTGGGTGGAGACGGCCCAGGCCGAAGTTCGCGCTCGCGGCGAAGTGCCCGTCGAGCTTCGCGCGCCGCTCACGCCGGCGGAGATTGCCAGTCCCGCGCGTGAGTTCGGCGAGGCCGAAACCGCAACAAACCCGGATCCGGAGGGACAGATCAACCGAGACACGGCAGGCTTGATCCAAACCGAATCAACTGTCGTTTCCACGACGGACGAACAAGGCGTCGTCGCCACCATCCACTTCAGGTTCACTCCGTCCGCGGTGTTGAAGGCCCATTGGAATAACGAGGCCGAGCCGTTGCGATTGTGGATTGATCCGCCTGAAGGTTGGAAGGTGACTCAGCAACTGTTGGAAGCACCGCAGGGCGATCAGCCTGAGACAACCGAAGAGCGCCGGCTGAGCGTGGAGATTCGCAGCGACAAGCCGATCGAGGCGGCCGTGCCGCTTTCCGCCTATGCGCTGTACTACGTTTGCGAGGATGTCGACGGCGTGTGCCTCTTCCTGCGGCAAGATCTGAATGTCAAGATCGAGCCGCCGAAGTACCGCAATCGTTAAACAGCCAACCAACCGGCGATCAGGCGTTTGCTCTAATCGGCAATCTAAAAGAAATGCACTCGCACTGATTGTCAGATCTCCCATGCACGCTTTCGTTTCGCACCGCGGCTCGTCGTCTACTCGGTTGGCTCAGGCTTTCGCGCTTGTTTGGCTGCTTGGCTGCACGGCCTTGATTGCAACGCCCGTTCAGGGACAAGCGACTGAGACCCGAACCGCGGTAGCCGACAAAGTTGCCAAAGCCCTAAGCGCGCGGCTGGAGCAACTTGTGGAAAGCGGCGAAGTACCAGGCGCATCCGCCGCGGTGATTCTGCCGGATGGAACGCAAGTCACCGCCACAGCCGGCTACGCCGATAAGGAAACGAAAGAGCCGATGACGGCCGAGCATCGTCTCTTCGCCGGCAGCATTGGTAAGACCCACTTCGCGGCGCTCGCCGTGGATCTGCTGCAAACCGGCAAGCTCAAGCTGGAAGATCCGGTCTCCAAGTATCTCGGCAAGACCGACTGGTACGGCAAGCTCCCCAATGCGGACAAGCTGACCATCGCGCATCTGATGCGGCATCAATCCGGTTTGCCTCGTTACGTATTGCAGCAGCAGATTTGGCAAGACCTGCTGGCCGATCCCGACAAGGTCTTCACCGCCGGCGAGCGCGTGGCCTATGTCTTTGACATGCCGGCTGTGCACGAGCCGGGCGAAGGTTGGGCGTATTCCGATACCAACTACATTGTGCTGGGCGCGGTGATCGGGAATATCCTGAACGAGGAAATGGATGAGGCCATTGAAGATGCCATCGATGGCACGGTTTATGACTCCGTCGTCGAGCGCATTCTTCAGCCTCATCAACTTGCCGATACCGTTACTGGCGACAAGCGCGAGATTGAAGGTCTCGCCCAAGGGTACGATGTGCTGTTCCGCGGCTTGGGCATGCCGGAGCGGATGGTCAAAGACGGCAAGTTCGCCATCAATCCACAGTTTGAATGGTGCGGCGGAGGCTTTGTGACCACCCCACTGGATCTCGCACGTTGGGCCAGGCTGAACTACACCGGCCAACTCTTCAAGCATGACTATCTAGCGCTCATGCAGAAGGACGCCGCCACGGCGGATCCCCGCATGGGCGGTGAACTGCACTACGGCTTGGGCGTCATGATTCGCCAGACGCCCCAGGGGAAACTCCTCGGTCATGATGGCGTCTTTCCTGGCTATGTTTCCTCGATGGGCTATTTTCCCGAACAAGAGATCGCCGCCGCCATCCAGATCAACACCGACAACGGTCGCGCGCTGGGGATGCCGTCTTATGCCTTCCTGGCCGAATTGGTGCGGATTGCCAAGGAAGCTCAAGCGGCGAAGTAGCGCGCGAACCAGATCGCATTGCGGCCGTTGAGCGCTGCGCGTTCAGCGCATGATGCCCGGCACTTGCCAAAACCCCCGTGCATCGTGGATCATACGCGGGTTGCAAACGGATTCGCACTGTCGGCCCAGGCGGACACGCATCGCCCGTCGCGCCGACTTCTTACAAACTCTTGAGGTGGAACATGCTTCGCCGACTCTTTGTGATCGTGGCCTTGCTGGCCGCGTGTACGCTCGCTTTGGATGCCCATCGCCCTCGCACGGCGACCGCCGATGAAGGGATGTGGCTCTTCTCCAACCCGCCCACCAAGCTGCTCAAGGAGAAGTACAACTTCACGCCCACCGAGGAGTGGCTCGAGCACGTGCAGCGCGCGTCCGTGCGATTCAACGTCGGCGGGTCAGGCTCGTTCGTCTCCTCGCAAGGTTTGGTGATGACCAATCATCACGTCGGTGCCGATGCCCTGCAGAAGCTGAGCACGGCCGAGCGCGACTTGCTCAAAGAAGGCTTCCACGCCCGTTCGCGTGATGAAGAGATGAAATGCCTGGACATGGAACTCAACGTGCTGCAAAGCACGGAGGACGTGACAGATCGCGTCAACGCCGCGGTCAAGCAGGGCATGTCTCCCGCTGATGCCCAGCAAGCGCGTCGCGCGGCCATGAATACCATCGAACAAGAATCGCTGGACAAGACCGGCCTGCGTTCCGATGTCATCACGCTTTACCAGGGCGGACGTTATCACTTGTATCGCTACAAGCGCTACACCGATGTGCGGTTGGTCTTCGCACCTGAGCAGGATATCGCCTTCTTCGGTGGTGATCCCGACAACTTCGAGTACCCGCGCTGGTGCCTGGACGTCTGCTTCTTCCGTGTCTACGAGAACGATCAGCCGGTCGAGATCGAGCACTACTTCAAATGGAGCGCAGCCGGGGCCGACGCCGGCGAGTTGGTCTTTGTTTCCGGTAACCCCGGCAGCACCGACCGCATGTACACGGTCGACCATCTCAAGTATCTGCGCGATACGGCCATCCCTGATGTACTGAACTTATTGCGACGTTACGAAGTGTTGCTCAACGTCTATTCCAACGAAAGCGCAGAGAATGAGCGTCGCGCGCGTGACTTCTTGTTTGGTGTGCAGAACAGCCGCAAAGCGCGGCTCGGCGGTTTGGCCGGTTTGCAAAGTCCTGCCGTGATGACAGCCAAGCAGTCGGCCGAGCGCTCGCTGCGAGAAAAAGTGATGGGCGATGCGCAGCTGCGCCAATCGATCGGCGATCCGTGGACGCAGATTGACGAGTCGCTGGAGTTGCTCAAGACCATTCGTGATGACTACACGCTGTTCGAACAGGGTCGCGCGTTTAACACCGACCTGTTTGATATCGCCCGCACGCTGGTTCGCCTGGCGGACGAAAGCCAACTTCCGAATGCACAGCGCTTACGTGAGTATGCCGATGCCGGTATCCCTTCGCTGGAGCAATCGCTCTTCTCCGAAGCTCCCATCTATGCCGACCTGGAGAAGGTCAAACTGGCCGATTCTCTCGGCTACCTGATGGAAATTGCCGGCGGTGATGATGAGTTCGTCCAGGCGATTCTGGCTGGGATGTCGCCGACAGATCGTGCGGCCCAACTTATCGACGGCACACAGCTCATGGACGTTGGTTTCCGCCAACAGCTTCGCCAAGGTGGCAAGCAAGCCGTCGAGAATTCGGACGATCCGCTGATTCAACTGGCCAAGCTGGTTGACCCCAAGTCGCGCGCCGTCCGCCAGATGTATGAAGAGAAAGTTTCTGAGCCGCAGGAGCAGGCGTACGCCAAGATTGCGGAAGCCCAATTTGCCGCCTACGGTGATTCCGTCTATCCGGACGCCACCTTCACCCTGCGGTTGGCCTTCGGCGAAGTCAAAGGCTACGAACTCGGCGGAGAACAGGTTCCCTACACCACGCAGATTGGCGGAACCTACACACACGCCGCCGAGCACAACTTTGAGTCGCCGTTCGCTCCGCCGGAAAGCTGGATGCAGAACAAAGACAAGCTCAACCTGGATACGCCGTTCAACTTTGTCTGCACGGCCGACATCATCGGCGGAAACTCAGGCAGTCCCGTCATCAACAAAGATGCCGAAGTCGTCGGCATCATTTTTGACGGCAACATTCAGTCGCTCGTCCTGGACTTTGCCTACACGGACGAAGTCGCCAGGGCCGTGAGCGTTCACTCGGCCGGAATCAAAGAAGCGCTGCAGAAGATCTACGGCGCTAGCGAGTTGGTCGAGGAGTTGGGCAACTAAGCATCCGGCTGGGATTTCGGCCATTATGCTCCACGGGCGGTTTGCCATTCGCACGCGGGAATGGATGCCGCCCGTGCGCGCATTTTGGTGGAATTCAACCACCACACGACATCGCCGGATCACGCTCCGCAATTTATGGCTATTAAGGAAGCCGCACAGATCGACAACAGAGTGGCGGTTGTTAGCGTCACGCCCTCGCGTGCCTTCTACCAATTTCATAGCCGGAGAATCTCGTGGCATTCCCTCTTTGCGCTGCGGCAATAACCGTGGCAACAGTCGTCAATGCAGGAACCGCTGCGGCGGCCGGACATGACGAAGCTCTGCCCAACTATCCGCTGGCTTACATGGCGATAGATGCCGAAAGCGGCGTGTGCATGATTGTCGGCAGCGAGGAATCCGGCGCCAAATCGGCAACCTGGCTGCGCGAAGACGGTGAGTGGAAGAAGGTTGGCGAAGGACCGAAACTCCTGCTGACTTCGACTTTTGAATACCATGCGGCCAGTGAGACTTTCGTGTTGTTGGGGGGAACTTTGAGCGAGCAGCATCGCGTTGCGACCGATGATTGTTGGCTCTTCCGCAATGGACGGTGGGAAGAGTTTGATGGCGAAAAGCCGCCTGCCCGCTACCGCAGCGAAATGAGCTACGACCCGAATCGAGAGCGGATCGTCCTCTTCGGAGGGGTCGGGACGATGGCGTTTCTCGATGACACCTGGGAATTTGATGGGAAAGCCTGGCAAAAGATCGATGTGACTGGCCCTTTCCAAAGATATGCGCCGGCGATGGCCTTTGACCGGGAGTCAAAAACAACGGTCTTGTTCGGAGGCTACAAGGCCGGCGCGGCGTACAACAATGAGACGTGGGAGTACGATGGAGAATCGTGGCGGCAGATTGATCCGCAAGGGAAACTTCCAATTCACCGATTTGGCGGAGCCATGACGACCAATCCGCAAGGTGGCGTCGCCATGTTCAGCGGCTTTGTCGCGGATGCGGACTTGTGGGAATACCGCAAAGGAGCATGGAAACAGATCCACGATGGCAGGGCCCCTGTCCATGCCACAGATGGGATCCCGGCAAAGCGGCGTTGGGCGGCCTTTGCGTACGATCCGCTTGAGCACGCCTATGTCTTGTACGGAGAACCAAATGCGGAAAGGCAATCGCCCGCGATTTGGTGGAAGTTTACAGATGGCAAATGGGAGCGTCTGAAAAATTGACGTTCCAGCCCAACTCACCGACTAGTTCGTGAGATTGCCCAAGGTGCTGTTGGCGGGATTGTTGCCCATTTGACGGCTCTTTCGCCGCGACTTCCATCGCTGGCAAAGTTCAATGGCCGCATCGCGCCAGTGCGCATAATCAAACTCAAAACCAGACTCAACGAGTTTGCCTGGCACCACGCGGCGGCTCTTAAGCACGAGTTCCGTTTCGCTCCGCAGCAGAAAGGTGCCCAACTCCAGCATCCAACGCGTCGCCGGTAAACCGATTCGGGCGCCCCACGCTTGCCGCAATTCGCGCATGAATTGCACGTTCGGTAAGGGATTGGGCGAAGCAAGATTGACGGCGTCCGTCAGGTCCTGGCGATTGATCAGCCATCGGACCGCGCGAAAGAAATCCTCATCGTGAATCCACGAGACAAATTGCCGCCCATCACCGTGTTTGCCACCGAGGCCAAATCGCACCAGCCACAACAAATAGTCAAACACGCCGCCGCGGTCAGGGCTCATGGTCATCGCGGACCGCATCAATACCATACGCGTGTGCGGCAACTTAAACGATTTCGCTTCGGCCTCCCAACTCTTGGCCACATCGATACTGAACCGCCACGTGTCCGGAGCCCCGCTCTCCGCGCCACCGAGGATTCCGTCGCGCTCATCATTGGGCGCATCATAGCGATGGGCGTAAATCGTCGCCGTGCTTGCCTGCAACCACACCGGAGGTGGATTCTTGGCTTGAGATATCGCCTGGCCAACGGCTCGGGTGGAGTCAACCCGCGACTTCATGATCGCACGGCGATTGGCCTGATGATAACGGCAATTGACGCTCCGCCCGGCCAGGTTGATCACCACGTCCGCGCCGTCAACTTCGTCCGTCCACTCGCCCAGCGACTTGCCGTCCCAGTGCACAATGCGCGAACTGCCAGACGACACAGCGGCCGAGCGTCGGCTCAAGATCACAACTTCGTCACCCTTGGCCACGAAGTTGCGAGCCAGAACGGCACCCACTTGTCCGCTCCCGCCAGGGATAACAATCTTCATTTCCTGAGCCCTCAAAGGAGGAGGTACTTCCAGGAAATGAACCGTCAATGCGAAGCGGGCGCAACAGAGAATTCAAGAAGCGTGCGCAGCGGGTGGCCGGCGGCTGGAATGAGCCAAGCAAGGAAATCCTGAGCTTCACATCTTGCCTTTATCCCTGGCCGCGCCTTAACGCAGATCCAAGTCGGCCTACGCAAACAGCCCGCTCACAGGCTCGCCCTTGACCAGTTCGCGCGGCTGGTTGAGATGGTTGTAGACAATCGTCTCCG
>CALJLD010000163.1 GCA_937982665.1 uncultured Planctomycetales bacterium
ACAACGCCAACCAGCCAGCGGAATTCATCGCCAAGGACGTCATCAAAGCAATCATCGCGGAAACGATCACGCCGGACTTGAAAGCGGCCGGCTATCGCAAGCAGGCGTTCACCTGGCGGAAACAAGTTGAAGATGTCGTCAAGATCGTCAACGTCCAATTGAGCCGCTGGAACCAATCGCATGAGTCGGCATTTACAATCAACCTGGGCATCTATCACGAGTTGTTTCACGCAGAACGTGGCATGAGCCCGATCGGCAAATCAGTCAATGAGCCCGACTGCGACGTGCGTGAGCGAATTGGCCGATTGATGGGCAAAGTGGATTATTGGTGGACGGTTGCGCACAACAAAGACAATCACAAAGTCAAAGAAGGTGTCCGCTACAACTTCGTCAACCATGCGCTGCCGTGGATCGAAGGGTTCGGCAGTCTGCCGGAGATGTATGACTGGTTCATACAGAACGGCGATTGGTTCGGCGCGGCGGTCGCTGCTTTGTTGCTAAAGCGCGACAACGTTGAGGAATTGACGCGGAAGACGCTCGCTACGGCCAACTCGCACTTTGCGAGCAACGTCAGGCGTTGGGCGAACAAGCATGGGCTGGACGTCTAGGCGCACATACCACGCAACGATGGCGAAACTAGAAGACTACTATCGCTAATAGCGATTGAAGATCGGCGTTGCCGCTTGCGTTGTTGGGCGCACGGGGCCAGTGGGCAGCAAGCCGATTTCCGCGGTTGCGCCCGCAGCGCGGAGTTGAGCGACCCGCGCGGCGATCTCAGGCTGGTTGGCATCGTGCCACAAGCTGCGCTGATAGACGGCCAACGCCTGGTTCACATCGCCTTCCATTTCGCGAATCCGCCCCAAGGCTGCGAGCGCCCGTGGATGATTCGGATCGATGGAAAGGGCTTCCAAGAGTTTCTCCTTGGCTGCCTCGCGATTGTTGAATTCTTCGTGCAGCCGTGCCCATTCCACGCGCGGGTCTGCCAGCGTGGGGCTGCGCATCGCCCAACGTTCCATCAGCGTGAATGCCTGATCAGAACGTTTGTCATTGGGGTCCACTTGCTCCCAGTCTCGCAGCAACACACCCAAGGCCCGATAGCATTCGACATGATCCGGGTCACGGTTTAAGCACAGGTTGTAGTTGTTCTCAGACAGCCGTAGCTCATTGACATCACCATTGCGGAACCCTCGCTCATGATGGACGCGAGCGAGATTGTAATAGACGTGGGGATTCTCGGGATCATTCCCGGCAGCCTGGGTCAGTACACGCTGGGCGGAATCCAGATCGCCCAAACGATACAGTTCCACGGATTGCGCGTTCAATGCCTTTCCACTCGTTGAGCATCCGCCGCACACACACGACAAAACAATCAAGGCAAGCGGGGCCAGCCGGCGTGAAAATGCGAATTCAATCATGACACACACCGCATCGGGTGGGGTAGTTGCGCATTGGTCTCTGCGCGCAGCCGCGCAGCGGGACGGGGACGATATCGACCGGGACCGCCTGCCGCAAGGTCAAACGAGAGAATGGGCAACCGGGGATGATCGTCGACGGGATTACCGCTTCAGTGCATTCTGCCCGGCAGGACAAGAATTCTACTTGTCAGTCGAATACAATAATTGCTAGCACGTGGTTTGCGATTCACGGCCCTTCCCATTCGGCAGGGGAAAGCCGATGAATCGTGCTCGAATGAGTTTGCTGAGAGAAAACCGCCCGGTTGCGAAAGCCGTTCCATGCCCATTAACTTTCAGTGCCCTCACTGCAATCATCACACGGAAGTCGCGGATCACTTCGCCGGCCAAAGCGGCCCTTGCGCCGGGTGTGGACGAAGCATCACGATCCCAGTTCCGGACTATGTCCGAAGCGTGGGCCCGCAGGAATTGCCTAAGAAGAACTCGATCAAGGGATCAACCATCCTGCTGGTTTCTGCAGGCGTGCTGTTTGGTTTCTTGGCAGTTCTGGCCATCATCCTGTTTGCACGCGACTATGCCAGCAACTCAAACACGGGCGACCGTCGTGCAACAACCGAATGCCAGGACAACCTCAACCGCATCGTCTCGGCGTTGCAGGCGTACGAAGCCGAACACGGCCATTATCCGCCGGCCTATACCGTGGACCCCAACACACAAGCTGCGCTGCATAGTTGGCGCGTGTTGATTCTTCCCTATTTGGGCCGCGAAGACCTCTACAGCCAAATTGACTTGAGTCAGCCGTGGGACAGCGCGGCGAATCGTCAATTCCATACGCAGATGCCGGACGTATATCATTGTCCGGGACACAGCAGTCGTAGCGGTTCCTTCACGCATTACGTTGCGGTGGAAGGAACAGGCTTCTTGTTTGATGGCACCAAGACAGTTCAATCAAGCGACATTACCGACGATCCTCGCGAGACGATTGCTGTTGTTGAGATCTCCAACTCCAACTACGTCTGGATGAGCCCTACGGAGTTGCACGACACCAACGCCGGGTATCGGATCGGCAGCGATCCCTTTGCGATTTCCAGTCTGCACGGAGACGATTCCGTAAACGTTGGATTCCTGGACGGCCAATCCCGGCAGCTCTATCGGCGTGATGTTTCCGGATCGCAATTTCGCGCGATGATGACGATTGCCGGGAGCGATTAGTTTCGACTCTGGCCTGGCAACGGCCGTCGGACTGAGTGTTCGGTCATTCTCGTTGGTCGCGCAATGACAAGAGCTTCGCTCGGCTCAATTCGCGCGCACATACAATACCAACGGTCAACGCCAAAAATTCGCTCGGCTCAAATAATCCATCCGCGAGTAGTGTTTTTTGGGCGCGCAGACCCATCGACAGCTTCAGTGAATCTCCTGCTTTTCAATCCAACCGAGCGCCCCCTAGAATACTGCAAAATCGCTCCGTGGATCGACGCATGATGCGTTGCGTCACGTTTCTGTCGCTGCGAAACACCGGTCGAAAAAATTCAAAACGCGCCTTGCCCAGTGCGCAGCATTTGTTGGAAATTGGCTCCACGATCTTTGGCAATTGAATCTGAACTTTTCCTCGCCGCAATGCGGGTTGGGCGATGTGTCTAAGGCAACGGAGTTTTCACCTCAATCGGAAACTTGAATGGGGGCTTAGCTCAAGGCCGCCGGGCGCGTTGGGCGTCCGACCGATTATTCAGATGCTTCCGGTGTTTCCCACTAGCGAAACTTGAAGCGAATTCGCGCTTATTTCGCCGCGCGAAGCAACGTCAAAGCCCGATGTTTCACATGGACGATATCTGGCGATGAAGCCAGAAACTCCGCAGACGGTGTGTACCGATGATCAATTCATGTACGGCGCTAGCGATTGCCTTCGTCGCCGCGCTCGCAGTGTCGCAAGACTTTGCTGCAGCGCAGGAGTTCTTCGCGGACGAGCCCGCGGAGGTTCCCACGTCCGTCACTCGCCACCGTGTGTTGAACATTCCGTTCGACCTGCACACCGCAAAGGAGCAGCCGCCGGAGCTCCAACTGTTGGTCTAGGGCGATGGCGGAGTCAGTTGGAACGTTGAGAAAGTGGCCGCCCCGTCCGAAGGCCAGTTTGAATTCGCCGCGCCTCAGGATGGCGAGTATTGGTTTGCGGTCCGAACGATTGATCGTTTGGGAAACGCCACACCGGAGGGCACGCCCGAACCCGAAGCTCGGCTGGTTATCGATAGCACGCCGCCGCAACTCCGCTTGAAAGCAAGTTTGGCCGCGGACGGCCGACTCATCGCTTCATGGCAAGCTCACGATCCCCGACTGCTCGAGGGATCGCTGCAGTTGGAGTATCGCGCCATTGGCGACACCGAATGGCTGCCCTATCCGCTGGAACCGCTGGATGCTGGCCCTGGTAATTCCACCAGCGGTGGACGAATCAACTGGCTGCCGCCTGTTGACGGCGAGTGGGAATTGAGGGCGATCGCAAGTGACACAGCCGGCAATCAAGCAACGATCGTTGCGGCAACAAACGACAGCCCGACGAACGCAACCAATGCCGTCAACCCGCAAGACAATCAACAGCTTCACTCGGCGTTGACCCAAGAACCCACGGCACCTTTGCCGCTTGCCATTCCGCGCGATACCGATTTGCGGCAACAGCCGCTTCCCCCGCTGTTGCCCAATTCCAATCAATCAGCGGGTAATGGGAGCAACATCGAACGCAATGATGCATTCAATCAAGACTGGACGGCCGCGAATCAGCGAACGCCAGTCCGCCCGCAACCGCCGTTCCAGCAGCAGCCGACAATCCCTGCTCAGCCGACAAACCAGTTCACCGATCAAGGCAATCCCTTCGGCGCAAATCCGGTTCCTTATCGGCCAATCGGCTTAACCACCGACGCAAGTGGCGAAAGCATCGCAGACCGCGGTGTGCAGAATCTTGACATTGAGCCACGTGAGTTGATTCCCGGTAGCGCGAGCGCGACAAACTTCACCGGCATTCCTGCTGACGAGCCTGTGCTGTACGTGAATTCGCTGCGATTCTTCCTGGAGTTTGATCCACGTCCTTCATCCGTGGCCTTGGATGCCAATGACGCGGTCCGCGAGGTCCAAGCCTGGGGGACCGTCAACGGCGGTCAAACCTGGAGTCGCTTCGCGATCGGGCGATCGAGCGAAGCTCAACTCGGGCTGGAAGTTTCCGCGCCAGGCCGCTACGGGTTTCGCTTGATCGAAATCGATAGTTCGGCTTTGCAGCTTCCGCCCCGCAGTGGTGATCGGCCGGAAGTGTGGGTAGTGGTTGACCTCTCGCCACCGGTTTGCCAACTCATCAACGCAACGCAAGGCGATGACGTTCACATCAATGAGTTGACCATCACCTGGAGCGCGAGCGACGAACAGCTGGCCGGCTCCGCAATCACGTTGCAGTATGCGACAACGCCCTCTGGTCCCTGGGAGACAATCGTTCAAGGCGTGGAGAACACCGGCAGCTATTTGTGGCGAATGGGCAGTAACGTGCCGCCGCGATTCCACCTGCGGCTCTTGGCTCAGGACATGGCCGGGAACTACGGAGAGTACATTTCCCGCGTTCCCGTCGAGCCCATTCGCCGTGACTTCGGCCGCATCACTGGCGTTCGTCCGGCCGATTCCGCCCCGATGCAGCGTCCCAATCCCAGCGAAGGCTTTCACTCAGCCCAACGCGGTCAATAGTCGATTTGCCCGGCAGTGACTTGCGAAATCTGTGCGCAAGAGCCAATCTAGGACCATTCGCGGCGAATTGCCTGCACCGTCATTCGCAACAGTTGTCTCTGAGTGGTCATGTCCCGACTAACCGAATATCGAATCTTCTTTCGCGAGTTCCGGCGAAACTTCCACACCACTGGGTCCATAATGCCCAGTTCCGGATCGTTGGCGAAAGCGCTTTCGCGGTACGTTGGGGCGTCAGATGATGGTAACTCCACCACCGGTCAGCGAATCTTGGAAGTTGGGCCAGGCACCGGGGCGGTCACCTCGCGAATTGTTCGCAAAATGCGGGACAACGATGTTTTTCATCTTTGCGAGCTCAACGATTCGTTCGTCGAAACGCTGCGCCAGCGATTTGAAAGTGAGCCCGCGTTTCAGCGCGTGCGCGATCGCGCCACAATCCTGCATCAGAAAGTTCAGGACATGCCGGAGGACGCGCGATACGACGTGATCATTTCCGGTCTGCCCCTTAACAACTTCAGCGGAGACGATGTTGACGAGATCTTGCAGACTTTCCGGACGCTGCTTGCACCTGGCGGCGTGCTCAGTTTCTTCGAATACGTGGCCGTGCGTCCGGTTCGCAAAGTCATCGGCAAGAAGCCTGAGCGTGCCCGCATCCGCCGCGTTGGGGAACTGTTGCACGAACTGCTCAGCAAGCATGAGATCAAACGGGATCTGGTGCCGCTGAACGTCCCGCCCGCCTGGGCGCATCATGTACGGATTGAGGACGGGCCGCGCGAAGGCGCGTAGCTCTCGAAAATCGCACAGTTGGGATCGCGATGTGCCCATCATGCGGATTCTTCCGCCGCCGAGAGCCGGTTTGATTGTAACGAGGCTGCGCTTTGGTTGCCCGACCTGTGGCTGCAAGCTACATCCCCAGTGGTCAACCGTTGCATCCCCTCGTCATGAAGACTTCCGATCATGTCCGCTCAAACTACGGCCGCGCGCGAACCCGGCACGACGCAAGAACTTGGCGTCAACATAGAAGGCACTTTGGATCGAGCTGAGCAGTTGGCGCAGGCCGGCGCTGACACAAGCCTTTCGAACGAAGTTGTGCGCAAGCCAGGCGGTCCTGAAAAGGAAAAAGAGCGCGGCACCAAGCCATGGTTGTTGAGCGGACCTTTGGACCTGCTCTTCGTGGTGAACATCGCCTGGCCAGTGGTCGCTTTGTTCACCGCTTTGTTTGCGCAATCGGCGGCGAACCAGGCGTTCGGATTTCTGCTCGTGTACTTCGTGATCATGCCGCATCGCTGGATCACGCTGCCGCTGGTGTTTGCTGATCGCGAGAAGTTTTCGCAACGCCCGGCCGCCTATTTGGCCGTGCTGGCCGGCGTGGTGCTCTTGTGTTCATCCATCAAGTTGGGCATGCAGTCGCTAGCGCTGTTGGTGGCAATTGATTACGTCTGGAATGCCTGGCACTTTGCCGCGCAGCATGGCGGCATCTTTCGCATCTATTGCGTGGCGACGCCCGAAGGACGCGCGACAAGCGGACGCATGGAAAAGTACCTGCTGCGAGCCTTCTTCCTGTTCACACTATTACGACTGACCGGCATGTTCTTGCCGGACGGGAGCGAAGGCTGGCTCGCCTGGGCGACTGCCGTTGGTCCTTACGTCGCGATGCTGGATTTCGTCGCGCTGGCCATTCCGCTATTCCTGATTGGCCGCGAAGTTGTGCGTTACCAGCCGGGGCATTTGGGACGGCTCTTGTACGTCACCAGCATTTGCGGATTGTACGCCACGCTGTTGTTAGCGATTCGCTATGACGCCCGAGCGTTGATTGTCGGCTGTGCGGCCGCCACAACCTTGGTGCACTCCAGCGAGTATCTCGCGATTGTGAGTTGGTACGCCCCCAAACGCGGCGGTTTCAAGCAGTCCAAAGTTTTGGGCCCCATGATCCGCAGTTGGGGCGTAACGCTCGTGGCGTTCATGAGCATCTTTGCCATCAGCGCCTACTTTCTACGGAACAGCGAATACCTTCCGCTCTGGCTGTGGATCAACATCAATGTCTCGCTCCTGCACTACGCCTATGACGGCATGATCTGGAAGCGGCCAAAGAAGAAGCCGACAGCGGCAGCCGCTTAGGCGTTCTTCTCCAGGCGATTGATTCTGATTGCCAATTCATCTGCACTGCGCGGCTGGCAGGCCGGTTGGTATGATGGCGGTTCTAAGCTCATCACTTGGACCGTTGTTGGTTCGCATCATCGCCTGTAGACATTGCTGCCTGTTGTCATTGCCGTGCCGCTTTCCGCGTCAAACCCGCTCGCGCCGCCGTCAAAGAATTCCGATGTGGCGGTGCGCTTTCTCCATCACTTCGGATTGCTATCCGCTGATGATGCCCAAAACGCGAGTTCGTCCGGCGAAGTCGCCGTGCGGCAAATCGCCGAGCCCCTGTTGCGGCACACTCCCAATGATGATCCGCGGCTGCTGGCCTTGGGTGCGGTGGCTTCGGCTTTCTCGACTTTGCCGTATGAGAACCTGACGCGGATCATTCGTTATCACGAACAGCGGCTGTCGCCGTTTCGCACGCCTGAGATTGTCGTGAGCGATCACATCGCGGATCATTCCGGCGGGACGTGCTTCAGCTTGACGTCAACGCTGCTGCACATCGTCCGTTGGCTCGGATTTGAGGCCGAGCCGCTGCTGGCGGACCGGCGGTACGGAGCCAATACGCACTCGGCATTGCTGGTGCGAATTGATGGCGAGCCACACCTTTTGGATCCTGGGTTCTTGATCAATCGGCCGGTGCCACTTACGGCAATTACGGCTGCTGACGGAATAGAACTGCCGACGGACTTCAATCGCGTTGTGCTCCGTCGCGAAGGCGAGCACGCTTTGCAATTGCTGACGCGCAACAATCAGCAAGGCGAAACCTATCGACTGACTTTCAAGACCCGCCCTGCGGACTCGGCGGAGTTTCTCAACGCGTGGCAGTCCTCGTTTGAGACAGACATTCTCCACAAGCCTGTGCTGACGAAAGTGGCCGACGGCCGTCAGTGGTTTCTGAATGCGCGACGATTGCAAGTTCGCGAACTTGGCAATTCGTCAAAGCGACAACTGTCAGATGAAGAACTGCTGGCGGAAATTGTCGCCAGGTTTGGAATTCGCCGTGGCATTGTTCAGCAGGCACTGACCATCTTGCGTCGGCAAGGGGATTTGCCAGGTACGCCGGATCAACGTGCAGCGCATTTCGTTCGTTCGGCCAGGCAAGCGGACGCGACGGAGCGTTCCCATGGCTGAAGCCCAACAAGCGGAGCCGGTGAAGCTATTCGCCGCGATCTTGTTACCGCGAGCCATCACGCCGCATGAAGACCGCTGGGCACAACTTGTCGCACGATTGGATGAATATTGGGGAGCGCTCGACTTTCTCGGTCCGGACCACTCGTTTGATGCCACGGATTATTATCGCGATGAAATGGGCGACGATCTGGTCCGCAGAATCATCGCCTTTGAAGACTTGTTCCCGGCGGAGAACATCGGGTCGGCCAAGCATCTCAGCAATCAATTGGAGGCGGAATTCGCGCATTCCAAAGGCACTGATTCACAGCGTGTCTTCAACCTCGACATCGGCTACCTGGACCACGCCAAAGTTGTGTTGCCTTCCATGAAAGCCGCCGGCCAAAAGATCTATCTTGGTGACGGCGTGTACGCCGATCCAATCGCTCGATTTGAAAACGGACAGTACCAGCCGTTCCCTTGGACGTTTCCGGATTTTCGTGACGGACGTTATGACGCGGAGTTGAACGCAATTCGCGCGATTTATCTTCAACAACTCCGCGAGCATCGGGCCTCGCAATAGCTCGCGCTCTTTTCTACGCGAACAAGTGCCAGAACAGTAAAGCGGCCGGTGCTGCAAACAGGATGCTGTCCAAGATGTCCAGCACGCCGCCGAAGCCTGGCATCCAATCGCTGGAATCTTTCTTGCCGGCGTCACGTTTCAGCAGAGATTCCGCCAGGTCGCCCGTCATGCCAAGTGGTGTGATCACAACACCGTACACCAGCCAGGCCAAAGGAAAGAACTTCGGCATTGTTTCCTTTGGACAAGCGGCAGGAAGCAGCAGCTCAATCGCCAGCCAACTTCCCAGGCAGCCAAAGATCATCGCCCCGGCCGCGCCTTCCCAAGTTTTGCCCGGACTGAGCACCGGCGTCATCTTGTGTTTACCGAACAATCGGCCGACCGTGTAAGCACCGATGTCCGCAAGTTTGACCACAATCACCAACGACGCAAGCGCGGGAATCCCCCACACGCCGTTGGGCCCCAGCCACCGCATCAGCGCGACGCTTGCCATCAGCCCACCAACGTACAGCAAACCCAACACGTCAGCTCCGAGCTGTGGCATCACCGCGGCCTTGCCATCAAACCTGCGCATCTCAAACAGGAACGCCGCGTTCACGCACAACAGCATCGCCAACATCGGCCAGGCGAACTGCGGCAAAGCATCTTCCGTGACGAATGTTGAGATGCCCGTCGCGGCAACAATCGCCATCGACCCGTAGATGACGACCGACCGCAAGACCTGAATGCCGCGAGCCTGAGCAAGCTGCACAAATTCCTGTGCGGCCAGGCCGGTCAACACAATCGACAAGGGAAACAAGATCAAACCTGGCGTACCGCCAGCACCCGATTCGCCCGGGAGCGCCATTGAGTGATCCCACCACAGGCATGCCACGAGCAAGGCGACAAACACAATTCCAAGAGTCAATCGCCAACGCAGCATAAGGAGTGCAAGATCAAGTTCAGGTTAGCTTGTTATTGGGAATCGAGTTCGCAAGAACCTCGGACTGAGTGCAAGTGCGAACCGAGCAAGCTCGCTATCGTGCCTGAATTGAACGAGAGCGAACAGGGAAAACCTCTCTCACTGGGCGGAAATCGCCAGAAAATCTCACGCGCCGGTTTCCTTTTCGCACGAGCTTCGGCGAATTCGCTGCGCGGGGCTGGATGCCTTCGGGCGAATATGCTCAAACAGACGCTTCATGCAATCGTCGACGAAGCGGACCACCTCTGTCGCGAAAGTGAACATTCTGGCGTTGGAAACAAGCGGAGTCGCGGCGGATGTCGCACTGCTGGAAGCCGATGAAAACGGCGTTCAGGTGGTCGCTTCGCGCCAACTGCCAAGCAGACCAAGAACCGCGCAGACGCTGGCTCCGGCGATCGCGAGTTTGCTGCAACAAGCTAACTGGCAACCTGCAGACGTGGGGTTGGTCGCTGTCGCCACCGGCCCTGGCTCATTCACAGGGTTGCGGCTGGGAGTCACGACGGCCAAAGTTTTTGCCTACGCAACCGGCGCCGATGTGCAGGGAGTCAACACTCTGGACGCGGTAGCGTTGAATGCCGGAGCATTGATCGGGGACATTCCCAATGTGACGCGGATTTGCACGGTGATGGATGCGCAGCGAAACCAGGTGTTTGCAGCCACGTATTCGGCGGATGCCATGCGAGAAAAGGACACGCTGGAGATTCACTTCGCGACTTCAATCATTGAAGCCGACGATTGGCGCGCAAGCCTGGCGACTGGCGACTTGGCGATTGGTCCTGGCCTGATCAAGTTGCTTGACGACAACGGCCGAATGCCCGGCAATTCAGGCGTCAACATCGCCCCGGTCGAATCCTGGCAGCCAACCGCTGCAGCCGTGGCAGAACTCGCCTGGCGGCAATTCTCTTCCGGCAAAGAAAGCGCGGACGTTTGGTCACTGGTGCCGCAGTACTTTCGTGCAAGCGCCGCCGAGGAGAAGCGCGCGACACAATAAGTTGGAATGCGCTGCAGCGCTGTTTCGCACTAAGCGGCTGCTGTCTTTGCG
Source organism: uncultured Planctomycetales bacterium (assembly GCA_937982665.1). Lineage (GTDB taxonomy): Bacteria > Planctomycetota > Planctomycetia > Pirellulales > S012-138 > CALJLD01. Next base: position 10,956 of record CALJLD010000163.1, read on the forward strand.
CCGCCAACAACCGACTGCAACATCGACATGATGCGGTCGAATTCATCGTTTGAGTTGAAGTGAATCACAACCTTGCCTTTGCCGCCGCGATTCTGATTCAGGTCGACTTTCGTTCCCAGCAGCATGCGGAGTTCTTGCTCCAGGCTGGCCAGGTTGTTCGCCTTGGGGTTTAGCTTGAGGGTCGGCTCCTCCTCGCTGTCCGTTCCCAACTCGGCCAGCGGTTCGGCGTCAGCCGCGCGAACGGTCTCGCTGACGGCGGCTTCCGTCGCGCGAACACTCAACCCTTCCGCGCAAATCCGCTTCGCGAACTTGAGTTGCTCGTCCTCTTCCCCCAACGGCAGCAGGGCTCGTGCATGGCCCTGCGTGATCTTGCCGTCGCGAAGCATTGATTGCACGCCTGCGGGAAGCTCAAGCAATCGCAGCAAGTTGCAGACAGTGGAACGGTCCAAGCTCAAACGCTTGGCCAGTTCTTCCTGCGTGCATTCATAGTTGTGCAGGTATTTTTGGAACGCGGAGGCTTTTTCCAGCGGGTTGAGATCCTTCCGCTGCATGTTCTCCACGATAGCGATCTCAGCCATCTGCCGATCATCGGCCTGATTGACAATTGCCGGGACAACTTCCAGACCGGCCTTGATGGCGGCCCGAAGTCGACGTTCGCCCGCGACCAACTCAAACCGCTCACCCGCTTTGCGAACGACAATCGGCTGCAAGACGCCATGTGTTTCGATGCTTTCGGCAAGCGCCGCAATCTCGGCTTCATCGAATTCCGCCCGCGGTTGGTACGGGTTGTTATCGATGGAAAAGATGCTCACGCGGCACAGACCGTCATTTTGCTGCTCCGTGCTGGCAACAGCGACAGGCGGAATGGCATCCGCATCAGGTTGCTCCGCGCCGCCGCGAACAGCCTCTAACGGACGTCCCAGCAATGCCTGCAATCCTCGACCAAGCCGACGTTCTTGGGTCACTTGCCAACCTCCCTGTCTCGTGCTTGCATGCCAACGCGCGTTTGCGGATTCCCTTCCACAAGCGCGGATACATGTGTGGAACACGGTCATGTGCGGACTCAACTGCGCGTTCCAAGCTGTTAGATCGTCAAAGTTCCGCGCGCACGTCAATTCTTCTCCCACAATCGTTGCGGATGATTTGCATTGCCTGTCATGGCCAGCTTGCGCATCGCGCCGCAATCGCGCGAACCGCATTCAACCCCGCGAAAGAAAGGGAAGCCCAACAGGCGTGCTTGCACAACTAGCGATGCCATTGGTTTTTGTGATTGTTTGAGCGGCCTGCTAAGCACACACATTGATGATCGATATCCTCGGCTGCGGCGGATTCTGGTATTTCTGCGGCTGTGAAACCTTTAGCCTTCCCGCGGTCGGCGTGCGCGCAACGCACTGCCAATATTCGTGCTTTATGAATCGTCCCGCGCAATTTGCGTCACTCGCGCTGCCCCCCGTTCGTCTGTGGCGACGGGCACTGGGGCCGCTGTGCGCGATTGCGCTATCGCTGATGTGTTGTTCCGCCGCATTCGCCCAAGCCGATGACGACGCCCGGACGCGCGAATCAAACAATCAAGCTGGCACACGCCCGGCGACTGCAACTCGTCCGCTCGCTCGCCCACTTGAACGACTCCGCCGGATTAGATTTTCGCAAACTGCGGACGAAGATCCGGCGAGTGAGGATTTGCGATTCGAGTCGATCGGCACGCCGCGGCCGTTTTCTTCCCACCGTATGTCGCAAGATTCGCCGTTCATGCCCGGCCCGCCCTGGCTCAACGAACCCCTTTGGATCCCAGAGCCGGATTGTGTTGACTGCGAGTTCGCAGGCGCGACGGATTCCGAATGGAAGTGGCGTTTGCTGCCGCGCGACTTGATCTTCAAATCGTATCTGGCGGGCACCAAAGAATCGCGGATTTCCAGCGTGTGGTTCCACGATGACGGTCTCGGCCGCCAATGGGATTCCACGTTGGGTGCGCGCGTGGGAATACTCCGCTTTGGCACCGGCGATGACTTCCCGTTCTACACGCAAGGCTGGCAGTTGGATGTGGAAGGCGCAGCCACGCCGCGGCTGGATCTGGTCGATGGCCGCCGCGACCTCGTCTCCAGTGACTTCCGCATTGGAGTCCCGGTGACTTACGGTCGAGGGCGATATCAGGCCAAGTTCGCCTATTACCACTTGAGTTCACACTTGGGCGATGAGTTCCTCCTTCGCACAGGCGCAACGCGGATCAACTTCGTCCGTGACGTGTTGGTTTGGGGACATTCGTACTACGTCAATGACTGGCTGCGAACATACGGCGAGGTTGGCTACGCTCTGCATACCGATGGCGGCAGCGAGCCGTGGGAGTTCCAGCTTGGGTTCGATCTCGCGCCACCGTGCCCCACCGGAATTCACGGCGCACCGTTCCTCGCGGTCAACGCACACCTGCGCGAGGCAGTTGATTTCGGCGGCGCTTTCGTTCTGCAGACAGGCTGGGCCTGGCGTCAGCGCCGCGGCGGCCCGCTCGCGCGAATCGGCCTCCACTACTACAACGGCAAGAGTTCGCAGTGGGAATTCTTCAACCAGTTTGAAGAACAGCTGGGATTTGGCATGTGGTATGACTTCTAGTAACGATGTTGTGACGCTTCGCAACCTGCGGCGAAATCGCGCGAATAGAGAAGTTTTCTCCAACAGCAACGTGGCAGAAAATCCTCAACGCACGTGCCTGAATTCACGGACTGCGCTCGCAGCTCCAACTAACTTGGCGTCATCGTTCGGGGCGTCACGTTGGAGCAAAGGTGGGGATATGTTCAGCCGAGTTACTCTTCGACATCTTTTCGCCGCGAGTGCTATCGCATTGCCATCCATCCCAATGGCAGCTTGCGAGTCCCAGCAAACGTCCACCAGCGCGACGGTCACAGCCAACACTCAAACGGCTGTCAAGTTTCCTGAACAGGACTACGATGAAGACCTGCTGCCCATCGCCGAGGACAAAGAACGCCAATTCGATTTCTGGCTCGGCGAGTGGGACGTGCAAAACCGCCACCTCAACGGTGGGCAATGGCAAGAGACCGGAACGGCCAGGGCGCTCATTCAAGCCGTTGCGGACGGCAAAGCCATCCTGGAGCAATGGGAAGGAACCGCGCGAACTCCGCTGCACGGATTCAGCGTCCGCACGTATGACGATCAACTCGACAAGTGGGTGATTGTCCTCAACTGGCACGGCGGCCAACCCAGTAGCTTTTCGCAAATGCATGGCGAGTTTGGCGAAGACCGCGGCGAGTTCTTTCCCCCTGGCAGCGGACCCAAAGGCGTGCGTTTCACGTTCTCCAAGCCGCGGCCCGGTAGTTGCCAATGGGATCAGGCAGTCAGTTCGGACGGCGGACAAACCTGGAACATGAACTGGGTGATGAGTTTCACGCGGCGCGAAGACCCCACCACCGCTGACGCCGGCAACTTGCCCATCAAGCAACCACCGGAATCCGCCGCCGCGTTCCCAAAGTCACGTCAGCTCGATGGTCTCATCGGTCGCTGGTCCGGCAAGGCGGAGCGTCTCACTGACGACGGCGAGTGGGAATCAGGAACCGTGGACTTTGCCGTCAGCAGCATGATCGAAGGACTCGGCCTCATCTGCGTGGCGGATTACAGCTGGGACGAACACGCGTTCGTGGCAATGGCTTATGACCCCAATCGCGGCAAATGGGTTTCCGTCGGCGTCAACAATCTGCAAGATCGCTTCACCTGGCTCGGCGGCACGCCACAGGACGAGTCCGTCACGCTGCTCGATATGCGAATGGGCGAAAGCACCGTCACGCGCGAGGTCTGGACCGGCCTGGCGACCGACACAGTCAAATTCCAGCGCGAAGTCTCCACCGACGGCGGCCACGCGTTCGAAACCGTGCTCAAAGCCGAATTCCAGCGACAAGACTAATCGCCGCCTGTGCGTTACTAATCGCCAGCGATGCGTGTTTAGACATTCAGCGTTGCCAACTCGGCTGCTAAGATGGCTCGCGCCCTTCAATCATCCGCGGCAGTGGGGAAATCGCCGAAGGCTGGATGAGGCGGGGGCGAAGCGCAAGCACAATGCTGCGCTTGCGCGAAGGCCGCAAACAGCAACCGATCGCTGAATCAAAATCCATTCATGGCTGCGTCAAATTCCAACTCGCTCTCTGCACTCACGGCTCAATTGGCCGAACAGGAAACCGTCATCAGACTTGGCGGCGGACAGAAGGCCATCGATCGTCAGCACGAAAAGGGTCGCCTGACCGCGCGCGAGCGGATTGGCCTGCTGATCGATCCCGACACCGAGTTCTTTGAAACAGGGCTGTGGCAGGCGTGGGACATGTACCAAGAATGGGGCGGCGCTCCGTCCGCCGGAGTCGTCACCGGCATCGGACAGATTTCCGGTCGACGGCATATGATCGTCGCCAATGATGCGACGGTGAAAGCCGGCGCTTTCTTCCCTTCGACAGCCAAGAAAGTTCTCCGCGCGCAGCACATCGCCTTTCGCAATCATCTGCCGCTGGCTTACCTCGTCGATTCGGCCGGCATCTTCTTGCCGCTGCAGGAAGACACCTTCCCGGATACCGATGACTTCGGCCGCATCTTCCGTAACAACGCCGTGATCTCCGCGGCGGGGCTGGGGCAGATCGCCGCCATCATGGGCAATTGCGTGGCCGGTGGCGGTTATCTTCCCGTGCTGTGCGACAAAATGCTCATGACCGAAGGGAGCGGGCTGTACCTCGCCGGGCCGGCGCTCGTCAAAAGTGCCATCGGACAGCAAGTCTCCAGCGAAGATCTCGGCGGGGCGAAGATGCACGCAGGGATCAGCGGGACGATTGACTATCGCGATCCGGATGACGAAAGCTGCTTGAAGCGGATGCGCGATCTGATCGGCAACTTGCGCGAAGATGACACGCAACCGGTCACGCCCTTCAAGCGCGAGGAGGCCACCAATCCCACGCGTCCGGCCACCGATATCTATGACTTGGTCGATCCCGAGTTGCGCCGCGAGTATGAAGTCCGGGATGTGCTGGATTGCCTTGTCGACGGCGGTAGCTTTCAGGAGTACAAGCCGGAGTTTGGGCAGACGATTGTCTGCGGCACCGCGCGGATCGGCGGTTTCCCTGTCGGCATCATCGCCAACCAACGGCATCGCGTGCAATCGGCCGAAGGCCCGATCCAGTTCGGCGGCGTGATCTATGTCGACAGCGCGGACAAGGCCGCGCGGTTCATCATGTCGTGCAATCAAGACTGGCTGCCGCTCATCTTCCTGCAAGATGTCAACGGCTTCATGGTTGGCCGCGAGAGCGAACAGGCGGGCATCATCAAAGCCGGCGCCAAGCTGGTCAACGCCATCAGCAACAGCCGCGTCCCCAAGCTGACCGTCATCATCGGTGGTTCGTACGGGGCCGGCAACTACGCCATGTGTGGCAAGGCGTTTGATCCGCGGATGATCTTTGCCTGGCCGTCCGCACGCAAAGCTGTGATGGGCGCGGCTCAGGCGACCAACACCTTGCTGGACATCACGCTCCGCAGCATCAAGCGGCAAGGCGAAGAGATCAACGAGGAAGAGATCGCCGCGCTCCGCGAGAAAGTCGCCGGCGATTACGAACGCCAGACCGACGTTCGCTACGCCGCCGCCCGCGGCTGGGTGGATAAGATTATCGACCCCGCCAAAACCCGCGCGACGTTGGTCTATGCCCTGGAGTGCTCAACGCGACATGTGGAGGATGAGCCGTTCCGCGTGGGCGTTTATCAGGTGTGAGTTGGGAAAAAGGCTAGAGATAGAGACAAGGGCCAAGCGACAGGAGCTGGCGACAAGACGCTAGGCAAAAAAAGAAGTCCGGCATATGGTTTGCCGAATTGGGAACAGTTCCGTGCTATGGCCCATCGATTGAGTGACTCAAGGTTCATGCACATGGATATCGAGAACGCGGCGACCGGAGTCTCGCCAAATCCGGTAAGGCTGTAACATGTCCCTTCGGCGGTGTATTCGACAGATCCGTTTCATGCTTCTCGTCCTGGCTCTTAGACGCGGCTGCAGCACGATCACAAGTTAAGCCCAGGGCTTCAAGCGACGATTCCACTTGCATGGATTGGCCGATGCGCTAGAATCACAACGGCGCACGGTAGTTGCCAATGGTCCGTCGCCAAATCCACCGGAGAGGTGGCTGAGTGGTCGAAAGCGCCGGTTTGCTAAACCGGTGATCCGGGAAACTGGATCCGCAGGTTCGAATCCTGTCCTCTCCGCTCGGCACAAACGGCTCGCCCTAACCGTGGCAACAGCCACATGTTAGAGCGAGCCTTATTTTTTGGCACAGCAAACTGTGCCAGATTTGTGCCAGAATCATCCTAATCCGTTCGACCTCGTACTCTTCCGGTCTCCCGGCATCGAGAAAAAAGGTTTATTGAACGCTGTCCTATTCGGACATTCCGTGATTATCTTGGTCTTTAAGTCTCAGCTTCCGCATTTGGCGACGAGCGTCTTCATTGTGTAGATGGAAATAGTGCATGACCATCTTGCTCTCGCGGTGTCCAAGCCATTTCATTACGACCTGGATTGGTACTCCGCGTTTTACGCACAGCGAGCAGAAGAAATGTCGGAAGCTATGCAGTCGTCCGTTGACAAATCCAACTTCGCCTTCTGCTGCCGGAAACTTGCTTGCTAAGGGGTTAAGGACATCTCGAACGAATGCCTTGCGAATGGCATCTGCCGTCCGCGGCACATCAGACCGGCACATGAAGACATGACCGGTCTGATTTGCTTTGCTTCTTAGGAGGCTGAGCAAGTCCTCATGAATTGGAAAGGCTCTATCTTCACCGCTCTTCAGCGTTTGAAGGTCTGGCTGCTGACCTCTCCTACTGCTGGCCGTCTCGTCGGCCAAGCGAATCACTTCCTGTTCAAGATCGATTTTGGACCACCGTAGCGCCAGCAGTTCGGAGATTCGCATCCCTGTTACACCTAGTGCCAACACGATCTCGTAAAGCCAAGCCAATTCCGGGCAGGCTTGGCAGAACTCTAACATCGCACGAAACTCGCCCATTTTCCAGCAATAGGTATCCGTCCCTTTCGGTTTGGTAAGTTTAACTGCGATCCTGGTGTCTTTAGGTAAGAGCTTCTCCTTGGCCATCCAGCTGACAGCCTGTTTTAAGGTCGTCAACTCAAGGTAGACCGTTCGATACGCCCTCCCTTTCTCGTCTTGCAGATAGTCCGCGTAATCATGCAGCGTTTCCTTATCGACAGCATTCCAGGTCTTGATCTTCAAGCTCATCGCAAACACGAGGAACTTCTCAAGAACCGTGCGATACCGCTTCAGTGTCGATCCACGTACTCCGCCGGCGACACGATTCCGACCAACATGCCTCAAGTATCGTCGTTTACCTTCTTCCAGTGGCAACGGCAAACCCTTGGGTTTCAGCTTTTCAGCGGTCGTCAATCCATTCTTCACAGCAATAACGGCGTCCAGTTCATGGATCGCAATCAGTGCCTCCATTCGATTTCGCGTTCCAAGCGAGTGTCTTCCCACGCTTGGCGTATTCGCTCGGCCGTCAGCGAAGTAGACCCCGCGACGTTGGCGGAGTTTCCACATAAAGAACTGAGCCCTGATTGACTCGTTTTTAGATGCTTTCATCCTGTCAATTATCTCCGAGGTTTAGTGTGTCAGCTTGGCTGTTCCCGCGCTGGTTGCATGGTGCATCGCGCATCCATTGTGGCGATGGGCCTGCAAGCCGTGCGCCTTGAGCAGTTTCCTCGGACGATTCGTCCGAGGCCTTAGTCGATTGGTCTTTGAGCTCGTTGCCAACCATGTGCGCTTCAAGCGCATCCCTAGGGATGAAGCGCCGCCCGTATTCGCCGTTTGGTTGTGCGTATGGCAGTTTGCCATCCCGCAGGTACCGATTAATCGTGGAGATCGATGCGCCACAAGCTGCAGCAAACTCCTTAGGCGATAGATATCTCGGTTGATCCGCGGAATCGTCTTCCGCTGCAGTCGTGTTCTGGTCTTCGAAGCGGACTAGTGCTTTGTCCGAATCATCTTCAGATGGGCGGAGGATTCCGCCGGGCGAGTTCATACTGAATCTTCATTTCAAACCCAAGGACAGAAGTTGGTTCCTAACAGCGCGTGTAGGCCCAGTTGGCCTTCTCATGTTGCTCGGTCGCCTTCATCGTCGTGAGGCAGTAGAGCCCGCTCCGTACAAGAGGGAGCGACGATTGCTCATGGGCCGGATGCTCGTGGGCCTCGTCGTGCTGCGAACAATCGTTCTGCGCGTCGGCCTTCCGGGCCGTATTCTCAAATTTCTCGTTCGCCAGATATCCTTGTTAGGCGGGTTTGGCCGCTCCGCACAAGAGGGAGCGACAATTGTCAGCACAGCATTTTTCGACGCTATGGCCAGAAAATCAAGCATTTAGTTGGATGCAGTTAGCATTTATCGAAGTACTCAACCTTTGTCCCGCTGGCTTTCGCGCTTTTTCAGGCCGTCTGGGTAGATCTTAACCATCGCCATAAGTCGCCTAAGCAGGTCTCCTGCACAGGGCGTCAACAGTGCCCTCACAGCCAATTCGCATTCCTCGTATGGCAAGATTCGCGTGCCCAAACCGGGCTCCGTAGCTAAGCCGTCAGACTCTTCAGTATCCAGATAAACCGCCCCGAAGCCTGTTGGCAAGCCGACAGCGGCTTGAACGACCTCACCGGTGTCCGAACGTCCTTCCTCGGCATGGGGCCGTATGAGAATGACGGGACCTAAGATGGCAACGCGGGTCAATAAGCCTGAAGCATGGAGCTGCCGTAGTTGTAGATTTAGGTTGCAGAGCTGCGTTTCTGAGAATTCCGCCTCCTTTCGCAATGAGAGATTCAGGTCCTTGAGTAAGCCATAGATTTCTGACTCCTTGGCCATGTGCCGTCCTCCTATAGGTGTAATGATGGAAAAAGCTGCGTCAGCGAAATCAGACGGAGCCGTCATCAAGTCAAAAAGAAAACGCCCACGGAGAACCGTGGGCGTCACATTGAGTGATACAAGCCGATCGTCAACGTGATGTCTTGCGAGATCTAGCGCCAACTGCGCGTTCCTAAGTGCGAATATCCTTCGAACTGCCCCGTCTGGAAGTCGCATCTGCACCGTGTGTATTTTCGGAATATTCAAGTCGCCACTTGCGGGCGATTGCTCTGCCAAGGACGCGCGCCAATTCATGCAAGCGCGGGTCGAGGCGATTCGTTTGTGATGGCACTCTGTCTTTGCGCCCCAAGCTCTTCTTCAAATCAATTCCTCCTTTTCAAATGGATGCGACAATGTCATTGCCTATGCGATTGTCACCTGTCTTGTGCAAGCTTAAGTAGACCCATCAACTGCTTTGCTTTTTCGCGGTCATTTCCGTTGTTTGTTCTGCATTCCCAGTCTGAATTTCCCCGCCTCCATTCATTGGATGTTTCAATCGCACCTGCAGGCGCTCATTCTGCGACTGCCGATTCTCCAAAAGACGGTGGAGATTCAAGCTAACCATCTGGGATCAACCATTTGGGACGTCGTGGTCACGAATTCCAGTTCCTCGCGACGAAAAGACGCTCAGCTGTCCAACTTTCCAGTTGGTTGTTTCTGCCGCCGCATTTGGAACCGTGGGTCATCTTCCCCGACAGCCCTTCGTCCGCGCGACTGGCGTCTCATGCTGCGGGCCGTGCCCAATTGAGGCGACTGCCGCCCACTTTGTACCTGTAAGTCGTGCGCGCAAGGTGGCCGGCTTTCAAACGGCTGTCTTCTGGAACTGCCTTGGCGTTTGGACTAAAAGGAGTGAATACGTGCATTCCGGCAGCCGTTTTGAAAGGAACCAGCGTGCGCAAATCAGACGAAACGAACAGTGCGAAGCATGGCCTTTGGCGCCGGGCATTGAATAAGATCCCCCCTGAATTTAAGCAAGCCTGGGAGTTGCTCTCCCCGTATTTTGCACCCGTCGGGTTTGTGGTCGCTGGGTGTTGGTTGGCGTTGGATCTAAGCCGTGGATCGATCGCTTTCTCGCATGGCCGCACGAACCACGCGACGGAATCTGTTCGTTGGTCTGTTTATTGGCTCTGTTTTTCGGAGCGACACTCTGGCTCCTTCGCGCGCGACGAAAGCTGCTAAAGGACTTGAATCCCCGCGCCGTCGAGCGCCATGATGGAGAGCAAGGCACTTGAGGGGTCAATCCAATGAATTGATGCCATCCGCCAATCGAACATAATTGGACTCAAACCAACTCCTTACGGCCTACTTCAACGAAACGGGGTTGCCAATGTCCGGACGAAATCAGTCCCAGCAACTGCACGGACGACTGTGGCGGTTGTCACCGTGGGTGGTGGCGGCGCTTGTCGTATTGACTTCCAGTTGGCTAGCCGACGAATCACGCGAGTTGATAATTCAAGGGAGATCCGGACCCAACATTGCGTCGGTAATCTTTTGTTTATTGTTGTTCGTGGTTGCGACGTGGCTTCTGTACGTTCTACGTAACAGGTTCCCCTTTGTGTCCCGCGCGCAAACGCGTGACTTGCGGAGCCCAACAATGTGTCCGCGACGCCCCCACTTGGTGCTGTTTCTTTCCAATGAAGCCACAGACAGCGAGAACAGCCGTTCGTTCATCCAAGACGATGGGAGATTACACTACCGACCGAAAGCTGGCACGGATCGAGTATTCACGTTTGATGAATCAATCACCAAAAGCCTTGACTCGCTTTCGGCGATCGAGAACCAGCATCGTGTACGCTGGCGGTGGGAAATGCCTCTTAGGGGGATCGCTTACCAAGTGGGCCAGCAGGATTCATCAACGTTATCGACCGTTACGCTTGTGTGCTCAAAGGAATCGCTGCCCCAGGCTCACTTATTTGCTGAGGTCATGCGGGAATTTCTATGTAAGACCGCACCTGCACCGAAGTTACAAGTCCTATTACGTGACGGCTCCGGCGGTGTGCGAATTGAGCCGCTCGACGCCGGCGCGACACCGAAGTACGACGCAGAGTCCAGTTGGGACTTCGAGGACTTCAACGGATTGATCGAAGGTCTGTACGGTCTTATCGCCGCGATGGGCGAGCAAGGAATTGCCGAAAACCAAATCATCATTGATGTGACTGGCGGGCAGAAAACGACGAGCATTGCCGGCGCGTCGATCACGATCAACCGAGAAGTGGTCATTCAGTACATTCAAACCAACAACAAGCACGAACCGCGCGGCTACGACGTGATCCACCCCACGGGCGAAACGCCTGGGTTCGGCACTTAAAAAACACGTGCAGTGGTTGCAGCAGTGCGCTTGAGCCGAGATTCTTGAGATGAAACGCGTTCTTGTTTGGTATTCCGTCGGTGTAAAACAACCGATTACACCTGACGAACCGCTGGCGAAATTACCCGCCATTCCGCGCGGCAGTGTCGTCGTGATCACTGGTCGAGCTCCAATCTGGCGCTATGGCATGGCGTTTCATCAATTACACGGTTCGCCAGCGGCGGCCATCGCCGTTTTCGATCCACGATTGGGCGCGGTGATTGTTGCGTCTCACACGCCGGGCCTGCAGGCGGGCGAAATATTGGGCGTTACAGGCGAGTTTGCACAACTCGCTGATTGAGGGCCGTGCCCTGTTGCCTGACCGCCATTATTTCTTCTTGAACGCCATGCATCCAGAAAGTGCGCGATATGCTGCCCGCCAGCGCGCGCCCATTTTTCTGCGCTAACTCCCACCATGCTGTCGAAATTTGAATCGCTGCTTTGAGGCTGACCCCTTGAGTATTCTTGGTGTCGACGTCGGGATGGCCCTGTTTGTTTCAATTGCACTTGCGGAGCTCATTCTCGACGACTGGATACTCACAAAGGAGGAGTTGGAGTTTCAATCGCACCTGAGGCGCTCATTCTGCGACAAGTTTCTTTGTCATGCCTTAGCAGAACCAAAGTTTCAATCGCGCCTGCAGGCGTTCATTCTGCGACCCAAATGGCACTGCTTAGCCATCAAGCGAGAGTTTCAATCGCACCTGCAGGCGCTCATTCTGCGACGACAAAGACGCTTGGGAATCCTATTGCGTCATCAAGTTTCAATCGCACCTGCAGGCGCTCATTCTGCGACGGTTTAATAGAAGCAGGTCTGGGGCTTGGGTCGTTTCAATCGCACCTGCAGGCGCTCATTCTGCGACTCAAAGAAAATCTTCCCGGCAATGTTAATGGTTTCAATCGCACCTGCAGGCGCTCATTCTGCGACATCCTGTTTGGGTGATTCGGGAATTGGAAAAACGTTTCAATCGCACCTGCAGGCGCTCATTCTGCGACACAGAGAAGCGTTGGTTTTTTGTTCTGAGTTTCAATCGCACCTGCAGGCGCTCATTCTGCGACGTTGCCTTTGTCCCGTCTGTGGATCTTGATGCGTATGTTTCAATCGCACCTGCAGGCGCTCATTCTGCGACAAAAAGTTTTGCAACTCATTGACGAATGTGACCTGTTTCAATCGCACCTGCAGGCGCTCATTCTGCGACGTAACAGCAGAAGCTCTCCTCAAAAGCGGTATATGTTTCAATCGCACCTGCAGGCGCTCATTCTGCGACATCGTGAAAGCGGTGAGTATGCAGGTGGATTCGTTTCAATCGCACCTGCAGGCGCTCATTCTGCGACACAACCATTGTTCGTTTGTTTTTTGTACCCTACTGTTTCAATAGCACCTGCAGGCGCTCATTCTGCGACGCTTGGTCGCGGGCATGACCTTACGCGGAAAATGTTTCAATCGCACCTGCAGGCGCTCATTCTGCGACAGCCCATTTTCCAAGCGAGTGGCAAAGAACCATGCTAAGCCAGCTTGCTCCAACGACTTGCGATGTGGCTGCCACGACGACTTGCTCCTCATAATGGAAAGACACTCAACATGCCAACGGCGACGTTGGTGTTCTGCTGCCGCATTTGGAACCGTGGGTCATCTCCCCCGACTGCCGTTCGTCCGTGCGACTAGCTCTCTTTTTGCGGACCGTGCCCATTTGAGGCGACTGCCATCCGCTGCAACCATATTCTACACGTTCTGTCCGCGTCGTCCCAATCTCCCAACTCCGAAACACCCGGAATAGCCCTCAAGCCAGAATGACACTTTGGTTCCGAGGTGGTCTTTGCCAGCGGATTCTGGACGCGAGGTTCCACAGATCAATGGGATAGATGTCAAACGCATCCTGCAGCTTGCTTGATTGGCACCATGGCTTCGTCAAGCCCATCAAGGACGACCGGAATTCCGTTGGGGCAATGTTTTTTGTTTGCGCAAATACAGAGTTGAATAAGGATCGCAGAAGCCTTGGGAATGCTATCGTGAGGCTATCGATATTGATAGACTCATGTTGATGTATTCAGTTGCTCGCAAATGGCCGGAGCTGGATGACTAAGCTGAGCAAGTATGTCAAAGTTGCGGAGGCGGCAGAGATTCTGCGGGAGACGTAGGCACCGTTCCGGCGCGGCGGAGGTCGGCACGATTCCGATGCGTCACAACCACGCCGACGGTTATCAAGTATGCGACGTGCTGACCTGAAGACCTTCTTCGTGAATCACGAAGATCATTTAACCGCGAAAGACAAGAGGACAGGAAAAAGACGCGCCCGGGCAATAGGCTGAGCCGGCCATCCGTCGCTTCGCTTTGATCGACCGACGACTGACGGTGGAGCGGGGCGCGGAGGCGTGGGTCCGAAGTGACTCTTCGTTAAATCGACGAACCGCAAGGAATGAACCATGCAGACGATAAGCGCGACCTACCGCGTCACGACGCCGATGTTCCTTGGCGGTGCCGAACAGCAGGCCGAACTGCGGCTTTCGAGCTTCAAAGGAGTGCTGCGGTTTTGGTGGCGGGCCTTGGCGTTGCAAGTTTTCCAACACAAGGTAGGTGATGTAAGAATAAGGGAAGCGGAGCTCTTTGGAAGCACAGCTGCTGGCCAAAGCAAACTATTGATGCGGATGAAACCCTTGGGCAAGCTGGAGCCATACGATGATCGTCTGCCAGCGGGTTTAACATATCTGGCCGGAATGGGACTGAGCAGACCGAATGGCAACCTGCGGCGTAGCGCGATTGCGGCTGGGATTGGCTTCACGATTCAGATTGCACTCCGAACCGAACTAAGTGCGGCAGAGCAAGAACTGTTGCGAAAGGCGTTGATTGCAGTTGGGCTATTCGGGGGTCTTGGTTCGAGAAGCCGCCACGGATTCGGGTCGGTTGCCCTCGAACACTTGGAAGGTATCGGTGACCAGTGGCACGTTCCATCCCAGATAGCCGAACTTGACCAGCAGTTGTGCTTCGCTCTGAAATCCGAACACGGCAATGTTCAATCTCCTGAGCCGGCCTTCACTGCTTTCAGCTCCAACACTCGCATCGTCTTGCTCGAAGGGAACAGTCATCAGTCGCCTCTCGCCCTGCTGGAACAAGTCGGCAATGAGATGTTGCGCTTCAGGAGCTACGGAGCCGTAAGAAACGGTGGGCGCAAGACCTCTCTAGGAGAATCACCAGAATCTTATTCCGATGCAGATAAACGCCCCCGATTCCATGCAGACCACGATGCCGTGCAGGATTTTCTTCAAACCGGCGAGCGCCCAGAGTCCGCGCCCGAGCGCGTGGCTTTTGGACTGCCGCACAACTACTTTTTCGGGAGTCTGTCGGACGGGCGCGATCTACAAATCAAGGCAGAGGTGACACCCGCTTCCGACCACGAACGCCGTGGAAGCCCACTTTTCTTCCACCTGCACACTGCGCAAGACTCCCCCCCGATTGCTGTTGTTACGTTCATGCCGGCTCGGTTCTTGCCCGAAGGAGAGCAGCTCGAATTCCGTGATACGTCGAAGGACAGACGACGAAGTATCTCATCGATGCGTCGGCGTCAACTACCAGTAAAGGTTCCATTGCGAGCGGATCATTGGGAGCCGATTCATGCATTTCTGAACCGGCTGTGCGACTCGAACCAGCGCAAGGAGTCCTTCGATGATGTACGGGAGGTGACGCATGCCTAGGGAGACGAGGCTCTATTTCACGATCGGCCCAGTGCAGGCGTTCGTCGCCAAGTCGCGGCGGACGCGAGATCTGTGGGCGAGTTCTTTCTTGCTGTCGTACTTGGCCGATGAAGCGATGAAGGCAGTCGAGAACCATGGCGGCGAAATTGTTTTGCCGGATCGACTCCTGCAAGCGGAAGCAGTGCCTCACGGGCAGGTCTTGCATGGCCGCTGGCCAAATCGGTTCGTCGCGAAAGTTGACAATCCTCAAGCGGCCGCCGAGGCAGCGAAAACAGCCTTCCTTCAGGCCTGGGCGAAGATCGCCGATCGTGTTTGGGAAAAGTACGTGCGGCCGGTGGTAGCAAACAGCAAACGTGTTGCCGAGGCGGTCCTTGTGCAGAAACCAAGAAGCGACCACTTTGACTACGAAGCCAAGGCCATCTGGAGCCGGCAAGTTGACCACTTCTGGGAGATCGGCTGGGTCGCCGGCCCACCGCCACAGCCCGGCCGGCCTGATCCGCTCGTATCCCGCAAGAATTGGCGGACAACGCCGGTCACGGTCGAACCGGGAGACCACTGCACAATGATGGGAAGCTGGCAAGAAATCTCCGGCTTCATCCGTTCCCGCAAACGGTCACGACAAGATGAATTCTGGAACAGTCTGCGTAGCCGCTTGGGGCAACTTGATCTCGGCGAGGATGAGCGGCTCTGCGCAATCGCGTTGATCAAACGGATGTTTCCCCAGATAGCTAAGCAAACGATCGGAACTGACTTGAACGCCGAGAGCTGGCTCTCGACGCCGTACATTGCGGCCATTCCCTGGCTGAAGCGAGTCTGCCATATCGCACCGGGTCCCGCCAACACCTACCTGAATCACATCCAAAAGCACCGCCAGAATTGGCGGCGGGAAAACCCATCGACGGTTTTGTCGCTTCAGCCGCTACTTGAGGGAGCTTGTCCCGATATCCTTCGATTAGATGCTGACTTCCTGCACGACACGGCGCTCAGGAACGCAAGCGAGACACCTTTGGATCGGGTCGACCAGCAACTTCCTCAGTCCGCCCGGACAGAGCGGAATTTACTCCTCCACGAGCTTGAGAAGTTGTACCAGGCGATGGACGGAGAAAAGCCTTCGTCCTTCTACGCCATGCTGCTGATGGATGGCGATTCGGTGGGGCACCTGCTCGCAAAAGCTCGACGCGAAGCGGGAGACAAGGGCGAACAATCGGTGACCGAGGCGTTGGGGCAGTTTGCCGATGCCGTGCCGCGGACGGTTGGCCAACATGACGGTGTGACGGTGTATTGTGGTGGGGATGATGTACTAGCAATGCTCCCGGTGCACTCGGTGTTGCAATGCGCACAATCGCTCTACAGGCTCTATCAGAAGAAGTTCAAGGATAAAGCGCAAGCGTTTGCTGAAAAAGCGACGATCTCAGCAGGGATTGTGTTCTGCCCATTTCGTGCTCCACTCCCGGAAGTCATCGAGCTTGCCCACCACCTGCTTGACAACGTCGCCAAAGCCGCGACGGGACGCGATAGCCTTGCCGCCGCCGTGCTGAAATCGGGTGGCGTCACGTGTCAATGGGCGGCGCCATGGACTCATGTGGCAAATGATGACGAGACGGTACTGGATGCTCTCGTCGAGCGCTTACACGGCCATGAGGGACAGAAGGGTGAGTTGTCGACCAGCTTTCTGTTTCAGATCCGCGAACGATTTGCAGTTCTGACAAATAATCGACTCGCGTCACCGGGGCGCTTTGGTAGGGTGCCGGATGGGATCGATGTAAAAGCACTTCTGCTTGGCGAGTTTCGCCGCGCACGAAGCCACCTGACGGAGTCGCAAGCTAAATTGCGACAGAACGACGCCACGAACACGATCGAGTTGCTCATGCAGGTCTGCCGCCGCGTCCATCGAACGGGCGGCGTTGATCCGAACTCACTGGGCATTGACGGCCCATTGCTCGTTCGATTTTTGGCGGGCGAGACGCGGGAGCCGACGGGAAAGGAGAGGGCGCAATGAGCACGCGCACCATCTTGCTAACCCCGGTCGATGCCTGGTTCTTTCGAGACGGACGCCCTTACAACCAAGGGGAGTCTGGACAAACCCACGCACACAGCCTCTTTCCGCCCTTTGCTCCCACCGTCGTCGGCATGATCAGAGCATCACTGGCCCGCGACCGCGGGTGGAGTGGCCGCGGGCCGTGGGACGAAAGCCTTCACGAGGTGCTCGGCAATGGTTTCCACGACCTGCGTCAGTTGCAGTTCTCCGGTCCATTCCTGAAAAAAGAAGAGCAATTCCTCTTCCCAGTCCCCCAGCATCTTCTAGGGAAAACGGTCGCTCCTGATGAGAAGCCAGAAGAGCAAAAGTGGTTGCCTGCGACTTTCCAGCGACCTTCCACGAATCCAACGACATGTGATTTGGGAGACTTGTGTTTGCCTGCACCTCAACTGCCTGCTGAAGAGGGGTACCAATTTAAGGAGCCAGCGGGGATGTGGATCACGGTCGATGGCTACAACCAGCTTCTGTGCGGGGAAGTTCCGGTTTCAGCATCAATAGTTCGCTCCGCTGATCTTTATTGTTCCGAACCGCGCGTGGGGTTGGCGCGTGATCACCAAACTCGGATGGCAGAAGAAGGAAAGCTCTACAGCCCTCAATACGTCCGACTCGAGAAAGAAGTCAGCCTGGCGGTAGGCGTCCAGGGAGTCCCTGACGATTGGACGCTCCCGTCGCTGGTGACATTTGGGGGCGAGAGCCGGATGGCCTATTGCGACAGCAGGACTTCTCCACTGCCGTTGCCGACTGCTCCCGCTGATGCCATTCGGCAATCGTATCAATTCACTGTTACGCTTCTGACCCCTTTGTTCCTGCCGGCAGACGATTCTGGTCGCCATCGGCATCCTCTTCCGGGCGATGTGCTTCCGCGCTTGTCGGGATCGTGGATCGTATCGGCCTGTGTCGGTAAACCGATCCAAATCGGCGGTTGGAATTCACTTCATCGCGAACCGCTCCCGCTGCGAGCCTATCTGCCTACCGGATCGACTTGGTTCTGCAAAACACAAGAGGACGCGGTTGACGCCATTCTTGACATGCATGGCAAGCACATCGGTGACCAAACACAGTACGGGCTGGGGCAGATCGCCTTGGGTGCCTGGCCTCGGCCCAATGGAGAATAACTATGAAAACGTATCTGTATGGCCTCCTGGCCGAATCCTCCATTCATCCCGGAGCTGGGCGATCGTCAGGATTCGTAGACCTTCCCGTGGCTCGCGAGGCGGCGACCGATTACCCAGTCATTGTGGGATCGAGTATGAAGGGGGCATTGTTGGGGGCCGGCCGTGATCGCGAGACGAATCCTGACGACCGACGGTTCCTGTTCGGATCGGCAGAACTTGTCGAGGGTGACTCGGGCGACTCTGGTGGAGCTGGTGGGCTTCTGATCTCTGACGCCCGCCTGGTGCTGCTCCCGGTTCGCAGCCTCACGTCGCAGTTCATGTGGGTCACTTGCCCCCACTTAATCGAACGCTTTCTGCGGGACTGCAGACGAAGCAGAGTGTCCCTCGCCGATTCAGACTTCGATTTCGGCGCCTTGGGTACGGATGATGGCGAGTCTCCACGTTACCTCGGCGTGGATAGCGGCGACCTATTCCTAGAAGAACGACAATTTGCGCATGCGGGGCCGCTGCCTAAAGGGCTAACAATGATTCTCAAGCCGCTCATTCTCCACGGCAAGCAGCCGGATGTGCGTAGCCGACTCGATGACCAACTCGTTGTCGTTTCCGACGAAAGCTTTGCTTGGTTCGCGCGGTACGGACTCTCCGTCAATGCTCGCAATGTGCTCGACGAACAGACCAAGACGAGCAAGAATCTCTGGTACGAGGAAACGCTCCCGCCTGATTCTCTGTTCTATCTCGTGCTGGCCGAACGCAGCAACGGAGCCTTGGAGAAGGCGCAGAAGCTGTTCGAGGGAATGCCCTACCTCCAAGTCGGCGGCAACGAGACCGTCGGCCAAGGCTGGTTCGCCGTGAGTGAACCATTGAAAGGTGGTCAGTGATGAGTCAGAACCTCACACGCGATCAGCTGCGATCCCAGCATGCGTTCAAGAGCGTCAAGGGAGTTCTGGGCATCGTAAAGAAACAGATTGACGATGCCGGCTCTGACGAAAAGCGTCAAGGAAAAGCGAAAAAGTATCCCCAGGAGTATCTCAGTTACGCGAACAGCCTGCCGGCCAACATCGTGATGAATGGTCTCGGTCAGGCTTGTGCCATGTTGCTGGCTCAGGCGAAGGGTAAGCAAGCAAACGAAGATGCCCACCGGCTGCTTTACGACCACCTGCACGGCTGGCTGTGCCAGGGCGAGCACGCTGTGTATGCAAATCAGGCGTGTCTCGTTCAAGCTGTGATCGGAAGCGGTCAACGACAGTACATTCGAGCGCAGGTGGAGGCCCTGGCCTATCTCGAATGGCTGAAAAAGTTCGCCCAGGCGTATTTGTCGGAAGTGGAGGCGCAAGATGGCAAGACAGAGTGACACGCCCTTACCCCGGCCTTTGTACGGTTCAGCCTCGAGGGCAACCTCCACGTGTCCCACGGCCGCTCATGTCGGCCTTTGGTACGACAAGTTCTGTGATCGCTGGACGGGCCAATGGTTGGCTCCCGAAGTGCGAAAGCCGGACTGGATTCGTACGATTGCCGGGGGGCGTCCCATCGGTGATGCGTCCTCTCTCGGCGACTTCGCTCGACGTCAGCAAAATTTGATCGAGTTGATTAAGGGAAGGAGTATCCCGCTGCAGACGGAGAGTCGTTTTGTCACTGGCCTGGGAAGGGAGCACCCGGTTGACAACGGCTTCGCCTGGCATCCCACACTGGGAACTCCGTATCTGCCAGGTTCCAGCATCAAGGGAACGATTCGGTCTTGGGCCTCACAATGGGAAGATGATGATGCACGGCGAGCTTCGCTCGACGAAATCCTCGGTTGTGAAACTCGGGGCGAGGATCGCTCAGCACAAGCAGGAACTGTGATCATTCTTGACGCCATTCCGATTCGTCCCCTGAGAATTGAACTCGATGTAAGGACACCCCACTCCGGCGAGTATTACCAAGAGGGCAAACCGCCGGGCGACTGGATCAGCCCGACTCCCATTCCGTTTCTCGTAGTCGCTGAAGGCGCGCAATTCCAATTCGCTTTTGCTCCCCGCACAATAACGGGACGCGAACACCTGGCGACAGTCGAAATCTGGCTCCAGGAAGCCCTCCAGTGGCTCGGCGCGGGAGCCAAGACGGCAGTCGGCTATGGTCGCTTTGGCGAACCGTGCCAGCCTCGGCAGGCGACGGACTACGAGCTAGCCCATCAGCAACGAATTCCGTCGAACCCGCAGGCTGCCGCTCCAAGTCTCCCGGTCGCGGGCGACATCGACGAGGCAATTCTCCTGGAGGAAAGGACCCGCAAGGGGGGCTGGAGAGCCAGGCATCTTGGGACTGGCATCGCCGGCGCAATCCAAAACACAGGCGATGTTCCGTCCGATGCCGAAGTCGGAACCGTTGTCCGTTTAATCGTCGCCTGGGCCAAGCCGACTGAAATCGCTTTCCGGTATCCGACCGACGCCGAGGAGCAACGAGCCAAGAAAAGGCAAGCATAAAAAGTCGCGTGGCCGGCAACGACGGCGCCGCGATAGGCCGGGCGAGCAGGCTTCATGAACAATTTCTGCGCCCAGCACAAGCAGGACCTCTCGGTGCGATAATCCCAGTCGCCCATTCACACGTTCATCGCGGCGACGAGTCACAGAATTCACGCCGCGCGCGGCAAACGAGCGCCAGATGCCCGTTTGAGTTCTGGATCAATGGCCGCGCATGATTTCTTCAGCAACCGCCGGCCAAGCCGTTGATCTGCGTGTTCGGCCAATCAATGAGTTGGCTCGGCGTCGTTGTTCAATCGCACCTGCAGGCGCTCATTCTGCGACGATCTTCGGTTGAAGGATGAATACCACGGGTATCGTGAAAAGCAGTTTCAGTCGCACCTGCAGGCGCTCATTCTGCGACTTCACGTTTCTCGTTCTTTCTTTGGAGGTGACGTCTCAATCGCACCTGCGGGCGCTCATTCTGCGACAACCACGACGTAGCCTTCATCTTCGTCAAGTCGTTTTAATCGCACCTGCAGGCGCTCATTCTGCGACGGCTTTCGTTTCTTCCCTTATCGGGACGGTGGAAATTTCAATCGCACCTGCAGGCGCTCATTCTGCGACGGAGTTGTACTCAAATGGTTTAGCGCATCCCATTTCAATCGCACCTGCAGGCGCTCATTTTGCGACCTTCGATCCATACTACGAATGGCTCGGAATTCATTTCAATCGCACCTGCAGGCGCTCATTTTGCGACACTGGTGCTGTATTAATGGCCTTCACGGTCATTTCAATCGCACCTGCAGGCGCTCATTTTGCGACTTTCCAGACAACGTGACGAATCAATCATTATTATTTCAATCGCACCTGCAGGCGCTCATTTTGCGACAGCCAATTTTCCGAGCGAGTGGCAAAGAACCATGCTAAGCCAGCTTGCTCCAACGAATTGCGATGTGGCTGCCACGACGACTTGCTCCTCGTAATGGAAAGACATTCACCATGCCAACGGCGACGTTGGTGTTCTGCTGCCGCATTTGGAACCGTGGGTCATCTCCCCCAACTGCCGTTCGTCCGTGCGACTAGCTGTCTTCTTGCGGACCGTGCCCATTTGAGGCGACTGCCATCCGCTGCAGGCATATTCTACACGTTCTGTCCGCGTTGTCCCAATCTCCCAGCTCCGAAACACCGGGAATCGCCCTCAAGCCAGAATGACACTTCGGTTCCGCGGTGGTCTTTGCCAGCGGATTCTGGACGCGAGGTTTCGCAGATCAATGGGATAGATGTCAAACGCATCCTGCATCGACAATAACGGCCCAACTTGTCGTCGGACTTCGCGCAGATCTTCAGGCTGCGCCTGAATCTCAAAGACGGATCGTTGTACACGACGCCCGTACTCCAACAGGATACGTGCGACACGCTGTCTTGCGCCATGAGCAGAAATGTCGTACGCGACAAGCAGATGGGCCATCTTTTGACCTTTTCGTCACTCGTGTTTAGGGAATCGCGCTCGCGCAATGGAACGGTGTGTAGTTTGTGAGGTCCGTGTTGAGTGCCGCGGCAAGTTGCCTTGCCTGGCGAAAGATGTGCTGCCGATAGGACATCAACTCTCCCCCATGGTCACGGCAAGGTAGGTGCAGCACACGGTGCACCGTCTCAGCAAGCCGCCGAGAGGCGCCAGGCAAGATAATGAGGGGAAAACGTGACTGCGGTTTTGCCCGGCGAAAGTCGCTAGGGCGGATTGTATGACTGGCTTCAATGACGGCGCGATCCATGAGGAAGCGAAAAGGCTCTTGAAGATCGGACGCGAGCGAGAAATGGCCTGCTCGCTGCGTGTGAAAGATCCCAATCGATGGCAGCATCCCCGCTCGTTTGACGGCGAGTCCACTCAGCCGGTAGAGAGTAGTCTGGGCAATGTTCAGCATGACGTTTACGGGATCGTCGGCTCTTGGTTTGACGCGCCGTTCAAACGGGAACCGACTGTCCAAATGGGCGGAGAAAGAACCGTACCAAGCGGCTGCGCCCGCCCCTTCAAGCCCAAGTATCTGGTCAATGCACGCTGAAGCGCTGGCTTGCTCCGAGAATGAACGAAGCTTGTCGGCAAGACGCCTCGTCTTGGAGACCGCAACCGCTTTGGCAAGTTCAGAGTAGTTTTTGAGTTTTGCAGAAACGATCGCACGAGCGAAATCCAGGCGTTGCGCGCCATCTCGCGCTGCGCGCAACTGATTCTCAACCATTGCAGGTGAGGAGTGTGGAGACGGCCGCTCAATCACAGCCGTTAGGTTGCCAGAACGGTCGGACAGGTAACAGTCCCATTGATACTTGGCTTGGGCGCGCCAAAAGGAAGCGTCGATGGAGATAGCGCCAAGAATAACGATGGACTGCGTGTCCTGAGCGTCGACGTGCAAGAGTTTTCTCGGCGTGGCATATTCGCAGCTCAGCATTGCTGCATTTGCCTCGATGCGCAATGCCCCTGGGCCAATGATGACCGTTGTCCCTTGCTCGACCGGGGCGTTGGCGTTTTCGCCGGGAAGGGAAATCCGGCCTGTCGCGCGCGCTGGATTGGCGACGCTGCTTGCATCAAACCACCCCAGGTCCTCAATTCGTTTGGGTTCACCAAGCTCCGACTTGCTCCATGAGGCATCAAGGAAAAAGTCAAAGCCCAAAAACGAAAAGGGTTGCGTCAGCTTGCTCACACCCTGTGTATTGAGCGACAACTGCAACTCATCGGCTGCCGTTTTGGCTTGTTGCAAGAGCCTTGTGGCGTCGTCACGCGTACGACAGAGGATCAGCATGTCATCAGAGTATCTGACAAGCCGTGCATCGTCTGCTTCCACGGCCTCGTCAAATTGATCCAAGAAGAGATTTGAAAGCATAGGCGAAATGGGTGCCCCGGTCGGCAGCCCATGCCCGGGGAAAGGTGCTCCAATCTCGATCCAACTCATGATCAAAGACACCAAGGTGTCATCTTGAACATAGGCGTCGAGACGGCGACGCAGCAACTCGTGATCGATCGTGTCGAAGAACCGGTGAATATCCGCGCGCACAGCCCAATGGAATCCGTCACGGAAAGCTGCCTGGACTCGCTTTGCGGCGCGGTGCCGGCCAAAGCCGCGTCGGTAAGCGAGTGAACTAGCTTCAAAAAACCCATCCAATGATGGCGCGAGTAGATCGGCGACTAGTCTCTGCAATGCGAGGTCGACCGGTTGGGGCAGTGACAACGCCCTTGATCGCCCGTCGTCTTCTTGGATTTCAAATCGAATTGGAGCTAATGGTGCGTGTCGCGCTCGCTTTGCGTTTTCGGCGGCGAGAGTTAACACTCCCGCGGCAAGGCTGTGCTCGACTGCTTGTGCATCCACACGAGCAGGTTCAAAGGCGAGTTCCGCCAGCGACTGAGCTCGCCGGCATGCAAACTTGTCCTCACCCAATTCCGCAATGCGATACGCCCCAAAACCAAACCGTGCCGATTCGCCAACGCGAATGTATTGCCCGAGCACGAGAGGATGGGCGAACTCCGAGAGATCCCCTACCAGCCGAAATTCACCCAAACAGCCACCGAGTGACTTACGTTTCCCTTTCACTCCGTACGCTACGTCAAGCCAAACAAGCGAATGCTGCTCAAGAGTCAAGGACAAGCTTGTTGGCTTGGCTGCCTGCTGAATCACGCCGAGTGACGACAAACGGTGAATGAGTCGCCGCAAGAAGACCTTGATTGAGAAATGGGAGTCGTCCAAGTAGCGATGCCCATCCTTGCGGTGTTCTCGACTGCGCTGACATCGGAGGGGGCTGGTGAGGCGAATCGTGACTTCGCCGTGCTGCTTGACCGTATCAATATCTCGCAAAACCGTTTCGCGCGAAATCGACGTGGGCATCGCTTTGAAATCAAGCTGCCTTTGGGCGACGAGGTCAGTGATCGCTACAACTTGAAAGTTACCTCCCAAGCGAATGTTTGCTTCTCTCGATTGTGAACCCAAGGCGTTGAGCCCGTTGACAATTCGCCGATAACGCAACTTGAGGTCCTCGACGGACGCTGACAAGATTGTCATGCCAAAGTTGTACTCATCGTGCACATAGATCGATGGACGGCACTGCTCAGGAACGTCGAGCATCACGCCGTCCGGAAAGACTGGCTCAGTGCCAACTGCATGGCCATAGGCGGCCGCTAAGAGCGCATAGAGCACAGCACCATGATGTGGCGGCAGCGAGATGTCCTCAGTAGCTTGCATTGTGATCTGCAAGCGATAGATCTTGACCGTTTTCACTAAAACCGCTGAGAGTCGTCGTGCCCAAGTAGAGTGAACTGGAGTGCTCAGAAATAGTAATGAAGCGACATCTAAGCGGATCGCCATCAATTGTGGACATGCCACAACGTCGTAGATGAATCGCGATTGTGGCGTTCCGAATTTCGATTCGGCACTGCCTCAGCTTATCCCAATCGATGCGACGTTTCACTGGCGTGCGGCGAAGTTGCAAGAATTGAACAGGACCCTGAGGCCCCGGGTGTTGCCGCTGCGGGGCTCTCACAGATCTGTATGTACGCACACTAGCGCATACCGTTCCGAAAATCATGGATTCGTGCGTAGCTGAGAGTTGAGAGAACAACGCGATTCTGCGCGAGCGGATGTTATTACGACAGTTAAGCCACCTTCACCAGCGGGGGCCGACTTCGTGGATGAACCTTGCTGTAGCGCTGATTTGCCGTCAGCCCGCTTAATAGCATTGTGTTCCCCATAACTTCTAGTTGAGCTTCTTGTGATGCTCTGCAGCCTCAGTACACGATGTTGCAACGTCAAGGATCCAGTCACGCCAAGCCATTCTTGCCAGCTGGTCGCAACTGCTGGCCTACGCGACACACCGTGTTAGCGCTGCATCCGACCTCTTCTGCGATCTGCTTCACAGGTAGTTCCCGCCGTAGCATTTCTCGGACTTTCGCACGAGTTCTTGCCGCGCGAGAGTTGCGTCGCCGAAGCTTTCCAAACTTCTCGCCATTCTCGACTGCTTGCTCAGCCAATTCATCTCGGAGTTCATAGTATGCCCGCCTTATCGTCGCTGTTAACGCACTGATCTCCTGTCTGATCTTTAGGGCTTCTTGGACTTCGTCGATTATAAGTGGCCCGTTGTTGAGAATCTGATCCACGCAACACCAAGGTCTACCCCCCGATCTACTTGCAATTTGTCGTGAATCGTGCTGCATTGCCTACTCGGCAGTTGCCCGCAGTGCTTGCTTGATTCGGTAGACAGTGCCCACACTGCAGCCAGCCTTCCTAGCGATTTCAACTGCAGGCAGGTGCTTGTTTAGTAGTAGCTTGCGGACCTGAGTTCACTTACGATCCGTTCGTTCGCCGCTTCATCCTCGGTACCGGTTTCTTCTTGTGACTCCAGCCGGACTGCGTGAATTGTTGGATGGTCTCGGAACGTCGCTGGCCAACGTGTCGAAGGCAGACAGCTTCTCGTTGTACGACTTCTTGAACTGATAGCCGCGATCGAGGGCCTCGGCATCGTTGTGATCGATGGACAGCCAGATATCGTCGGAGAGAGCCAACAATTTCTCCCGGATGGCTTTGAGGTCTTCAAGAATGTTGCGAATGCGATGGTTCTTGTGGTCCCGCTCAGAGGCTGTTGATCTGGAGAAGCTTTTTGAACATTGAGCGTATCAATTCCTGCTTTCGCTCAGAATTCGTCGGCAAACGCTCCCGAATTTGTTCAAGGTCCAGCCATTCATGACCAGCGATCTCTGCGTTGTTGCACTTTATCGTGGTGGACTCAGGCATCTTGATCAAGGCCGCGTAGTACGCCTTGCCACGCATCTTGACCAGGGAATACTGGATATCCCGCTCTCCCTTTTGCTCGGGGATCTTCCGACTGCCCAGCCACGCGGATCGCCGGAAATGGATTTGATTCTCTGCGATCCCAAGCTCTGCATTCAGACCCCTGGCGGCTGCTTCCTCGATTGATTCTTTTGCCTCAATGCCTTCTTGAGGAGACATGAACGCATCGGGCTTCTCGGCTGGTCGAACGAACAGGTACTTCTCCGAGTCCGTTGCCTGAATCAGGCACATTACGACGGGGCGGTAGCCAATTAACCGCATTCGCATTGGGCGGTCATAAACGACGCGGCCAAGGATCTTAAGCCATTCAAGCATCGGTAGCCTCGCTTTGAGTGCCCGCATTCACTTCTTCGTAGAGCTCATCGACGGCACGATCTGCTCCCCATGCTTGGGCAGCCACAAAGGCCGACCTTCTCCGCTGGTCTGAGGTTAGGCGGGCAATCCGCTTGTAGCCAATCAAGTGGTTTGTTTCAGACCATGCATACTGAAACAGCGTCTTGATCTGAAGTTCGAAGAAATCCACATCGTGTTCCGAAGGGACCACAGATAAGATGTCATTGGGAATGAACAGGATGTAGTGTTCGCCGACATAGCCGAATTCTGATTCTGAATCTGGTTCGATGGTCTGACGCTCGATGCGAGAAAAATACTTGTCCACGACATCGGAAACCGTTGGCACTTCCGACAGCAGGCGTGTGACGATCAGGGCTCCAAGCTGGTCTTGGATTTGATTGAGAGGGTCATTGTATTTGTGCTTTCCATCCTGGGTTCGCTCTGCCTTTTCCAAGAAGCTGTCAATCGCCTTGGCTCGCGTTGAAAGGCGGCACACACACTCTGTCTTTGAAAAGACCCCTTCCAAGAATTCATTCAAGGCCTCAGCGAGAGGCTTGAGCACGAGGTTGTATCGCTCTGTGTATTTTGCCGATAAGGTGTTCATGGCTTAACCTTTTTAAATCGCTGGTCGGCCACAGTTCCCTGTGTCTTGTAGAGCCGAAGGCCGTTTGACTCGTCCAAGACTTCTTCAACGAAAACTGTGTCGAATTCGTTGGAGGGTGCCGACAGGATTGCTCCGGTATCCAGTTCGACGGACTTGTAGGAGAGGACTTCTGTAAATGCGTCTCTATCGAGAATGAACTCCTCTTTGTAAAGTTCCTCCGTTTTCGCCTCATCGCTCAACACAGAAGCTGCCTCTGGAGACAGAGAGAATTGCTTCGAAACCAGGTCGCCGCTGACCTTTTTGCCAACGAGATTTGGGACAAGCCTCGCTGCGGAGACCAGTTCATCCCGCACTGTTGGATTGGGAGCTTTCTTGACGGCCTCCCCCAGCATCTTGGCAAGTCGTGCTGATCCAAGTGCCGGAGTCGTCAGGCAGTTCGACGCGAGAAAGTCGATCACCCAGTAGTCAGACACAGACCTGACTACGCCATACGAAATCTGGTGGTCTACCACATGGCCCTTCCAGTAGCCGGCCTTAAGTGACGAGTGCTCGTAGAAGGCGGCCTTGTACTTGTGGGAGTTCCTCATGAACACCTTCTCCAGGTATTCGACTGTCAGGCTTCCATCCTGTTCCTCCGCGAGAATCCCCACGTCGGCCGGAAAACGGGAGATGACCGTGCGAACTTTGGTTCCTTCCTTGCCTCGCACGAGAAACAGCAGCCCCATTCCGGGTGTCCCATCAGTGAATGTCTGAAGCCGCTTTGCGAGTTTGTGGCCCGCGTCGCGGCGTGGGCGGCTCGCGTAACTCACTATCAGGTCGCGGGCGTCGTTTGACTGATTGTCTGTCGTGAATGAGACTGCCGTTGTGCAGTCTTCGCGAGCGCGATCATAGATCTTGCTCAGCATCGTGTAGAGTTGCCCCGACAAGTCCAAAGTCGTGCCCCGGATCGGACGGCGGTCAGACGCCTTCAGGTTCTTGCCTGGGTGGATTAGGTAGCTGTGGAGATGAGTAATCGGCAAGGTTAGAGCTCCCCTTTAAAGGCACGTTGGACGAGGGAGTTGTACAAGTCGTCCGCTGTTTGTCGAGCAGCGTTTTTGTCGATCCGCGATCACCGGCTTTCGCCAGCGTTCCGCCGATCTCGTCCATTATCTTATCGCTAAGTGCCGGCGGCCTATAAGCCGCCAACGCTCGAAGGTCGCTGTAGCCAATCCACTGGATCAAGTTTTTTTGTCGGTGCATACCACCATCCTATTTGTGATCTTACAAACCGGATGGTAAATCACGCCGATCGGGAATGGAATCAGGCACGTTGGAGCAAGTTCGGATCAACTCCCTGCTTTCTGGTCTAAGGCATGACGTTTTCCAAAATTTGGAAACTCTGAAGAAACTTATCGGGCATCTGCCGAGAAACGAAGTTTGTTGAAAGCCTAACCACAACGGAAAGCAAATTGGCGAGTCCCGTCGCTTCCGGACTCGCCAGTTATGGTACTCCAGCCTCCTTCAGGCTGCAGCCTCCGGATGAGTTTCGAAGCTGCTGCCGGACGCGATAGACAGTATTGACGCTGCAATCAACGTCCGCAGCTACTTGCTTCACAGGCAGGCCTTGTTTGAGCAATTGTAAAATCTTGGCACGTGTCTTCCCAGCACGAGTGTTACGAGGTTGGCCTTTTCCCAAACTTTCCCCCTTCTCGGCTGCCAAAGTCGCGAGGTCGCTGCGGGCGAAATAATAGGCACGTCGGATGGTACTCGTTGAAACACCGATTCCATGTTCATCCCTCAGGACATCCTGAATCTCATCGAGCGTTAGCCGTTTGTTGTCCCACAACTCTTGGACGATTGGCGCTATCTGCTTGTAGATCGATTTCTTGCGGTTGTCCTGCGATGTTGTTTTCGTGCTTTTGCGCTGCGATTGTTTGCCTTTATTCCAACGTGGACGCTCTCCGGTTTTGGCGAACCGGATGACTTCCCTGACGCACAGCGGAGTTGTGTTATAGGCTGCGGCGATGGCGCTATCACTGGAGCCTTCGCGGCTTAGTCTCAAAAAGACCGGTCCCAATGCTTCGTACTTGGGAGTTTTTTCCACTGTGACGATTGTCACCTTCGGCTTTATCCAGTTCCGCCGTCTTAGGTACCCCAAAGATACGCGATCTGGATAATCCTTCTTTTGCGCGATCTCTGCCAAAAAGCTCACGACATTCGGGGAAAACTTCGCAATCCACGGAATGCCTTGTCTGCCGTTAGGATTCTCTCCGAGGCTTATCGTGATTCGTCCCGTGAGAATACGAATCGCCTCAGCTGCAGCGGGGATATCACCATCTAGCAATTCCCGCATGTCCTCCAAATAGTCATTGACACGTGCTAGCTTCAGCGGTGGTGGAGTCTTTTTGCTTTCAGCCTCCGCAGCCCGCAACTTATTCTGCAACTCTTCATATTCCCGCTGCCGTTTAGCAATCCGCTGCTCGTAAGCCCGCATCGTGGCAGAGTCGACCAAATTGGTCAGTCGTTCGAATAAACGGTTGACCTCCTTCTTCGTTGCCTTCACTTTGGCCCTGAGAGGCTTGAGATCGGTACGAGGGCGAGCCTCATCTCGTTTAAGGTGTTCATTCGCCTCGCGAACCACTTGCTGAACGAACTCCTCCGTGAGAATGGAACTCCTCAGATACCCCAGAAGGCATTTCTCGATGATGGCAACACTCTTGGAATTGCGCAGTTTGCATCCGTGCTGCTTCCGAACGCCGCAAACACAATGAAACTGCTTGAATTTCCCTGCTGAGCGAGCCAGCGTGAGTTCGCGGCCGCACTCACAGAATAGCGTTCCACTGAAGAGCGTGGTCGCGCTTTTCTCGTTTCGACTCAGCTTCTTACCCGTACGGGGATCTTCACTCCGGATCTTTGCTGCCCTTCGGCAAGCTGCCCGCCATTGCTCCTTCGTGATTAAGGCCAATTTGGGTTTGTAGTCGACAGACCATTTCGATGGGGGATTCTTGATCTTAACTCGTTTTTGCAACTCCTCGTCAAAGACATTGCGGTATTTGTTCCAGATGAAAACGCCAATATACGCAGGATTGATTAGCATCTTTCTTATGTTTCCTGCATCCCAACCATCCCAACCTTCGACTGACCGAGCGTTGAAATCTTTGGCAATCCGCGTATAGCTCCATGAGTCGTCAATGAACTGCACGAACGCTCGAATGACGTCCTGCATCGTCGCTTCATCGTGCGTACGCTCGTGCAACGGACGTCCATTAGGACGCCGAACGACATTTCCAGATTCGTCCTGGACCGGCTTACGCGTAAATCCCAATGGCAGCTTGCCGAGAGTACTGCCACGACGGGCGGCTCCATTCATGCCGCGATGAACTTTTTCCCGGAGACTTCGCAAGAACAATCGGGAAAGTAGTGCGAACAGCGTAATCTTGATATCCCAGTCTGGAGTAGACAGGTCGAATCCATCGCTCGCACCAATCATTCGACGATTCAGTCGTCGACAGAGATGGGCTAACTTCCACCACTCGAGTTCGTCTCGGCTTGCCCTGGTAAAGTCGTCGACATATGTCGTGTCAACCGAATCGCATTCTTTGAGTAGCGCCTTGTACGAGGAATATCCAAGCCGGGAGGCGGAAAGGCCCGAGGTGGAGTAATCCGCATAGACGTAGTTCCAAGGGACAAATCGCCCTTCTTCGCGCGCCTTGCAGAGGCAATTCGTCATCTGGTCCAGGATGGACAGCGGATCGCTATTTTCACATGAGTACCGACCATAAAGCCCAGCGAGGAGTTTGACCGTCCTAAGAAAGGCGCCCACTGCGTCCTTGGGTACGGCCTCTCCGCGATGGCGAGCTTTGAAATCCTGCACCATTTCGGCCAGCACGGCGGGTGTTGCTTCCGGAAGCAAGCCCTGCGCAACTAGCTCGGGCCAATGGCGGTGCTGCTCCGCCAAATAGTGCTGTGCCAGCCTCACCAGCTCCTTATCCGGTGGTAGACCACGGTCGTCTTTGTTCCGCTTCCGCTTTCGTTGCGGTCGTGGCAGCGCGCCGTCATGACGGTGGCTTGGCGTTCGCGCGTTGGCATTTTCAAATTTCTTGGAATTCGATTGTTCCGACTTCTTGGTTGCCATTCTGACATCTCCTTGATTGGAGATGCCGGGCAACACGCGTGGCACAGTGTGCCACACGTATTGATACGACTTGAGAGTCCGTGCGCGACAAAGATCAGGCTTCAATCAACGGAAGTTGCAGGGAGAAAACGACTTGCCGCCGCAAACACTTCAAAGCGAATGAGTTACGACTCGGGGCAAGTAGTCTCCTGTCCTCTCCGCTTGAGCCCGCGTTTTGCGGGCTCTTCTTTTTTTGCCGAGGGGGTTGGCGGCTGCGTCTGCTCAGGCTGGCTTTTGCCAGTCTTTGGAGACCTGGCGTGACGTTTGTGGCCATACATTCCACGGAGCAGATCCAAGAGCACAATTTGTGCGACTAGCAAGGCTGCTTGTCGACTTGGCTGCCGGCAAGCCCGAGACGCTGGCGGTACTCGCCAGAACTGACACGGCGGACCCATTCCGGGTTGGATAGATACCACTCCACAGTCGCCCGCAATCCAGCGGCAAAGTCCACGCTGGGGCGCCAGCCTAGTTCGCGTTGGATTTTCCCAGCATCAATTGCGTAGCGGCGGTCATGCCCCGGCCGATCAGTCACGTTGGTGATTAAGTTGGCGCACGGCGCGTGGGGCAAGCCAGGCTTCAATTCATCGACCAGGCCACAGATGGTCAACACCACGTTGAGATTCGCCTGCTCCGCGTCACCGCCGATGTTATAGACGTCGCCCGGCTCGCCGTTCCGCAAGACCACATCCAGTGCGCGGCAATGGTCTTCAACAAACAGCCAATCCCGGACTTGTTGCCCGTCGCCATAAACTGGCAGCGGCTTGCCCTCAACAGCGTTCAGGATCATCAGCGGAATCAGCTTCTCCGGAAACTGATACGGCCCGTAATTGTTGGAACAGTTCGTGATGATCGCCGGCAAGCCGTACGTGCGATGGAACGCGCGAACAAAATGATCGGCCGAGGCTTTACTAGCCGCGTACGGCGAGTTGGGTGCATAGGCTGTTGTTTCTGTGAACTTGCCTGTTTCGCCCAGCGATCCGTAGACTTCATCCGTGCTGACATGCAAGAAACGAAATCGCTCCGCGCGCTCGGAAGGCAAGTCGCGCCAGTAAGCAAGCACCGATTCCAACAGCGCAAACGTGCCAACAACGTTGGTCATCAAGAAAGCGGCCGGGCCATCGATCGACCGATCCACGTGGGATTCCGCGGCGAAGTGCACAATCGCATCAGGGTGATGTTCCTCCAAAAGCCGCGAAACCAAATCGGCATCGCCAATGTCCCCGTGGACGAACGTATGCCGCGAATCATTCTGCGCATCCGCCAGCGAATCCAGGTTGCCGGCGTAGGTCAGCTTGTCGAGATTGATGATCTCGCAATCGTCTTGCTCGGCCAGCGTTTGGCGCACAAAGCAACCGCCAATAAATCCGGCTCCGCCGGTGACGAGAATTCGCATTGATTCATCCCAAATCGTAGCTGTTACTGCATTAACACGGCGAGCGATGTTCACCGGCAGACAGTGCCGACACAACAACAACCGCGCATGTCAACCATCGGACCATAGTCACTCGCTCCATCTTTGTGATCTGACGCTGACCTAAAGCTTTGTCTGCTGAAACAAACGCATTGCATGTCGATCCGTCAAGCATGCAAGATACTCACCCACCGCTCGGGCTGGGCCAACTCGTTCGATTCTTTGCTTGTGGTCGTCCGGGATTTCGTCAGGCCGTGCGGAGAAATGCTCGAACAACGCGCGCAGTTGAGCTTGAGCCTCGTTGCGGACATCCAGAACCTTGGGATGGCGATAAACGCGATCGTAGAGGAATCGTTCCAACTCGGCTTTCATTGCCCGCAACTCCGCGCTGGGGCCAACCAGGATCGGCATCGTCCTGACATCTTGCACGCTTGCTAGCGCCGCTTTGCCTAAAGCTTGCGAAGTATTTTCCAGCACGCTGCCAACCAGGCGATTGATCAAGTCACGGACAACGGCCTTGGCTCTTTGGCGAGCGGACAAGTTCGCGTAATGACTGCTGACGCGTTTCGCCGTCTCCGCCCAAAGGGGAATCTCCAACAGCTCTTCCCAGCAAATGAGGCCAAGCTCCAAAGCATCGTCGGCATCGTGCGCGTCATAGGCGGTGCTGTCCGCCGCGTCCACAACCTGCACTTCCAACAGCGGCGACTTTTTCTCTGGCTGTTTTGTTTGACTGCGGCTGCCCTTGGTCCGAGTGGTTTGCCCTTCCAGCAACTCCAGGCTGAGGTTAAGGCCGGGAAATTCCGGATATCGTTGCTCGATGTCTTCAACAATCGCCAGGCCATGCGAGTTGTGGTCGAAGCCGCCAACATCGGCCAGGCATTGATTGAGCGCCTCCTCGCCGGAGTGTCCAAAGGGCGGATGGCCCAGGTCATGCATGTAGGCCAAAGCTTCAATCAAGTCTTCATTCAGTTGAAGCGCGCGGCCCATTGTGCGGGCGATGAGCGCCACTTCCATGGTGTGGGTCAGCCGCGTGCGATGATAATCGCCCATCTCGCCAGTGAAGACCTGCGTCTTGTCACTCAACCGGCGAAAGGCTTCGCAATGGACAATTCGGTCGCGGTCTCGCTGAAACGCGGTGCGATACGCATGCGACGGCTCTTCATATCGCCGCCCTCGGCTGTCCGCATCACGCATAGCGTACGGAGCCAAACCAGTTGGACCCGCCGCACCGCCAGCGGCCAGCGTGATCTCGCTGGAAGAGAAATGATTGGATGAGGTCAGTGACATCTTCTGCTGCGATCCCTCAAGGCAGTGGTTCTCGCCCGAGTCGATCCTTCAATCGGGCGAACGTGCTTACATAGATTATACGCGCGAGCGGTCCATCCGGTGAGCGAGATAACTGGTTAGCGCCTGATCCAGCGGCTTGTCCGTTCGCATCTCGACATATTCGATTCGATGATCATGGCATCCCGCGCGGACGGCTTTGCGGAACCGCTCCAACTCGCGGAGATACGCCTTGCGAAGGCTGCGCGGATTGGTCATGACCGCCGGCAGTTCCTCCATCCCACGAAAACGAGTCGGCTGCTTGAACGGGAATTCCAACTCGTCCGCGTCCAACACGTGGAAAACAATCACATCATGCCGCTTGTGGCGGAAGTGCTTCAAACCTGCCAGCAGCGAAGGCACGTCATCAAACAAGTCGCTGAAGATAATCACAACGCCGCGCTTGCTGAACCGCTCGGCCAGTTCGTGAAAGATCGGCCCTGTCGAGGTCTTTCGCTCCGGGACAGTCTCTTCCATGACTTGAATCAACTGCTTCAGGTGGGCAGCCTGACCGGCGGGACGCACCAGTGTACGGATTTCCTTATCGAACGTGACCAGGCCGACGCTGTCACGCTGCCTCAAGATCAAATAGGCCAAAGCCGCGGCCGCGGTTTGGGCGTATTCCAACTTGGACATCGCGGAATTGCCGCCTTGAAACCTCATGCTCTCGCTCGTATCCAACAACAGATACGCAATCAGGTTGGTCTCTTCCTCATATTGTTTGAGATAGAACTTGTCCGTGCGGCCGAAGACTTTCCAATCCACGTGCCGCAAGTCATCGCCGGGCGCGTACTCACGGTGCTGGGCGAATTCGATGGAAAACCCATGCAGCGGACTGCGATGCAGCCCCGCGACGTAGCCTTCCACTACGGAACGCGCGCGCAGTTCCAGACCTTGCAGCCTGGCAAGCGCTTTAGGATCCAAGAGCGTCCGCGAACTCTGCGTCATTGCGAGATTCCGATTCTGGAATGATCTCCATCAGTCTGTTGACAATGTCGTCCGGCTTGATGCCTTCGGCTTCCGCGTTGAAGTTGGTCATAATGCGGTGCCGCATCACCGGCCGGGCCACTTCTCGCACGTCCTCGCATGTCGCGTGGTAGCGGCCATGCAAGACAGCCCGAGCCTTGGCGCCCAGCACCAGGAACTGGCTCGCACGAGGGCCTGCTCCCCAAGTGACATACTCTTGCACGAAGTCCGGCACTTCGCCTTTTTCCTTCCGTGTTAAGCGGCTGAACTGCATGGCGTATCGCGTGACGTGATCGGCCACTGGTACGCGGCGAACAAGCTTCTGCAGCCCCAAGATCTCTTCACCGCTTAAAGATTGCGTGAGCGAGACATCTATATCAGCCGTGGTCCGGCGAACGATCTCAAACTCTTCATCCTCTTCTGGATAATCCACGAACACGTTGAACATAAAGCGATCCAGCTGAGCTTCCGGCAGCGGATACGTGCCTTCCTGTTCAATCGGGTTTTGCGTCGCAAGCACGAAGAACGGCTCATCCAAACGATGCCGGTCACCGCCGACGGTCACCTGGTGTTCGGCCATGGCTTCCAGAAGCGCCGCTTGCGTTTTTGGAGGCGTGCGATTGATTTCGTCCGCCAAGATCACATTCGCAAAGATCGGGCCGGGCAAGAAACGAAACTCGCGAGCGCCCGTCTGCTTGTCTTCTTGAATCACTTCCGTACCCGTGATGTCAGAAGGCATCAGGTCCGGCGTAAATTGAATCCGGCTAAACTTCAGCGAGAGCGTGTCCGCCAGACTGCGGATCATCAACGTCTTGGCCAAACCCGGAACGCCCACCAGCAGGCAATGGCCCCGGGCGAACATGGCAATCAAGATCTGCTCGATGACCTCATCCTGGCCGACAATCGCTTTCCGCAATTCTGTGGTGATGCGATTGAACGCCTCGTTCAACTGGGCCACGGATTGCACATCGTCCTGTTCAAGCATTGTTTGCCTCGATGCAGTGTGTTCCGTTTCTTAGTGTTGTTTGTGCTGACTCTTGCCTTCAACATCAACGCAGCGAAGCAAAGTCCATTTCCCGCCAGCTGCTCAATTTCGCTTGCCTCTTGTCAACCCAGTTTGCAAGCAAACTGGGCTACCCTTTTGTTACTTGCTGGCGATCACATTTAATTGCATCCAGGTTACCTGCCTGGACGAGTCTCGTCCTCGTTATTCTGCGATGGTCCTTCCGCAGTTGAATTTCGCCGGGCAGTGACTTCCGTCGCTCCGCCGCTACGGCGATAGACCGTGATCTTGTCACGGAATGCGCCCGACGACATATCGGGGCTGACCAGCACGACGTATTCGCCAAATACCAACAGGTTGCCGCCGCCAATGGCGCCGTGAGCACGGAGGTCAATTGGCTGTTTGACCTGGCGAGCATCGGCTTGATCCAGCACGTGCAGCGCACCCCTGGTTGGCCAATACAAATCATCACCGACCAAGACCCCGCGGCCAAAGCCCATGGGATTCAGCGTTTCACTTTCCGGCCAACGATTGACGAACCGGCCCCCGCTCGCGCGGAACCACCAAGCGCGATCGCCGCTGGCAATCACGTTGCCGCCTGCCACGGCCAGCAGCGTGTTGGCATCTTCAGGGCTGTCATGCACAGATTTCCAATGCAGGATTCCGCTGGCCGCATCGAGCGCGAAGATCCGCGCATTATCTGCCGGCGCGAAGAACACCCGGCCGTCCGCAACAAGGCACGGATTGAGATCGCGATACAGATGAACAAGGTCCGTCCGCTTGTCGATCTCCTGCCCGTTGGGTTCTCGTGGGTAGGCAGTTGCCCAGCGGATGCGTCCCGAATGAGTATCCAGGGCCGCGACACAACCCAGATTTGTGTTGTAGTACAGCGTCCCCTGATCGAGCGTGAGCAAGTTGTGCGTGATTTGTCCACGCACGTTGTTCAGACTTCGCGCTGGCGTATTTGCGGAACAGACGGGAGTTCGCCAGAGCATTTGTTGTGTCTCAACGTCAAAACACGCGACGTTGGCTTCCGGCTGAAGATTGCCGCGCCGCATGCCCACCCATAGTCGTCGGCCATCGGTAATGGGCGTACCTTCAAAGGCCCAATCTTGCGCGTCAGGCTCAATCTTCCAGAGCAGGCGTCCCTCGCGAGACAGATCAAGACAGACCAGGTAACCGTGCTCTTCACGAAAGTTGATTTGCTCCTGACCTTCGCGAAGTCGATCCGTAATGGGAGTCCCCATTCGCGCGTAAAGGCGATCATCGTGAATGGTCAGGGTGAACCGCGGAGCGCCGAAGTAACCTTGGCGGACCTGAATCGGTGATCCGGAATCGGCGAAGATTTCGCCAGGACTGCGATTCGCGCCGCCGGGCCAATAGGGTTCTCCATCGATCAGGCGAAACGCGTAGATCTTCGTCTGATCGCAAACGAAAATGGCGTCTTTCCAAACCACGGGGAAGTAGCTGAGCACGCGGCCTTCGGATTCGCCGGGCCGTTGATTGCGCAGCGGATCATTCTGATGCGGAACGGAAACGTTAACCGCTTTGAGTTCTCGTTCCCAAAGCGGCGCGCGGATATCAATTTCGCCAGGCGCGATGCGTTGCCGTGTCACATCACCGCCGAAGGTCGACCAATGCGGCTCTGCCGGTAGCGCCGGCCAACTTGAACTTTCCGCAAGGAGTTGCTGCAGCGCTTGGCTGAGCACAACTTGTCGTCCGGCCAATTGCCCTTCCGCGTCGGCGAACTCCGCTTCGAACTCGCTCAGTTCCCATTCCGCGCGTTGCTGATCTTGCGAAAGGATCGATGCCAGTATCAGGCGGGCATGAATTTCGGCAACCGACAGTGTGGTATCCGGATAGCTCAAGTCCGTGATCACGCGCTGCTGCTTCCAGATTCTTGCGAGTTCCGTTTGGACCTGTAACGGAGGATTCGGCTTGAGCCGCCGAAACGCAAACGCCATCGATTCCTCGTCGGCTGCTCCTTGCAACTCGTACCACTCATCGAGCAAGACTCCCATGGCAGCTGGAAGGTTTTGGTTGTTGCGCAACGGCCGAAAGATCAGCTCCGGAATTTCGTGAAAGTGACGCTGGAGCGGCTCACTTTGTGTGGTCAGCAAAGCCGGCGGCAACGGCGTGATCCGCCTCCAGGCCTCACGAGCTGCGTCCGCGTCACCAGCGTGCAGCGCGGCATCTCCACAAGCCAGCAGCGCATCATCTCCCCAGGAACTGCAAAAGTAATCTTCCACAACTCTCTGCAGTGCTGCCCTGTCGTGCGCGGCGACTGCCGCGTCAAACGCTTGCTTCGCCGGAGCATCAACCTGGCGACGATAGGTTGCCAAGGCGGCGGGCGGCAGTGCGGAGATTCGCCACTGGACAAACGACCGCAACGTCAGGAAGCGGCGGATTTCCGGCTCATCGCTTGCCGCCGGCATCTCGATGAGTTTGTCGCCAAATTCATCGACGATTCGTCGCAGCGTTGCGATGCCTTCGTCCCATTGAGCGTCCGCGAAGAGGACCTCGGCCCGATCCAAGTGCTTCTGTTCGGCCCGATCTAACGTATCCAGTTTCGCCGGCGAGAGTTCTATGGAGACGTCACGGCTGAACTGAGGCGACGCCGGTAGGGGCGTGCAAACCCAGTGGCCCAGGATGGCCGCAATCAACAGCGGCAGCCATCTGCTTGGGGTTCTCAAGATTGGAAGGGCGAGGAGGTCCAATTTGGTTGATGTTTGGCTGGACGGTGAGGTTTGAATGCGTTTAAGTATAGGTGTAGTAGGAGTTTCGGGAAAGGAAACCTGTGGCGGATGGGCAGACGGGGCTGGCTTGACGTTTTGGTTTGCGCCTTTGCGCGCCGGCAGCTTTTGTCGCAGAATGCTGCGTGGTTCGTGTCTATCGCTTGATTGTTGGACGAAGGGCCTTGTGTTACGATTCCCTCATGGATTGTGAAAGATTTCACTAGCTGGCGACGAATGGTTGCCGGGTTTTTGCATGTTTGACCAAACACTGCCAATTTTCCTGTTTATTGTCGTGGCTACGGCCCTGCCTGTCGGCATGTTGGTGGCCGGACGACTCTTGGGACCGCGGAGAAACACCAAGGTCAAGGAAATGCCGTATGAGAGCGGCATGGACCCGATTCACGACACCCGCCGGCGATTTGATATTCGCTTTCATCTCGTCGCGATTGCGTTTCTGGTTTTCGATGTTGAGTTGCTTTTCATATATCCCTGGGCCGTGGCCAGTCGAGGAAAAGTAGGGAACGGCGATCTCTCGGCTGTGGATGCGGCAATCAACAGCGGTTGGGTCGAATGCCGCGATCTCGTCTTTGCCGGAGTGATGTTGTTTGTCGCGCTGTTGGCGCTGGGCTTCGCCTATGACTGGCGCAAGGGAGTTTTTAAGTGGCGATAGATCTGCCGGAAAATGTCGTTGTGAGCAAGCTGGACGCCTTGGGCAACTGGTGTCGCAAAAA